>CALRMP020000053.1:0-20774 GCA_943369205.1 Gulosibacter massiliensis | reverse complement strand
CCCCGGGCAACCCGTTATGGAATCAGGCCCGTCAGACAATGAAGTTTGGACAATCACATGAGAACTCGTAGGCAAGAGATCCAGCGATTCGCAGTCTTTGCGCTGCTTCCGCTGTCGATCTTCATCCTGGTGCTGGTCATACCGTTCGGGCGAGGGGTGTACTTCACCTTCACCGACTGGAACGGCTTCGACATCACCAAGTTCGTCTGGTTCGACAACTACATCGCAGCGTTCCAGAACGAGGACTTCTGGCAATCGATGGGCTTGACCCTCGCCTACGTGGCCGCCTCCCTCGTTCTCGTGAACGTGGTGGGCTTCGTCCTTGCGCTTCTCGTGACGATGCCGCTGCGCGGGGTCAACGGGTTGCGCACCGCCTTCTTCCTGCCGAACCTCATCGGTGGGGTCATCCTCGGCCTGATCTGGCAGTTCTTGTTCGGTCAAGCCTTCCCGGTTCTCGCCGAGGCGACGGGCATCCCGATCTTCGCCGAGAACTGGTTGCTCGACACCACCACGGCATTCTGGGCGATGGTCATCGTCACCGTCTGGCAAATGTCGGGCTACATGATGATCATCTACATCACCGCGCTCATGAGCATCGAGCAAGAGGCGCTCGAGGCCTCACTGATCGACGGCACGAACGCTGTTCAGCGTCTCTTCTTGATCAAGATGCCGCTCATGGCGCAGGCCTTCACGATCTCGCTGTTTCTCACGATGCGTAACGCCTTCATGGCGTACGACCTCAACCTCTCCCTGACGGGAGGTAACCCTTACGGAACGACAGAGCTCATCTCGCTCCAGGTCTTCCGTGAAGCGTTCAGCTTTGGCAACTTTGCCTCGGGGCAAACCCAGGCCGTACTGATGTTCGTCGTTATCGCGATCGCGGCGCTTGCCCAAGTCGCGATCTCCAAGCGTTATGAGGTCCAGCGATGAAGCGCGCGCACCGCATCAATATCTTCTTCTTCATCGTCGCGGGCGTGCTCGCGGTTCTCTACGCCTTCCCGTTCGTCATGGTCTTGCTCAACTCGGTGAAAGACAAGCGGGAAGTGCGCAACGACCCGCTCGCGTGGCCGACGGAGTGGAAGTGGGAGAACTTCACCGAGGCCATCGATCGCATGGACTACTGGCAGGCTCTCGGCAACTCCGTGATCATCACGGTGTTGAGCGTGAGTGCGATCATCATCACCTCATCGATGCTCGCCTACTACTTGGCTCGCTCGAAGACGAAGTTCTCGGCGGTGACCTTCCTCATCCTCGTCGCGTCGATGATCGTGCCCTTCCAGGCGCTCATGATCCCCTTCGTGGGTCTGTTCGGCGAGCGCGGTTTGGGCCTCCCCGGAAACCAGTTCACCATCGCCTTCTTCTACGTCGGGTTTGGTGTCGCGCTCTCCACATTCCTGTATCACGGGTTCATCACCAACATCCCGTTTGAGCTCGACGAAGCTGCGGGAATGGACGGTGCGTCACCGTTCCGGACCTTCCGCAGCATCATCTTCCCCATGCTCGGGCCCGTGACGGCGACGGTCGCCATCATCAACGCTCTGTGGATCTGGAACGACTTCCTGTTGCCCTCGGTGGTGCTTCTGGATAACGAACAGAAGACGATCCCGCTGCGCACCTTCGTCTTCTACGGCAACTACACCTCTGACTACGGATTGGCGATGGCAGGCCTGGTGATCTCGATCCTTCCGATCGTGGTCTTCTACTTCGTCATGCAGCGCCAGATCATCGCGGGAATCTCCGCGGGAGCGGTGAAGTGACCGACCATGACCCCACGCTGACCCACGATGATCCGAACTGGTGGCGGCAGGCTGTCGTCTACCAGGTCTACCCGCGCTCGTTCGCCGATTCGGACGGCGACGGTCTCGGTGACGTGCGCGGGATCATGTCGCGGGTGCCCTACTTGGCAGACCTCGGGATCGACGCCGTCTGGTTGAGTCCGTTCTACCCGTCGGCCCTTGCCGACGGCGGGTACGACGTCGATGACTATCGCGACGTCGACCCGCGGCTGGGCTCACTGGACGACTTCGATGACCTGGTTGCGGCGCTGCACGCGGCCGGGATCAAGATCTTCGTTGACATCGTTCCCAACCACAGCTCTAACCGTCACGAGTGGTTTCAGGCCGCGTTGGCGTCGCCTCCGGGTTCGCCCGAACGTGATCGCTATCTGTTCCGCGACGGACTCGGCGAGCACGGCGAGCTTCCCCCCAACGACTGGCCGAGTCACTTTGGCCCGTCGGCGTGGACGCGCACGACGGCTGCGGATGGAACTGCCGGTCAGTGGTACCTGCATCTCTTCGCACCCGAGCAGCCGGACTTCAACTGGGACAACCCCGAGGTCGAGGCTGACTTCATCCACACCTTGCGGTTCTGGTCGGATCGGGGAGTGGATGGCTTCCGGATCGATGTTGCCCACGCGCTCAAGAAAGACATGACCGAGCCTTACGCCCACGTTCCATCAATCGGTGTGATGGCCGATTACCCGATCGACGGCTCGCATCCGCTTTTCGACCGGGATGCTGTGCACGAGGTCTACCGCAGCTGGAGGTCGGTCTTCAACGAGTACGATCCCCCTCGCGTCGCCGTCGCAGAGGCAATGGTGCCGGCACCGCGTCGAGCGTTGTACGCGACGGCGCACGAACTGGGCCAGGCCTTCAATTTCGATTTGCTTGAGACACCGTGGAACGCGAAAGCCTTCCACGAGACGATCGCGCGCAGCCTTGAGATCTCGCAGACGTCGGCATCGTCGTCGACGTGGACGCTCTCCAATCACGATGTCGTGCGGCATGCAAGTCGATTCGGACTTCCAGACGGTACTGATCGGGAACGGTGGTTGCTCTCGGGGGGAACCGAACCGCCGGTAGATGTGGCTCGGGGAATCCGACGGGCTCGGGCGGCGACGCTGCTGACACTTGCGCTGCCCGGGTCCGTCTACCTCTATCAAGGTGAAGAGCTCGGTTTGCTCGAGGTCGCTGACTTGCCCGTCGACGCGATCCAAGACCCGATCTGGTTTCGCGACCATGGTGCACGGAAAGGCCGCGACGGATGCCGAGTTCCGTTGCCCTGGACAGCGGCCGCGCCGGCGTTCGGCTTCACGACCGGCACCCCCCATCTTCCGATGCCTGCCTGGTTTGCCGAGCACTCGGTTGACCAGCAGCTCGGGCGTACGGGCTCGACGCTCGAGCTGTACCGGCTTGCCGTGCGTCTGCGTCGAGAGCTGCAGACCACCGAGAATCTCACGTGGGTCGACGCGCCCGATGAGGTGGTGTGGTTTCGACGCGACAACGGCTGGAACTGCGTGACGAACTTTGGTGACGCGCCCGTCGCGCTCCCGGAGGGCGACCTTGTGCTTTCGAGCGCGCCGCTGACGAACGACGCGCTAGCTGGCGAGTCCACCATCTGGTTTCGAACGTAGGTCGAGGTGAACGCTGTGGCCGTCGTGGCCCTATTTCGAGCGCCGCGGGGGCGCGGTCGACCCGCGCACGACAAGCGTGAAGTCGGCCGGAGCGAACTCCGACGGGGCGGGGGCGCCCTCGACCTCGGCGACCACCTGACGAGCGGCGAGCGCTCCCTGCTCTTGCACGTCTTGCGCGCACGTCGTCAGGTCGTAGTCGATCGAGTACTCGTGACCGTCGATGCCGATAATCGAGACGTCGTCCGGAACGCGCAGCCCGGCTTGCTGTACCGCAAACATTGCGCCGATCGCCATCTCGTCCGAGGCGCACACGAGGGCAGTTGGCCAGGTCGAGCCCTGGTAGAGCTGCAAGACGACCTGCTTAGCGACGCCGCTGCGGTATCCGCCCGACAGCATCCACGTCGGCTCGACCACGGCTCCGGCGGCGGACGCCGTGCGGGTGAAGGCGTGCTCGCGCTCCGATGCGCCGATCACGGTCAGACTCTCGGGGTCGTAACCACCGACCAGCCCGAGGGCGCGATGCCCAAGACCGATCAAGTGATTGGTGGCCGCCGCCATCACGGCCGCGTCGTCAACGCCGATGTTTCGCATTCCGCTCACGGGCGGACCCACGGAGATCATGGGCATGTCGAGGAGGGCGAACTCAGCGAGCTCTTCGGCCGTGAAGACAGTGGCAACGACGATGACAGCATCAACGCGGCGCCTCAGCAACGAGCGTGCAAACAACCGGGTGCCGACCGCTTGGCTTCGATCGAGGTCGAAGAGAACGACGTCGTAGCCGAGTTCGGCGAGCGTTCGGTCGATGCCGCTCACCACGGAGCTGTAGAACCAACGGTTGAGCGAGGGAACGATCACACCGATGGCATGGTTTCGGCCCGTCGAGAGCCCCGCTGCCGCGACCGACGGAACGTACTCGAGTCGCGCGGCTGCTTCCTGCACCAGGGCGATGGTCTCTTGCGAGATGCTCGGGATTCCGCGGAGCGCCCTCGACACGGTCGACTTCGAGAGGCCGAGTTCGGCGGCGATTTGACCGATTGTCGCCATCCTGCGCTCTCCGTCTCGTTCGCGGCCTCTGTGGCCTCGAGCATACGGTTCGAGACTAGCGTCGACCACCCCACACGAAAGGCCCCACGACCGTGATTGAAGACCCCCGGCGATGGATCTGGGACTCGTGGTACGCCCACGACGGCGACCAGCACCACGCGTTCTTCCTCGCCGCTCCGCGATCTCTCGGCGACCCCGATCTTCGCCATGTGAACGCGGTGGTCGGGCACGCCGTCTCGCGTGACCTGCATGAATGGCACCACCTGCCCGACGCACTGTCACCGGGCAATGCTGGTCGGTTTGACGATCAGGCCATCTGGACGGGCAGCATCGTCAAGCACGGAGACATCTGGCGGATGTTCTACACGGGCATCGACTCGGTCGTCGGTGGCTCACGCCAGCGCATTGGGCACGCCGTGTCGGACGACCTCGTCCACTGGAAGCGGGTTTCATCCGACCCCATCGTGGTCGCCGACGCACGGTGGTATTCCACGTTCGAGCGCGATGGAGTTGAGAACTTCCGCGACCCCTGGGTCTTTCTCCACACCGATGGCCGTTGGCACATGCTCATCACCGCGACGGACCGCTATGGCCACGGGTGCGTTGGACACGCCGTCTCGGACAACTTGCTGACCTGGAGCGTTGAGGCGCCGCTCGCGAGCAAAACGGGTTTCGCGCAACTGGAGGTGTTGCAGGTCGCCCGCATCGGTGGCTCGCACGTTCTGTTCTTCTCCTGCCTCGACACCGACATCAGTATCCCCGCGGTCGAGCGCAGTACGGGCGTCTACAGCGCGCGTGCAGAGACACCGCTTGGTCCGTTCTATCTCGACCGCAGCGAGCCGGTCGGGCTCGATGGCATCTACGCGGGCCGCGTGATTGAGACCGATGAGGGGCCCGTCATGCTCGGGTTCCGCAACGTCACCGCAACTCGGCCGTTCGAAGGCGTCATTGGCGAGCCCGCGCCGCTCGAGCTCACCAGCCGGCGCACGGCGGCGGCAACGCACGCGGTCAGCTCTCCGCGAGCGAGCACACCCGAGCCCCAGTAGTGACGGGACGACCGGCTCGCTAGAAGAAGTCGGGGCTCGGCGTCGAGGCGTAGCGAATCGACACGTCGGCATGCCGATCGAAGCGATAGCCCGAGCCGCGAACCGTGCGAACGATGTCTTCATAGCCGCCGAGCTTTGACCGCAGTCGGCGAACGTGCACATCGATCGTTCGTTCGTTCGGCACGTCTTCGTCACCCTCGGCGCCGTCGGCCCACAGCGACCCGATGAGCTCGGCCCGTTCGATAGTGCGGCCTTCGCGCAAGACGAGATACTGCAGCAGCTCGAACTCCTTGTAGGTGAGGGCTGCGCTCACGCCGTCGAGGAGAACGCGTTTGCGTGAGATGTCGATGATGACCCCCAAGGCCGGCGCTTCGGGCGGCGCTTCAGTCGTGCGGCGGTACCGCGCGAGGGCCGCCGGGTCTTGCAGCGCGAGCCGCACAACATCGACGTCGCGACCGCCGGCGCCCGTGGGCGCGAGGGCGACGGCCGCGTGGGTCTCTGAACCCGGGGCGAGCTCGGCGGTCACCTTCTTCAACTCGGTAACAAGGCGGCCGAGGTCGATGCCCGCGGCGGCGGCCTTGGCTTCGTCGAAGCCGACGTAGAGCACGAAGCCTCGTGCTTCCGTGCCCTCGGGCACGGCACGCAGCCGGGGCGCGGCGGGTTCCGTGACGGACGCCACGGCAGGGGGAGCGGGTGAGCGGGAAGGAAGAGTGGCTAGAGACATCGTCGAGACGCTTTCTGCAGAATCGAACGGCTCAGCGCCCACGGGGGCCGCAGCGGTTCGGGGTGTGGAGTCGAGGGTGCGCGCATCTGAGGCCGGAGCATCCGGCCCCGATGCGGGGAGGCCCTGTTCGTCGTTCTCGTGCATTAGACGGCGAGGGGGCGAGTCAGTGGCACTCGGGCGATCAGGCGGCCGATTAGGCGCACATTCGACAACACGCGTCAGCGCTCGCCGGCATCATCATGCCAGCGGTCTCCACAGCCTCGGGGGCGGTCAGGAGCTTCGCGGTGACGGTCATGCGGCTCAGTATCCCCGAGGGCGACACAGAGCGTCAAGTCGATCGCGCTCTAGCCGACCGTTCCGTAGAGCCGGTCTCCCGCGTCGCCGAGTCCGGGAACGATGTAGCCCTTCTCGTTGAGCTTCTCATCGAGCGCGCCCAGCACGATCGTCACGTCACGCCCCTCGGTGGCCTTCTCGATCATGGCCAGGCCCTCCGGAGCACCGAGCAGGCAGACGGCCGTGACGTCGTCGGCGCCGCGTGCGAAGAGAAACTCGATGGCCGCGAGCAACGATCCGCCCGTGGCCAACATTGGGTCGAGCACGAAGCACTGACGACCTTCCAGGTGGTCGGGAAGGCGCTCGGCGTAGACGCTCGGCTCGAGCGTGTCGTGATCGCGCACCATGCCAAGAAACCCGACCTCGGCGCTCGGCACGAGCTTGACCATTCCCTCGAGCATGCCGAGGCCGGCTCGCAGAATCGGAACGATGAGCGGCCGCGGTTCGCTGATCGCGAGGCCGGTCGTCTCGGTCACCGGCGTCGTGATGGTGACTTCGTGCGTGCGCACGTGCCGGGTGGCCTCATAGGCCAGCAACGTCACGAGCTCTTCGGTGAGGGCGCGGAACGTCGCCGACGGCGTGTTCTCATCACGCAGCACCGTGAGCTTGTGGGTGATGAGGGGGTGGTCGGCAACGTGTACTCGCATAGGCTCAATCTAACGGAAGGGCGGGCCATGACCACGGTCTCGAGCGGCGATCGCGCGGCCATGCGCGCCGCACTCGACGAGGCCCGCGCCGCTCTCGCCTCGGGTGATGTGCCGGTCGGCGCGATCGTGCTCACGGCGGCGGGCGCGGTGATCGGCCGCGGCCGTAACGAACGCGAGAAGCACCACGACCCGACCGCGCACGCCGAAGTGGTCGCATTGCGCGAGGCCGCCGCCGCCACGGGCGATTGGCAATTGACCGGATGCACGCTCGTCGTCACCCTCGAACCCTGTGTTCTCTGCGCGGGTGCGATCCTCGCCTCCCGCATCGACCGCGTGGTGTTCGGTGCGTGGGACCCCAAGGCAGGAGCCGCGGGCAGCGTCGTCGACCTGCTGCGGGAGCGCCGACTGCCGCACCGCGTGGGCGAGGTGGTCGGCGGGGTGGACGAGGAGGAGTGCGCATCCCTGCTCGCCGAATTCTTCAGCGAGCGGCGCTGACCTTGTCGATCCCGGGCTCAATGTAGATGAATCGCGCGATCGGCACGGCGGCGCGCACGGCTGTCTCGAGCTCGTCGATGATGATCGCGACGCGTTCGATGTCGATGCCGGGCGAGAAGGCGACTTTGGCGCCGACGAGAAGCTCGTCAGGGCCGAGGTAGAGCGTCTTCATGTGCACGACCCTGGTCACGCCGTCATGTGCGTCGAGAGCATTCCAAATGGCGCGGACGTCGACGACTGACGCCCCTTCGCCCATCAGCAGGCTGCTCGTTTCGAGCCCCAGCACGACGGCGACAAGGACGAGCAAGACGCCGATCATGATGGTGCCAACGGCGTCCCACATCGAGTCGCCCGTGAGGATCGTGAGTCCGACGCCGAGCATGGCGAAGCTGAGCCCGAGCAAGGCGGCGACGTCTTCGAGGAGCACGACCGGCAGCTCGGGCGCCTTGGCGCGACGGATGAACTGGATCCACCCTTGCGTGCCGCGCACGTGGTTCGACTCCCGGATCGCCGTGCGCAACGAGAACGACTCGAGCGCGATCGCGATGCTCAACACGACGATGGGCAACCACGCGTTCTCGAGCGGGTGCGGGTCTTGCAGCTTGCTCACGCCTTCATACAGCGAGAACACGCCACCGATGGAGAACAGGATGATCGCGACGACGAACGCGTAGATGTAGCGCGCACGGCCGTAGCCGAAGGGGTGCTCGACGTCGGCAGCCTTCCGGGCGCGCCGCCCGCCGATCAAGAGCAGTAGTTGGTTGCCCGCGTCGGCGACCGAGTGCACGCTCTCGGCGAGCATGGCGCTCGAGCCGGAGAACAGAAACGCGACGAACTTGGTCACCGCGATGCCGGTATTCGCCAGCAGCGCGGCAACGATGGCCTTGGCTCCGCCGGAAGCACTCACGGCGTGCTCCCGACGGAACCTCGGCGGCGGATCACCAGAAGACGGCGAGCGCGATGTTGACGAGGGCGAGTCCGCCCGCGGCGTGGAAGAACGGCAGCAGTTCGCGGCCTCCGCCGCCCTCGGCCTTGCGCTGCTTCAGGAACCCGAGCAGCGCGACGACGAACACCACGACGGCGATCGAGAGCTTGACGCCGATCTTCGCGTAGTTGAGCGGGTCGTCATCGCCGCCCATCTCGGCAATGCCGACGAGGGCGAGGCCCGTGACGAGCTGAGTGATGGCGCCGCCGAGCACGACGGGGAAGGCGAACTGGCCTTTCCAGCGCGCCTGCATGACGAACGGGCCGACGATCGCGGCAAGTCCGATGAAGTGGGCGACGAGCATGACCGAGTGCAGCACGTCCATGGCGTTCTCCTCTGTGAGGTGTTTCGGGGTGGCACGAGTCTGTGCCGGGTGACAGCGTAGTGAAGGCCGCCGCCGATTCGTTTAGTCAGCGCCGCGGATCACGAAGACGTCGGTCGGGGGGTTTGGGTCGTCGCGCGGGGTCGCGATCTCAGGTTCGAGCACGACGTCAACGACGTCGGGAGCCTCGGCGCGAATGCCCGCACGCACGGCCGCCGAGATGGCGACGACGTCACTCACGGGGGTGTTCGGGCCGAAGCCCAGGCGAGCGATCACGATGGGTGCACCGGTCGCCGAGGCAATGACATCGACGGTGCCGACGCTCTGCACTCCGGGCGTTGCGATGAGCACCTCGCGGATCGTCGATGCGAGCATGACCGTCTCCTTCGCCGACAGGTCCCGATGTCCCCTGCCACTCACCAACCTACACTCGTGGCATGAGCGAACTTCTGCCCCGCATCGCCGTTCTCGGGTCTGGCTCGATGGGGGGTGCGATTCTCACGGGTTTGCGTCAGCCCGGCGTCGCGGTCGACGGCTTGCGCGCGACGACGCGCACCGATGCCTCCGCGGCCGCTCTGCGCTCGCAGGGAATCGATGCGCGGGGGCTCGAGCACGACGCCGACGCGAATCTATGGGCGGTGGCGGATGCTCGCCTCGTCCTCCTCGCCGTCAAGCCCGCACAGATCTCAACCCTCTTGGCCGCGATCGCCCCGAGCCTGCACCCCGAGGCACTCATCGTCAGTGTTGCCGCAGGCGTCACGACTGAGGCCATGCAGTCGGTCGTGCCGAATCCCGTCGTACGTGCGATGCCCAACACCCCCGCGCTCATCGGCCGCGGCGTCACGGGCATCAGCGGCGGTTCTCGCGCGACGGCCGCGCATCTTGGTCTCGCCGACGACCTGTTTCGTACTGTCGGCACGGTGGTCGAGCTGCCCGAATCGCAGATCGACGCGCTGTCGACGATCAGCGGCTCGGGCCCGGCCTACGTCTTTCTGCTGATCGAAGAGTTCACCCGCGCGGCACAGGCCATGGGCTTCGACGACGACGTAGCGGCACTGCTCGTGCAGCAGACCTTTCTTGGCGCGACGCTCTTGCTCGAGGCAACGGGAGACGACCCCGCGGAGCTCCGCCGCCGCGTCACGAGCCCGAAGGGAACCACCGAGCAAGCGATTGCCGTGTTGGCCGATGCTGACCTCGCGGAGCTCTTCACGCGCGCGGCTGAGGCCGCTTGGCAACGGGCAAGGCAACTGGCCGCCGAAGCATAGACCCCGTATAGAAATCTCATAGATCGGGCGCGCACCGTGAGGGCATCGACTCGCGAAGCCTCGCGGGTCACCGACCGCGAGGGAGCATCCTCATGACTGATCAGAACACCACCCCAGAACCCGCAGACAACGTCACTCCGTCCGCCCCGGCAACGCAAGCCGCCCGCTCACGGGCGCCTCGCGCCCTCGCCATCACCGGCACCGCCCTCGGCGGCGTTCTCGGCCTCGGCCTGGTCTTCGCGGCCGGCGTCGGGGTCGGGCAGCTCCTGCCCGACCACCGCGGCCCGATGACGATCGAGGTGCGCGGCCCCGGCGGCGGCGAGCTCCAAGAACGAGTCGAGCAGCGCATGGACGAACGCATGGACGAGCGCATGGGTGAGCGCGAGGGTCAGCGCGACGAACGCCGCGACGACCGGCGCGAGCTCTTCGAGCAGTGGCTGGAAGAGCAGGGCATCGACCCGAGCACGCTGCCCGCGCCGGGCGGGCCGACCGGCTAAGTCGGTTCCGTTCAGCCACGGCATCGGCCGGTTCGGCCGCTCGACTCAGTTGTCGAGCGAGGCGAACCGGTCGATGTCGCTTTCGGTTCCCGAGACGATGATGAGGTCGTGGTTGGAGACCACGGTGTTCTCGGTGGCGTAGGTGAACGGCTTGCCGGGGCTCTTCACGCCGACGACCGTGATGTTGTACTTGGTGCGCACTTGCGAGTCGGTGAGCGAGAGGCCGCGAATCGGCTTGGGTGGGTACATCTTGACGAGCACGAAGTCGTCGTCGAACTCAATGAAGTCGATCATGCGACCCGAGAGCAAGTGCGCGACGCGTTCGCCCGCCTCCGCTTCGGGGTAGATGACGTGGTTCGCTCCGATGCGGGCAAGGATCTTGCCGTGCGACTGGCTGATGGCCTTCGACCAGATCTGCGGAACCTTGAGGTCGACGAGGTTCGCCGTGATCATGACGCTCGACTCGATCGACGAGCCCGCCGCGACGACGGCAATGCTGAACTCGTCGGCGCCGATCTGGAGAAGAGCATCCAGTGACCGGGCGTCGGCCTGCACCGCGTGCGTCACGCGATCGGCCCACTTCTGCACCAGCAGCGGGTCGTCGTCAACCGCCAGCACTTCGCGGCCCAGCCGCTGAAGCTGACCGGCCGTTGCTGCGCCAAACCGCCCGAGCCCGATAACGAGCACGGGGGCGTCGTGGCGAATTCTCTCAACCAACGATGGGCCTCTCTTCTGGCCGCCGGTACAACTGCCGGCGTTGACTGGCCGCGAGAGCCGCGGCGAGGGTCACTGTACCAACGCGGCCCGCCCACATGGTGGCCGCGAGCACGTACTTCGCTGAGTCGGGAAGGTCATTCGAGGTGAGCCCCGCGGAAAGCCCGCAGGTGGCGAATGCCGAGATGACATCGAAGAGCACGAGGTCGAGGGGTGCTTTGGTGATGTGCAAGATGATGACCGATGCCGTCGCAACGATCGTGGCGCCCCACAGCACGATGCTCACCGAGAGACGGAGAACGTCGTTCGGAATCCGCCGCTCGAAAATCTCCATGTCATCAACACCGCGCGCCTCGGCGTATGCCGCCAAGAACAGCACCGCGAGCGTCGTGACCTTGATGCCGCCCGCGGTCGAGGCCGAACCGCCGCCGACGAACATGAGCATGTCGAGCACGAGCAGGGTCGACCCATTCATCGCGCCGATGTCGATCGTGCTCAAGCCACCCGACCGCGTCATGATCGACGTGAAGACGGCGGTCATGGGTCGCACGGCGCCGTCTTGCCCGCCCAGAGTTGCCGCGTTGTTCCACTCGAGCAGCAGAATCATGATGGCGCCGAAAACGATCAAGATGAGCGTCATGACGAGCGTCAGGCGTGCGTGAACGCTCAGCCGCACCCGACCGCGCGCCCAGCGAGCGAGAGCGAAGATCACGGGAAAACCGATGGCGCCGAGCACGACCGCGATCGACAGCACCGAGAGCATCCACACGTCGGCGGCAAAGGGCTCCATGCCATCGGCGAAAGGAACGAAGCCGGTGTTGGTGAAGGCCGACAGCGAGATGTAGAAGCCCTGCCAGATGGCCGTCCACGGGTCGAATCCGGCGATGAGAAGTCGGGGAACGACGAGGGCGGTAATCGCGAGCTCGATGATGATCGCGCTCAGCGCCACGGTTGCGAGCAGCGAGCCGATCTCGCCCAGGCGCACCGCTTGCGACTCGGAGACCGGTCCGGAGTGAACACGCGACGGGTTCGTGTCGCTCGCGGCGATGAGCTTCGCCCGAAGGCCCATGCGCCGAGCAACGATGAGCCCTAAGATGCTCGCCATCGTGAGCACGCCTATGCCGCCGATCTGCATCGCCATGATGATGACGACGTTGCCAAACGGCGACCAGTGCGTGGCCATATCGACCGTGGTCAGGCCCGTGACGCAAATGGCGGAGACGGCGGTGAACACGGCGTCGGCAAGCGGGGTGCCACCGGTTCCGGCACCCGCTTTCGCGATCGGCAGCGTCAGCAGCAAGGTCGTGATGAGAATCAGACCGGTAAAGACGAGAATCGCGAAGCGAGCGGGGGACGCCGTCGAGGCCTCACTCAGCGCCTGCCATGCCCGCGCGAGGGGGTTTCTCGACTCATCGCGCTGATTGCCGCGAATGCGATTCGTCGTGGCCATCACCGCTCCTCACCGGCCAGCAGACCGCGTGTCATGGTACTCCCGGCTGTGGCTGACTAGCCTGGAGTCATGGCCGACATCTTCGACGTTATCGCCGACGCTACGCGTCGTGAACTGCTACAGCACTTGCTCGACGCCTCTCTCAGAGACGATACCGGTGCAGGAGAACTCAGTGTGGGCGAACTTGTCGAACGCATGGACGCCACGCAGCCCACCGTCTCGAAGCACTTGAAGGTATTGCGTGACCACGGCCTCGTGACGGTGCGCGAAGAAGGCCAGCACCGCTACTACGCGGTCGACGCGGGCCCCCTCGAAGAGGTCGAAGACTGGGTCATCTCCTTCTTGAGCGCGGGCTTCGACCCCAACGACGACTCGGTCTCACCGGTGTTCGCGGCGTGGGCGGGTGCTGATGTCGCCAACGCGGGCAGCACCGTGGGGCGGGCGGCTGCCGATGCGTCGTACCGTGCACATACGGTGATCCAGGGCGCTCAAGAGAAACTGCACGATGTGAGCGAAGCCGTCACGAAGCGACTGCCGTGGAAGCGCGACGAGTAGTTACCCCCGTTCGCGCGTCTTTACTTCAGTCACACCAGCCTCTACCCTGATCGTCAGGCACTCGCGCCACAGTCCTGCGCTTACGCCCCTAACGCCTGAAAGACGAGTTGACCATGACCCGCGACCTCTCTGATGTGCGGTTTCTGACCGTCGCCGAGGTGGCTGACATGATGCGCGTGTCAACCATGACGGTCTATCGCATGGTGCACTCGGGTGACCTGCCGGCCATTCGCTTCGGCCGCAGCTTCCGTATCCCCGAGTCAGCGGTCGCAACGGCCATCGAAACGCCGATCGCCGACGTCGGCTAGACTCGCTCGGTACTAGACGCGGTCCTGAACGGGCCGTTGCTCCCGTTCAGTCGACGATCAGAGGATTTTCTATGGGTTCTGTCATCAAGAAGCGCCGCAAGCGGATGGCGAAGAAGAAGCACCGCAAGCTTCTGCGCAAGACGCGTCACCAGCGTCGCAACAAGAAGTAGGGCATCCGCCCGGCTCAGCGCTCGACCTCAGGGTCGGGCGCTGTGTCATTTCCGGCTCGGGATGCTCACGGCCGGTCGCGCATGATCGGCCACCCGCGCGCCGTCGCGTAGCGGGCGAGCGCGGCATCGGGGTTCACGACCTGCTGGTGCCCCACGAGCTCGAGCAGGGGGATATCGTTGCGCGAATCGCTGTACGCCCAGCAGTCGGAGAGCTGCACGTCTTTCTCACTCGCGAGGCGACCCGCGGCATCAGCCTTGTGGCTGCCGTGCATGACCGAGCCGACGAGCGCGCCCGTGAAGATGCCATCGACGCTGGCGATGCGGGTTCCGATCGCGCCGGTGAGACCGAGCCGTTCGGCGATGACGCGCGCACACCCTTCCGGGGTCGCGGTGATGAGCCAGACTTCGTCGCCGCGCTCGAGGTGGGCGAGGGCTCGAGCGACGACGGTGGGGTGCAGAAGCGCTTCAAGGTACTTGTCGTACGTCTCTACAGCAATCTCTTCGAGCTCGGCGACCGAGTGCCCGGCGATGAGTTCGAGAGCGCGATCGCGCACCGCCAACTGGTGCTGGTGGTTCTCGCCGACGGAGGTGAAGCGCGCCTGCTGCCAGGCGAACCGACTGAGGTCGCGCCAGCCGAGGTGCCCACGCTGCCACGCGACGCGGCCCAAGTGGTAGACGCTCGCCCCGCGCATGAGCGTGTTGTCGACGTCGAAGAAGGCGATCGCGGGTCGCGGGTCATGCGCGCTCTCGGCGGCGCCGGCATCACTGTCGGGGGCAGACATCCCCTCCAGCATAGGCAGGTGTCTAGGGTTGAGGGGTGCCCGACACAATCGTCACTCTGCTGAGCAAGCCCGGCTGCCACTTGTGCGATGACGCGCGCCCGATCGTGCACGAGATCGTGGGGCAGTTCGACTCGGTCACGCTCGTCGAGCGGTCGATTCTCGACGATGCCGACCTGCACGCGCAGTACTGGGACCAAATTCCCGTCGTGCTCATCGACGACGTTGTGCACACCATCTATCGCGTCGATGCCGAGCGGTTGCGAGCCGCGCTCGCCGAGAGGAGTTAAGCGATGTGCGGTCGCTACGCCAACACGAAGAGTGGTGACGAACTGGGCGCCTACTTCGAAGCCGACGAGGTTGATGACGTCGCGATGCCGCCCAGCTGGAACATCGCGCCGACGCAGCAGGTGCCGATCGTGGTCGACCGGGTTCCGAAAGACGACCCCGACGGCATGCCCTCCCGATTAGTCACCGCCGCCCGCTGGTCGCTCGTGCCGCGCTGGGCGACGGAGCTCACGTCGAAGTACCCCACGTTCAACGCCCGCAGTGAGACGGTCACCGAAAAGAACACCTTCAAGAACGCCGTCGTGCGGTCGCGCGCGATTCTGCCGGCCGATGGCTACTACGAGTGGCACACCGTGGGCACGACGAAGACTCCCCACTTCATCACGGACCCGGTTGCCGGCGAGCTCGCGTTCGCGGGGCTGTACTCGTGGTGGCGGGCTCCGGTCAGCGAGGGGGCTGAGCCTGGGCCCTGGGTGCTGACCGCGACGATGCTGACGCGCGCGGCGCACGGGCCTGCGGCGAGCATCCATGATCGCGCACCGGTCATGCTCCCGCGCGAGGTGTGGGACGAATGGCTCGACCCCACGGTCGAGGGCGATCAATCGCTGGTCGACATGATCGTCGCCGAGAGCGAGACCGTTCTTGAGCGCCTCGAGTTCCACGCGGTTGCGCCGCTGCGCGGTGATGGCCCGCAGTTGATCGAGCCGATCTAGCAGCTGCCCCAGAGGCCGAGGCGAGATTGCTGCGCCGAGCGCTCAGCAGTGCGCAACTGGTTCCAGAGACTGTCGTTCGGTTCGAACAGCACCGCGCGAGCGAAACCTTGCTCGACGAGCGTGAGGTTGATCGAGGTGCCGTCGGCGGCGAAGAGATACAGCAGCTCGCGATCGTACTGATCGCGCTGGTCGCGGTCGTAGCTGAAGCCGAGGGTGCTGCCGGGCGGGGCGAGCGCGGCTAGCGCAGCTTCTGCCTCAGGGCCGAAGCACTCGACCTCGGGGTTGATCTCGGGAGTGTCGATACCGATCAGACGAACGCGCAGTTCGGCGCCGTCGACCTCGAGCCGGAGGGTGTCTCCGTCGGTGATCGACACCACTGTGCCGGTGCCGTCGGTGTGAGCGAGGGCGGGCGGCACCTCGTCGTTCGACGCGCCCTGCAGGCACCCGTCGATGCTTCCGAGCAGCCCGACGATGAGCACTCCCGAGGTCAGGCGGCGAGTCGGCGAGAGCATGCTGTGAGGCTACCGGGCGACCCCTGACACGACGCCGGGTCGGGCCTAAACTGGCGCAGCAGCGAAGGAGCGGCCATGGCGACGAAGCAGTCTGACGGAATCGACCCCCGGTTCGACCCGGCCTTTCAGCGCGGGGGCGCCGGGTCAGTCGACGTGAGACCGGTCACCCCACCGCCTCGACTCACGACGCCCCAGGTCGATGACGCCGCAGCGTTGCCGAGTGCAGCGAGCGCTCGGGGTTCATCGGCCCGCCGAACTCCCGTCGAGGTCGCAGCCTTCGACGCCGACGAGAAGCACTTCGAACTCATCGTCGCGGGCAACCCCTGGTTGCGCGCGCTCTGGCTCGTCGGTGGCGTGGCGACCGTGCTGGGCTTCGCCCTCACCTTCTACGCCGAGTTCGCCTTTGGCGTGCCGCCCGCCTCGGGCGTCTATGACCCGAGTGCCTATATCGTTCCGCGGCTGGCTGAGGCCCTCGCTGTGCCGCTCGTGATTGCCGGAGTCATCGCTCTCGTCGCTGCGACGACTCTGCGCCTCGTGGCCTGGCGCCCGAGTGGCGCACGCGCGATCTCGAGCGAGGAGCGCGGCACCTAGCGCTGGCAGTGGGGGCAGAACCACGTGATGCGCTCGCTCAGGGCGTCGTCGCCGAGGAGGCCGCGGCGGATACGCGTGCCGCAGCGACGACACGGCTGACCGTCGCGGTGCGCGACCCACAAGCGTTCGCCGCGGCGCGTGTTGCCCGTCGTCGTGCGCTCGTCGCGACCGCGATTGGCCCTGATGAGCCGTACGCCGAGGTCGAGGGCTGCCGCGACATCGACCGAGCCGACGGGCGTCTCCGGCAATACCCCGCGCAAGAACAGCAACTCGTTGCGGTAATCGTTGCCGAAGCCCGCGACATTCCGCTGGTCGAGCAGCGCGAGGCCGATGGGTCGGCCAGGGTCGGCGCCGAGCCGCCGGAGCGCCTCGTCACGGTCGAAGTCGTCGCGCAACGGGTCGGGTCCGAGGTAGCCGATGACCTCATGCTCGGCGGCGCGCGCGACGAGCTCGAGCTCTCCGAGCGCGAATCCGACGGCCTGCCAGGGTGACCCCTCGGTCGCCGTCGTCTCCAGCACGATGCGCGCTTCGAACGCCGGGCGGCGCCAGCGTTCTCCGAGGCGCATGACGTGCCAGGCGCCGTCCATCTTCAGGTGCGAATGCACCGTGATGCCGCCGATGCGCATGAGCAGGTGCTTGCCGTGCGCGACGACCTCGTCGACGCGCTCGCCGCTGAGGTCAGCAGTCGCGAAGCGCGGAACGCGCACATCGCTGCGCAGCACCGTCTGACCGGCGAGCGCGGCGTGTAACCGCGCCGCCGCGCGGTGAACGGTATCGCCCTCGGGCACGGCCTCCCCCTCAGATCCTGATGCGCAGACCCTGCGGTGTCGCGACGAAGCCCGCCGCCTGCAGCGCTTCGGCGAGCGGGGTACCGAACACGCTGGCACCGTTGACGCGCTCGATGCGCAGCGAGCGCAGCCGAGCACGCACGACCGCGGCAAGTTCGATCGCGGCACTCTCGAGCACCGCAGGCTCGTCGGTGAAGGTCAGCACACTCTTGCCCCCGCGCTCGAGGTACACCGCGAGGTGCCCATCGACGAGGGCGACGAGGGCCCCGGCTTTGCGCCCGGGTCGATGCGCCGTCGAGCCCGACACCGCGTCGGGCCGACTCGTCGGCCACGCCAGTGCCGCGCCGTAGGGGTTGGCGGGGTCGGTCGCGGCGAGTACGAGGGCGGCGAGAGCGGGCGCAGCATCCGGATCACGCGAGAAGGTGCGTACGCGATCGACGGTTGCGGGCGTCGCGAACTGCGCCGCCCCGAGGCCCTCGACGACATAGCCGCGTCGCACGGATCCGGCCTCTTCCATGCGTGCGAGCACCGAGTAGGCGAGCGCAAAGCCGCCGCGCAACCCCTCGGCCTGCACTGCGCCGCGCGTGACGACCCCGTGTCGGTCGAGCATGCGGTCGACCGCAAATGCCGTCCGGCGGGTCGCGTCACCCTCGCGCTCGGGCAGCAGCGACCAGCGGCCCGCCGCCGTGGGCGGCCCCGATTGCGTGACGGATGCTGGCCGCGCATACCCCCGATACCCCCGCGTGCGCGGCGCAGGTCGGCGCGTTGTCGTGCCTCCGAGTGTCGCGCGCAGCGGCGCGAGCGTGTCGTTCGTGAGGTGCCCGCCCCAGACCAGTTGCCACAGCTCGGCAACAAGTGCGGTGTCGTCGCCCGTGTCTCCGATTGCAGAGACGAGCTGGCGAAAGAAAAAGCCCCCTCCGCCCGCGAGCGCGTCGAGCATGTGCTGCTGACGCTCGGTGAGCTCGAGGTCGTCCGGGTCGGGAAGACTCAGCGGCGCGGCGCCGGCGAGGTGCAGGCTCACCCACCCGTCGCCTCCGGGCAACCCTCCGCCGCCGGCCCACACGACCTCGCCGCTCGCGCACAGCTCGTCGAGCCACGCGGGTGAGTAGTCGGTGACGCGGCTGGGCAAGACGAGGGTCTCCCACGCTGACGCCGGCAGGGCAACCCCCTGCAGTTGCTCGATTGCCTGCAGCACTCCGTCGATGCCCTGCAGGCCCGGCCGTCGGGCGTTGGTGCCGTGACCGGCTGACCCGACGTGCTGCCATGCGGGCAAGAAGCGCCCGAGGGTGCCGGGCGTGACCGGCTCAATCTCTTTGCGCAGGGCCGCGAGGCTGCGCGAGCGCAGACGTCGCAGCACCTCGGCGTCGACCCACTCGGTGCCCGAGGCGCCCGGGCGAAACTCGCCCTCGATGATGCGTCGATCGGCGGTGAGCCGGCGGAGGGCATCCGTTGCGACGGCGACTCCGACGCCATAGCGGGCAGCGGCGTCGCGTGCCGCGAACGGGGTGTGGGTGCGGGCGAATCGCGCCATGAGGTCGCCGATGGGATCGGGTACGGGGTCGAGAAAGGCGCTCGGCACGCCGTGCGGAATCGGAGTGCCGAGGGCATCGCGTAAGCGGGCGGCGTCTTCCACCACAGCCCAGCGTGCGTCACCGGCGATCGAGGCGGTGAACACCCGGTTGGTGCGGGCGAGCAGTTCGAGGGCCGCCGTCACGTCGACCTCGTTGAGCGTGCGGTCGTCGACTTCCGTCACGCTGAGGGGCCCGAGAATGCGCAACAGGTCAACGACACCCTCCACGTCGCGTGCGCGGCGGTCGGGGGCCAGCCGCTGCAACTCGGCTTCGGTCTGTTCGATGACGGCGGGGTCAAGCACTTCGCGCAACTCGGCGCGGCCGAGCAGTTCGGCGAGCAAGGTGGGGTCGATGCTGAGCGCGGCGGCGCGACGCTCGGCGAGCGGGCTGTCGCCCTCGTAGAGGAAGGCCGCGACGTAGCCGAACAACAGACTGCGAGCGAACGGAGACGGCAACTCCGTCTCAACCTCGATGAGGCGAATGCTGCGTTGCGCGATCGCGGCCGTCACCTCGAGCAGCGACGGAAGGTCGTACACGTCGCTCAGCACCTCACGCACGGTTTCGAGAACGATGGGAAAGTCGGGAAACTCGCGCGCGACTTCGAGAAGTTGGCTTGCCCGCTGGCGCTGCTGCCACAGCGGACTCCGTCGGCCGGGGTCGCGGCGCGGCAACAGCAAGGCTCGCGCTGCACACTCGCGGAACCGCGCCGCGAACACGGCCGAACCGCCGACCTCGGAAGTGACCAGGGCGTCGAGCTCGTCAGCCTCGAAGACGAACAACTCGGCGCCAGGCGGCTGCGACTCCGTGTCGGGAAGCCGGACGACGATGCCGTCATCGGCCGCAACTGCAGCGCCGTCGTAGCCGTGTCGCTCGCGAATGCGGGCCGTGATCGCAAGCGCCCACGGCGCGTGCACGGCGAGCCCGTAGGGGGAGTGCAACACCACCCGCCAGTCGCCGAGCTCATCCCGGAAGCGCTCGACGATGAGCGTCTGATCGCTCGGCACTTGCCCGGTGGCTGCGGCCTGCTCGGTCAAGAGCGCCTCGAGGTTCGCGACCGCGCGGGCGTCGAGGCCGGCGGCGGCGAGGCGCTCGCGGCGGGCATCCGTCGACGCCGTAGCGAGCTCACGGGTCGTACGACCGACCGCGCGCCCCAGCTCAGCGGGGCGACCGAGCCCATCGCCCTTCCAGAACGGCACCTTGCCGGGCTGGCCGTAGGCGGGGGTCACAATCAC
The DNA here is from genome assembly GCA_943369205.1 of Gulosibacter massiliensis. Classification (GTDB taxonomy): domain Bacteria; phylum Actinomycetota; class Actinomycetes; order Actinomycetales; family Microbacteriaceae; genus Microcella; species Microcella massiliensis_A. Next base: position 333 of record CALRMP020000053.1, on the reverse strand, counting down.
TTGGTCATGGGTGATCTCCTGGATGCGCCAGCTCGTGGTGCCGAGCGCGAAGACATCGCCCACTCGCGACTCGTAAACCATCTCTTCATCGAGCTCGCCCACGCGGCGGCCGGCCCCCTCGCCCGCGATGAAGACGCCGAAGAGCCCACGGTCGGGGATCGTGCCGCCGCTCGTGACGGCGAGTCGTTGTGCGCCCGGGCGCCCGGTCAGAGTTCCGTTGACGCGGTCCCACACGATGCGCGGGCGCAGTTCGCTGAACCGGTCGCTCGGGTAGCGGCCACTCAAGAGATCGAGCACGGCGTCGAACGCACTGCGGGGCAAGGCGGAGAAGGG
>CALRMP020000052.1:0-21458 GCA_943369205.1 Gulosibacter massiliensis | reverse complement strand
TGCATCACCCTTCGCGTCGCAGGAAAGCTGCATCACATCGGCATCAGCCGAACCCACACAGGAACCCACGTCCTCGTGCTGGTCAACGACCTTCAGGTCACCGTGATCAACGCCGCCACCGGCGAGCTGCTGCGCGAACTCACGATCGATACCAGCCGCGACTATCAGCCCACGGGACGACCGAAAGGACCCCAGAGAAACAGGAAACCCCCGAACCAATAGGTTCGGGGGTTTCCTATGTCCTGAGACAGGACATTTGTCGGGGTAACAGGATTTGAACCTGCGGCCTCGTCGTCCCGAACGACGCGCGCTACCAAGCTGCGCCATACCCCGGTGCCGCCCTCTCGAACGGAGGGCAACCCGTCAAGAATAGCCGATGTCGTCGGACACGAGCGTCACGAGCACCGCTTCGGGCGGGCACGCGAAGCGCACGGGGGCGTAGATCGAGGTTCCGATGCCGGCCGACACGTTGAGGTAGGCGGCTTTCTGTGCGTGTTGCCACACGGAGAGGCCGCGCGCCCGGTCGCGAGGCAGGTCACAATTCGTGACGAGCGCGCCCACGCCGGGAATACACACTTGGCCACCGTGCGTATGGCCCGCGAAGATCACGTCGGCGTTCTGGGTGGTGAAGGCGTTGAGCACGCGCTGGTAGGGCGCATGCGTGATACCGATCATGACCGCGGGGTCGTCGGTGTCGTCGGTGTCGAGCTCGCGCAGGGCATCCACAAGCCCTGGCAAGCGATCGAGGCGGTCCCACTCGCGGTGAGCGTCGTTCGTGCCCATGAACTCGAGGATCGAGCCGTTGATCGTCAGTTGGCCGACGGCGTTGTTGAGATTGAGCCATTCGAGACCATCGACGAAGAGAGTCTCGAGCCCGGCTGTGTCGAGAGGCGTCGCGCGCTCCGTCTCACCGGCCGACGGGCCGCGCAGGTAGGAGAAGGGGTTCTTGAGCGACGGAGCGAAGTAGTCGTTCGAGCCGTGGACGAACACGCCGGGGGTGCCGTCGAACACGCTCAGGGCATCGGTCAGGGCGGGCAGGGCATCAGGATGCCCGAGGTTATCGCCCGTGTTGACGACGATGTGCGGGCGGAGGTCGGACAGTGACCGCACCCACGCGATCTTGTCGCGTTGCCACGGCGCGAGGTGCAGGTCGCTGAGGTGGAGCACCCTGATCGGATCGGCTCCGGGGGCCAGCACCGGCACGACCTCACGCCGAACGCGAAACGCGCGGCGTTCGATGGCAACGGCGTAGACGGCCGCGGCCGCCGCCACCCCGAGGGTAGCGACGGCCGCGGTGCGTGCGAGGTGCGTCACGGGCACGCGATTCGCGAGACCGTGAGCGTGATGTTCGTTTCGTACTTCACCGTCGAGCCTCCGGCCGGACTCTGCGAGGCGACAAGGCCATCAAGGCCCGGATCGCCTCCTTCATCAACCGGTGGGATCTCCGTACATTGCTCGACGATGTTGACGAAGCCAGCATCGTTGAACTCACTGACAGCGGCCGAATACTCAAGTCCGACGACATTGGGCAGGCTGATGAGGTTCCCGAGGCTCGTCGTGACCTTGACCGTCATGCCGCGAGCAAGCAACGTGCCCGGCGCGAAGTTCGCGCCGGCTACGAGACCCTCAGCGAGCGCGGAGTCGACTTGTCCTTCGATCTCGAAGCGGAACCCGAGCCCCTCGAGCAAAGCCTTTGCCTGCTCGGGTGTTTGGCCAGCAACGTCGGGCATTTGCACACCTGAACCGTTTTGCAGGCGAGCTGGCGGAGCCGGGAATCCGCTTCCGCCGTATTGCCCGTTGATCGCGGCCATGACGGTCCGGAAAATGTCGTGCCGCACGGCGGAACCGCTCGGGTACCGGAGCATCGAGACGCGTCCCGTTACGTTGCCCACCCAGACCGCCGTGGCGACCTCGGTCGTGGTTCCCACCATCCACGTCTGGTTGAACGAGTCGGTTGAACCGGTCTTTCCGATGATCGGCACCCCGTCACCGATGCGTGAGCGAGTCGCGGTACCGCCCGTGATGACCGCGGCCATCGGAGCGGCTGCAGCCGCGGCGATTTCGGCGGTGATCGCCCGTCGACATTCCTGTTGCTGGCCGTCGAGCTCGGTGCCGTTGCGGTCAACGATGCGGTCGACTGCGATGGGCTCGCAGAAGATTCCACCATTGCCGATCGCGGCAAAGGCCGATGCCATGGTCAGAGGAGCGATCTCGTTCGTGCCGAGGATCGCGGAGGGGTTGGTTTGCAGCGGGCCGTTGTCGGCACGGTGCACGCCAACGGACTCTGCCGCCGAGCGGATAGCGCACTGGTCTAGCTGCTCGCCGATTGACGCGTAGGCCGAGTTGACAGAGTTGACGGTCGCGTTGAACACACTCATCGCGGTTCCGCCGCCACCACCGGAGTTCTTGAACTCCCACTTGCCGCCCCACGGCCCGCCGCCGTCGTCGCACGTGTCAAGGAAGGCGGCCTGGTTGAGTTCGAAGCGGGAGGCGTCAACGATCTCATTGAGACCGCGCCCTTCTTGAAGCCACGCGATCAGGCCAAAGATCTTGTAGGTAGAGCCGGTTTGGAACCCACTGGACCCGCCATACTCGCGATCGGTCGCGTAGTTGATGGCGGTCGTGTTCGGGTCGGCGGTTCCTTCAAGGGAGTCATCGAACGCGCGGTTCTGCGCCATGGTGAGAATCCGACCGGTCTTCGCCTCGACGGAGACTGCGACGCTGCCGATGTCCAGAATGGTGCTCGTCGTCGGAATCAGCTCACGCACGCGATCTTGTGCGACCCGCTGCAACGACATGTTCATCGTTGTGTAGATGTCGTAACCGCCAAGCTTCCAGTTCGCTATGCGCTCTTCCTCGGTCGATCCAAGAGACTCGAGGTTCTTGACGTTCTTGACGACGTAGTCGCAGAACTGCTTGGCGTAGACGTCGGCCGCAATGCAGCCATTGTTCGGTGCCGTAGGAGTAACGAAGTTCTCGTCGACGGGCGTGTCGAGTGCTTCCTGCATCTCAGCGTCGGAGATGAACCCTTCAGCGCCCATCGATCGAAGGATGAAGTCGCGGCGTTCTTGGTTCGCCGGGTACTTCTCGGGATCGTTAAGCGCGCGAGCTCCGGGTTGCTGCACAATCGCGATGAGGCTCGCGGCTTGTGCGATCGTCACCTCGCTCGCCGGCACGCCGAAGTATTGCTGGGCTGCTGCCTGAATGCCATAGGTGTTGCCGCCGAAACCGGCAATGTTCAGGTAGGCGAGCAGAATCTCGTCTTTGGTGTACTCCTTCTCGAGGCCGATCGCGAGCTTGGCTTCCTTGAGCTTGCGCTCGAGGCTCTGTTCCTGCGCTTGGTCGATCAGCTCATCACGTTTCTCGATCGTGTCGGCCTTCAGGGCCTCCGTGATGAAGATGTTCTTCACGAGTTGCATCGTGAGGGTCGAGGCGCCCGATTCGATGCCGCCCGAGGTCAGGTTGCCGAGACCGGCGCGAATGATCGATTGCATGTCAACGCCGCTGTGCTCGTAGAACCGGCGGTCTTCGCCCGCAATCGTTGCGTCCTTGATGTACTGCGAGACCGCGTCCCACTCGACCTCTTCGCGGTTTTCGGCAAAGACGGTCGCTACTTGAACGTAGCCATCCGCTGGGTTTGCGCTGACCGAGGCGTAGAGAGCGTTGCGCTGAGTCTGTTCGTTGATCTTGATGTACTCGGGGAGGCCTTCAAAAATGCCGATGGTGTTGCTCGCCGCGATTCCGGTAACGGCAAGGGCCGGGGTGACCATCACGGTCACGAGAACTCCGGCGAGAGCGCTGAGTCCGAGCATCCCGGCGATAGCGCCGATGACTCCGGAGGCCTTCTGATTCTGGGCAGACATATGATCAAGGGTACGCCACTGACCTTATGACGACGCTGAACGGAGCGACGCAATGACCCAATGGGAGTACCTCACGACTCCGCTGATGATTCACACCACGCAAGCGATCCTCAATAATTGGGGGTCCGATGGGTGGGAACTCGTGCAGGTTGTGCCGGGCCCCGAGGGCGGGCTCGTTGCCTATTTGAAGCGGCCCGTGGCCGGGCAGGTGTCAGCATGAGCCGCATCGACGAGCGTCTTGCGGAGCTCGGAATCAGCATCCCGGCACTGGCCAAGCCCGTCGCCGCCTACGTTCCCGCGGTGATCAGCGGCCACCTTGTCTTCACGGCCGGACAGCTGCCATTTATCGATGGTGCCTTGCCCGCGACCGGCAAAGTCGGCGCTGAAGTCAACGCCGACGATGCGGCCGGTTACGCGCGCACCGCGGTGCTCAATGCCTTGGCCGCCGCGCAAAGCGTCATCGGCTCGCTCGACCGCGTGACGCGTGTTGTGAAGGTCGTCGTCTTCGTGGCGTCGACGCCCGACTTCACCGCCCAGCCCGGCGTTGCGAACGGTGCGTCCACCCTGCTCGGTGAGATCTTCGGCGACGAGATCGGCCAGCACGCGCGCAGCGCCGTCGGCGTGGCGGTGCTGCCGCTGGATGCTCCCGTCGAAGTCGAGCTTGTGCTGGAGTTTGCATAGCTCGAGTTCGCCTAGCTCGGGGGCGCCCCGCGCTACTGAATCGTGTCGGTGATGACGCGAATCACGCTCGTGTCGGTGAGCGTCGTCGTGTCGCCCACTTCGCGGCCCTCAGCGACGTCTTGCAGCAGGCGGCGCATGATCTTGCCCGAGCGCGTCTTGGGCAGCTCGCTCACGATGAAGACCTGACGCGGGCGCGCGATCGCGCCAATCTGCTGGGTGACGTGCGCGCGTAACTGGTCGCTCGCCTCACTCGCCGAAACCGTGCCCTCTTTGCGCGAGCGCAAGATCACGAACGCGACGACCGCTTGACCCGTCGTCTCGTCGTGCGCGCCGACGACGGCTGCTTCCGCGACGAGTTCGTGCGACACGAGTGCCGACTCGATCTCCATCGTTGACAGGCGGTGACCGGAGACGTTCATGACGTCGTCGACGCGGCCCAGCAGCCAGACGTCGCCGTCTTCGTCGAGGTGCGCGCCGTCGCCGGCGAAGTAGCGCGGCCCCGTCGGCGAGTCGGCGAACTTCGACCAGTAGGTCTGCACGAACCGCTCGGGGTCGCCCCAAATGCCGCGCAACATGCTCGGCCAGGGTTCGGTGATCACGAGCAGCCCGCCGGCTTCCTTGCCGACGTGCACGCCTTCGTCATCGAGCACGTCGATGCTGATGCCCGGAATCGGCACTTGCGCCGACCCCGGCTTCGTGGTGGTGATGCCCGGCAGCGCGCTGATCATGATGCCGCCGGTCTCGGTCTGCCACCAGGTGTCGACGATCGGCGTGGTGCCGCCGCCGATGATCTCGCGGTACCAAACCCACGCTTCCGGGTTGATCGGCTCGCCGACCGAGCCAAGCACGCGCAGGCTCGAGAGGTCGAACTCTTGCGGCACCTCGCGGCCGATCTTCATGAAGCCGCGAATCGCCGTCGGGGCGGTGTAGAAGATCGAGACTCCATATTTCTGGATGATCTCCCACCAGCGCCCCGCGTGCGGAGTATCCGGCGTGCCCTCGTAGATCACCTGGGTCGCGCCGTTCGCGAGCGGTGCGTAGACGACGTAGCTGTGGCCGGTGATCCACCCGACGTCGGCGGTGCACCAGTAGACATCGGTCTCGGGGTGCAGGTCGAACACGTTGCGGTGCGTGAACGTGGTCTGCGTGAGGTAGCCACCCGAGGTGTGCAGAATGCCCTTCGGCTTTCCGGTCGTGCCCGAGGTGTAGAGGATGAAGAGCGGGTTCTCGGCGGGGAACGCTTTCGCCTCGTGCTCGTCGCTCATGGGGGCGATTTCCTCGTGCCACCAGAGATCCCGGCCGTCGACCCACGGCACGACGTTCTCGCCACGACGCACGACCAGCACGTGCTCGACTGTCGGCGCGCCGCTCGCGAGCGCTTCGTCGACGGTGGTCTTGAGCGGAAAGACTTTGCCCTTGCGCCAGCCGCCGTCGGCGGTGATGACGAGCTTGGCATCGGCATCCTCAATGCGAGATCGCAGTGATTCGGCGCTGAACCCGCCGAACACGACCGAGTGCACCGCGCCGAGCCGGGCGATCGCAAGCATGGCGATAATCGCTTCGGGAATCTGCGGCATGTAGATCGCCACGCGGTCGCCCTGGGCGATGCCGAGGCTCGCCAGCAGGTTGGCAGCACGCTTGACCTCGCGGGTCAGTTCGGCGTAGGTGAGGCTGCGGGAGTCTCCGGGTTCGCCCTCCCAGTGCAGCGCCACGCGGTCGCCGTTGCCAGCGAGCACGTGACGGTCGAGGCAGTTGTAGGCGACGTTGAGTTCGCCATCGCCGAACCAGCGCGCAAACGGCGCGTTCGACCAGTCAAGCGTCTCGGTGAAGGGGGTGTGCCAGTGCAGCTCGCGCGCTTGCTTGGCCCAGAAGGCGAGGCGATCGGCCCGCGCTTCGTCGTAGAGCGCCTCACCCGCGATGGCGTTCGCGGTGAAAGCGGGGTCGGGCGCGAAGCGGCGGTTTTCGTGCAGGAGGCTGTCGATCGAGGTCGTGGACATCGTCATCCTTGGTCGATGTGAAGCGGACTGGCCTGGTCTGCCGCCTTCAGAACGGGGAACATGCGCAATCTTAGGCGTGGCCGTGCCGTCGCCGGGCGCAGATCAGCAGATGAGCGCAGAAGCGTCCATGACCGGTCTATTCCACCCCCGTTCGGGGGACAAAATGCTGAGTCCTCCCTATGGAGGACAAAATGGGGGGCGAAAACTCTTGACCTGTCGTTTACTCGCAATACACTAGAAGTCGTCAGCAGCAATCCTGACGTGTGCAACGCGATCGATTCCCCCCAATCCCGTGTTGCTGTGGCGGCGCTCAATTCCCCCCAATATGGGCGCCGCCCCTTTCTTTACGAAGGCCCCTCCTCAGCGAGGGGCCTTCGTTCTTTTCTGCACGGATGCCCTCCGCGCCCTCTGCTGTCGGTCGGCGTTCGGCATCCTCTGTGTCGTGCAGCCCTTCGTGCCTCGAGACCCTCGAGTGCCCTGGGGTGCCGAGCCCTCCGTTGTCGAGTTACCCACTGCCGAGCCCCCATCGCCCGGCGTCGCGCACCCGCGCGAGCGGAGTTTCGCCGCCCCCGTGCGCGCGGCACTGGGCCCGCTGGCAGCCCCCGCCGCTGATGCGCGAGCCACCGACGTCTTTCTCACACCCGACGGCACGGTGTGGCACGACCATGGCGCAGGGGTCGAGCGCGTGCCGGGTCTGCGACTCGAGCCGGCCGCTGCGCGCGAGCTCGCGATCGGCCTCATCCACGCAGGGGGCCGTCACGTCGATGAAGCGTCACCGTGCACCGACGTGCGACTGGGCGAAGGCATGCGGGTGCACGTCGTGCTGCCTCCCGTTTCGTGGGCGGGCACGGCCATCTCGATTCGCCTGCCGCGCGTGCAGCGCGTGACGCTGGCGTCGAGCGGCTTCGACGCAGCAACCCTCGATTCTTTGCACGCTGCCCTGGTCGAGCGCCGCACGGTGCTGTTCTCCGGAGCGACCGGCAGTGGCAAGACCACGCTGCTCGCTGCGTGGCTCAGTGAAGCAGAGCCGAGTGATCGCATCGTCGTGATCGAAGACGTCGCTGAGGCGCCGATCGCCCACCCCCATGTCGTCGCGCTCGAGTGCCGGCAACCGAACATGGAGGGCGCTGGCGAGGTTGACCTCGCTCGACTCGTGCGCGAGGCCCTGCGCATGCGACCCGACCGACTCGTCGTCGGCGAGTGTCGGGGTGCCGAGATTCGCGAGTTTCTCGCCGCCTTGAACACGGGCCACCGCGGGGGCGCTGGCACGCTGCACGCCAACTCGCTCACCGATGTCGCTGCGCGCCTTGAAGCCGTCGGCATGATCGCCGGGTTGAGCCCCGAGGCCCTCGCGCGCCAAGCCTTGAGCGGCATCGACCTCGTCGTGCACCTCGAGCGCGACCGCGAGGGCGGCCGCAGCGCGAGTCTGGGCCGATTCGTTCTCGACGGGCGCGAACGACTCGCGGTCGTTGGTCTCGCGTGAGCGGTGCGGGGGCGCTCGCGCAGCACCTGCATCGCCTCGCGGTGCTCATCGCCGCGGGGTTGAGCCCGCCAGCGGCCTGGGGCCACGTGGCCGACGCTGCCGTGCCCCCCGACCCCGTGCTCGACGCTGTCGCACGGGCGGGAGCCGAGGGCATCGACATCGCCACGGCAATCGAGCGTGCGGCGGCCGGGGCTGACGAGGCATCGTGGCGCGCGCTGGGCGCAGCATGGCGCGTGGCGACGATCACCGGTGCCCCGGTGGCAGCCGCGCTCCGGGCCTTCGCTGGCGCGATGCGTGATCGCGACGCCGCTCGGCGCGACATCGAGATCGCTCTCGCCGGCCCGCGATCGACGGCCCGCATCGTCATGCTGCTGCCCTTCGTGGCCCTCGCGCTGGGCCTGCTCATGGGAGTCGATCTGGTGGCAACTGTGGCGTCGCCCCTCGGAGCCGCATGCTGTGTCGCCGGCGTCGTGCTCATCGTTGTGGCGCGTCGATGGATGCGGCGCTTGCTTCTCGCCGCCGAGCCGCGCCCGTCGAACGACGGGCTCGCGCTCGACCTACTCGCCGTCGCTGCTCTCGGGGGAGGTGCCCCGGAGGCGGCCGCGACGCTCGTCATGACCGAGCTCGAGCGGGCGGGGCTCGACGCGACGCACCACCGGCTCGACCCTCTCGTGCGGCTCTCGCGTCGCGCCGGGGCGCCGCTCGGCGAGCTCGCCCGAACCGAGGCTGCCGAGGTTCGCGTGAACGAGCGCGCCGACGCACGGGTCGCTGCCGAGCGCCTGGCCGTTCGGCTGATGCTTCCACTCGGAGCGTGCGTGCTTCCGAGCTTTGTGTTGCTCGGTGTTGTGCCGATGCTGCTCGGCTTGCTCTCCTCCACAGCGCAGGGCTTCTAGCGCGCGGCGCTCGCCGCGGCGTTCGGGTCACGTTGCTCGGCTGTCGTCGGCAATACTGCTCACGTTCGTGCCGCATCGACCCCCCCTCGGGGCAGACCGAACGGAGAACATCATGCCCGCGCACTCCCGACCCATTGCCATTCGACGCTCGCGTCGATCGGTTGCACGCTCTCGCTGGCACGACGATCGCGGCGCTGCGACCGCCGAGTACGCGATTGCGACGATGGCGGCGGTCGGCTTCGCGAGCCTCCTCGTCGTCATCATGCAGAGCGACGAAGTGCGAGCGATCTTGACCGACCTGGTGCGCACTGCACTGACCGTCGGGGGATGAGCTCGGCCACCGGCCGACACGATCGCGGCGCGGTGACCGCTGAAGTAGCGGTCACCCTGCCGGTGGTCGTGGTCGTGCTCGCCGCGTGTCTCGGGGGCCTCGCGATCGCGGGCGCCCAGGTACGTGCTCACGACACCGCGGCTGACGCCGCCCGACTGCTCGGCCGGGGCGAGTCGAGCGCCATCGCCCAGCAGCACGTCAGCCGCGCCATGGCCGGGGCCACCCTTTCCATCTCGCGGCCGACAGAGCTCGTCTGCGCGACCGTGCGCGTCGAGCAACGGCTGCTGCTCGTGCCCATCACACTCGCGGCGTCGTCGTGCGCGCTCGATGGTGGGTGGTGACTCCGTGCCGCGACGCGCGAGAATTACCCGTCGCGGCGACCACGGTGCGGGCAGTGTGCTCGTCGTCGGGCTAGTCGCTGTCGTCCTACTCGCCGGGGTCACGATGCTCGGCGGCGGGCACGCTCTTGCCCGCGGGCAACTGCTAACTGCGGCCGCCGATGCCGCGGCGCTCGCCGCCGCCGACGTCATGCTGGGGTGGGCTCCGGGCGACCCGTGTGCGGTCGCCGAACGCGTGGCAACGGCTCACCGCGTGCGGCTGTCGGCCTGCGCCGCCGAGGGGGTGAGCATGGTCGTGCGGGTTGAGGCGAGCATCCTGGGCCTGACCATTTCGCGGTCGGCGCGGGCCGGGCCGCCCGAGTCACTGCGGTAGCGCACAGCCAAATGGTGTGTATGGTGTGCCTGATTGCGGCACTCTGCTTTGGCCGAGCGCGGCAGTATCGACTGGGGAGTGGAGAGAGTCCCCCTGGTCACACCGTCACGACAGTAAAGAGGAACCCCTGTGCCAGCCCCCAAGAAGCTCGTCATCGTCGAGTCGCCCGCTAAGGCGAAGACGATCGGCAAGTACCTCGGCGACGACTACGAAGTGCAAGCTTCGGTCGGGCACATTCGCGATCTCGTCGAACCCAAGAACCTGCCGCCCGAGCTCAAGAAGGGTCCGCTTGGCAAGTTCTCGATCGACGTCGAGAACAACTTCGAGCCCTACTACGTGGTCTCCGACTCGAAGAAGAAGACGGTCGCCGACCTCAAGCGCGCGCTGAAAGATGCCGACGAACTGTGGCTCGCCACCGATGAAGACCGCGAAGGCGAGGCCATCGCGTGGCACCTCCTCGAGGTGCTCAAGCCCAAGGTGCCCGTCAAGCGCATGGTCTTCCACGAAATCACGAAAGAAGCCATTCAGCGCGCGGTCGACGGCACGCGCGACCTCGACACCGCCCTCGTCGACGCGCAAGAGACGCGCCGCATTCTTGACCGCCTTTACGGCTACGAGGTCAGCCCCGTGCTGTGGCGCAAGGTCGGCCCCGGCCTGAGCGCCGGTCGCGTGCAGTCGGCGGCGACCCGCCTGGTCGTCGACCGCGAGCGCGAGCGGCTCGCCTTCGTCACGGCGAGCTACTGGGACCTCGACACGACCCTGACCCCGGCGGGCGGCGACACGCCCTTCACCGCGCGGCTTGCGCGCCTCGATGGCAAGAAGGTCGCGAGCGGTCGCGACTTCACCGACCGCGGCGAACTCAAGGGCGCCGACACCGTCGCGCTCGACGAATCGATCACGATGTCGCTCGCCGAGGCGCTGCGCGACCCAGCGCTCGCCGTCACCGTCACGGGCGTCGAGTCGAAGCCCTACACGCGGCGACCCGCGGCACCGTTCACGACCTCGACCCTGCAGCAAGAAGCCGGTCGCAAGCTGCGGTTCACCGCGCGCCAGACCATGTCGGTGGCGCAGTCGCTCTACGAGAACGGCTACATCACCTATATGCGCACCGACTCGACCACGCTCTCGCAGCAGGCCGTCGATGCCGCCCGGTCGCAGGCCGCGACGCTCTACGGCGCTGACAGCGTGCCCGAGAAGCCGCGCGTCTACGCGAGCAAGTCGAAGAACGCGCAAGAGGCGCACGAGGCCGTGCGGCCCGCGGGTGATGTGTTCCGCACGCCGAGCGAGCTTGAGGGCGTGCTGCGCGGCAACGACTGGAAGCTCTATGACCTCATCTGGAAGCGCACCGTCGCGAGCCAGATGGCGGATGCGCGTGGCCAGACAGCGTCGGTGAGCATCCAGGCGGGGCCGACCCCCGCGACCGCGACGCCCGCCGGAGCCATCGCTGAATTCGCCGCGAGCGGCACCGTCATCACCTTCCGCGGCTTCCTCGCCGCCTACGAAGAAGGTCAAGACGAGTCGCGCGAGACCGACGAGAAGGCCGAGCCTGCCGAGGCCAAGCTGCCCCCCTTGACCGTGGGCCAACAGTTGAGTGTCGTCGACGTGGAGGCAAAGGGCCACGACACGAGCCCGCCTGCGCGCTACACCGAAGCGAGCCTCGTGAAGGCCCTCGAAGAGCGCGGCATCGGCCGACCGAGCACCTACGCGGCCATCATCTCGACCATCATCGATCGCGGCTATGTCACCCCGCGCGGCACGGCTCTCGTGCCCAACTGGGTTGCGTTCTCGGTCGTGCGACTTCTCGAAGAGAACTTCGCCGACCTCGTCGAATACGACTTCACCGCCGAGATGGAAGCCGACCTCGACCGCATCGCCAATGGCGAGGCCGATCGCACCGAATGGCTGAAGGGCTTCTACTTCGGCGACGACCACCAGCCGGGCCTGCGCCCCGTCGTCGACAATCTCGGTGAGATCGACGCCAAGGCCCTCAACTCGATGGTGATCAGCGACGACATCACGCTGCGCGTCGGCAAGTATGGCCCCTACCTCGAGGTGGCCGAAGCCGGGTCTGACACTCCCCGTCGCGTGAGCATCCCGTCTGAACTGGCTCCTGATGAGTTGACGCCGGCTCGGGCGCAAGAGCTCGTCGATGCTCCGATCGCGGGAGACCGCGTGTTGGGAGTCAACCCCGAGAACGGCAAGCATGTTGTTGCGAAGGATGGCCGTTTCGGGCCCTACGTCACCGAGCTCGAGCCCGAGCCCGAGGTAACGCCCGAGCAGGCCGCCGCTCTCGCCGCAGCCGAGGCTGCCGCGAACGAACCCGTTGTCGACCCCGCCACGGGCGAAGTGATCGAGGCGGCACCGAAGCGCAAGGCGGCGCCCAAGAAGAAGCCCGCGGGCGAGAAGCCGCGAACCGCATCGCTCTTCAAGTCGATGGACCCAGCAACCGTCGACCTCGAGACCGCCCTGCTGCTGCTGAGCCTGCCGCGCGTCGTCGGAATCGACCCCGAGTCGGGTGACCCGATCACGGCGCAGAACGGCCGCTACGGGGCGTACCTCAAGAAGGGCACCGACACGCGCTCTCTTGACACTGAAGAGCAGATCCTCGAGATCGACCTCGATGGGGCGCTCGCGAAGTTCGCCGAACCCAAGTACGGAGCCCGCAAGGCCTCGAGTGCACTGAAAGAGTTCGAGGCCGACCCGGTGAGCGGCAAGCTCATCAAGCTCAAAGACGGTCGCTTCGGCCCCTACGTCACCGACGGCGAGACCAACGCCACCGTGCCGCGAGGGGAAGACCCGATGGAGATCGACTTCGATCGCGCCGTCGAACTCATCGCCGACAAGCGCGCGAAGGGCCCGGCCAAGAAGCCCGTCAAGCGTGCCGCGAGCGCCGGTGCGAAGAAGGCTCCGGCGAAGCGCGCCGCTGCGAAGTGACGATGAGCGGCCTCTTCATCACGCTCGAGGGCGGCGACGGCTCGGGCAAGAGCACGCAAATGGGCGCGCTCACCGAGTGGCTGCAGCAGCAGGGTCGCACGGTCGTGCAGTCTCGCGAGCCGGGCGGCACCGACCTCGGAGTCGAGGTGCGTGAGATCGTGCTGCACAGTCGCGGCGAAGTCACCCCGCGGGCCGAGGCCTTGCTCTACGCCGCCGATCGAGCGCACCACATCGCGACGGTGGTGCGGCCAGCGCTCGACCGCGGCGATGTCGTCATTCAAGACCGCTATCTCGATTCATCGGTGGCCTATCAAGGCGCAGGGCGCGTGCTTGATCCGGTCGAAGTGCGCAACCTCTCGCTCTGGGCGACCGAAGGGCTATTGCCGCACCTGACCGTGCTGCTCGACCTGGACCCAGCGGTCGGCCGCGAACGACTCGAACAGAGTCGCACTCGTTACGACCGGCTCGAATCGGCTCCCGATGACTTCCACGAACGGGTTCGGCAGGCCTACCTTGAGCTCGCCGCCGCAGAACCCGAGCGGTTTCTTGTGCTCGATGCAACGTTGCCGGTTGAGGAGCTGCAGCAGAGCATCCGTGACCGCGTGTCACAGCTGCTCGGCTAAGGTGACCGCATGAGCGCCTGGGACGAGCTGACCGGTCAGCAGGCGGCAATTGACGCGTTGCGGGCCGCGGCTGCCGACCCGCAGGCCATGACGCACTCGTGGCTCATTACGGGCCCTCCCGGCTCGGGGCGGTCGAATCTCGCTTTCGCCTTCGCCACCACGCTCTTGCAGGGCACGACCACGGGCGCCGACGCCGCCCACACGGCAAGCCTCGTCGAGGCGCGCACGCACCCCGATCTCGCGGTGCTAGCCACCGATCGCGTCATCATCGCGATCGAAGAGGTGCGTCGCCTCGTCGCCCAGAGTCAGTTCTCACCGAGCATCGCGCCCTACCGCGTGATCGTCATCGAAGACGCTGATCGCATGACCGAGCGCACCTCGAACGTGCTGCTCAAGGCCCTTGAAGAGCCCCCGCCGCGCACGGTGTGGATTCTGTGCGCCCCGAGCGCCGCCGACCTGATTCCGACGATTCGCTCGCGCGTGCGCTCGGTGCGCCTGCGCGTGCCGAGTGTCACCGAAGTTGCAGAGTTGCTCGTGCGTCGTGACGGCATCGACCCGGCTCTCGCTGAACGCGCCGCGCGCGAATCGCAAACGCACATCGGCATGGCGCTGCGACTGGCGACCGATGAGGATGCCCGCTCGCGCCGCGCGCGCACCCTCACCCTCGCCCTCGGCGTGCAGAGTGTGAGCGGCGCCGTGCTCGCCGCCGAACAGCTCGTGGCGATCGCGACCGATGATGCCAAGGCGCTCACCGCCGAGCGCGAAGAAGAAGAGCGTGCCGCGGCCTTGCGCTCGCTCGGTGTTGAGCCCGGAGCCGCCGTGCCGGCGGCCCTGCGCGCCAGCCTCAAGGCGCTCGAAGAAGACCAGAAGCGCCGTGCAACGCGCTCGGTGCGCGACGGCATCGATCGCGTGCTCGTTGACCTCATGTCGCTGCACCGCGATGTGCTGCTGCTGCAGTTGGGTGCGGGCCTTGAGCTCGTCAACGAGGCCATTCGCGGTGACCTCGAGGTGGCTGCGCGCGATCGATCGGCCGAGTTGTCGCTCGCCTCGCTCGACGCGATTTCGCTGGCGCGGCGCCGCATCGACGGCAATATGCCACCGACGCTTGCCCTTGAAGCGATGCTCATTTCTGCAAGTGGTCGGGTGCCAGCGCTAGGCTCCGTGTCGTGATTCGTCGTTCTCGGTCGTCGCGGCGCGCCGCGCAGGTTTCGTCACTCGTTCTCGTGTCTGCTCTGCTACTGAGCGGGTGCGTTCCCACGTGGCTGCAAGAACTCGTCTCGGGGGGCACGGTCTCGACCCCGACGGGCGAAGAGGTTGCGGAGAACGTGCGCCCGTACTACGCACAAGTGCTCACGTGGGAGGGCTGTGGCGGTGGTGCCGAGTGCGCGACCGCGATTGCACCCCTCGACTGGGACAACCCGGGCGAAGGCGACGACATCGAACTCGCGCTCGTGCGCCACCCGGCGACCGGCGGTGCCTCGCAAGGCTCGCTCTTCATCAACCCCGGCGGGCCGGGCGCGTCGGGCTTCGACTTCGTGCGTGACAGCGTTGACTTCGCGGTGAGCGCCGACTTGCGCGAAGCCTTCGACATCGTCGGCTGGGACCCACGCGGCGTCGGCCGGTCGAGCGCCGTCTCGTGCACGACGTCGGCGGCGGAGCTCGACGAGTTCATCTTCGGGATTCCCGAGGCCCCCATCGACACTCCCGAGTGGGAGGCCGAGGTCATCGAGAGCTCGATCGCGTTCGCTGAGGGGTGCGCCGAGAACACGGGGCCCTTGCTCGGCTTTGTTGACACGAACAGCACCGTTCGCGATCTCGACATGATGCGGGCAATCGTGGGGGATGCCCAACTCACCTACTTCGGATACTCCTACGGCACCGACATCGGCGCCCGCTATGCCGACCAGTTCCCGGAGAAGGTCGGCCGGCTCGTGCTCGATGGCGCGACCGACCCGACGACGACGACCTTCGACATCGTGCTCGCGCAGTCGGAAGGTTCCGAGAAGGCGCTCATGGCCTACCTCGAAGCGTGCCCCGGCCTCGGCAGCTGCCCCTTCCCCGGCACGGTTGACGAAAGCCTCGCGCTCATTCGCGACCTGTACGACCGACTCGCCACCAACCCGATTGAGGCCGCCGACGGCCGCTTCTTCGACGGTGCGGTGCTCGACATCGCGATCGCGACGGCGCTCTATGACGAGGGGTCGTGGTCGTTCTTGAGCCAGATGTTCACCGAACTGCGCACGGGCGTCGTCGAGACGGGCTTCTTGCTCGCCGACTTCTACTACGGCCGCGAAAACGGCGAGTACATCGACAACTCGCTCGAGGCCTTCATTGCCATCAACTGCCTCGACTATCCCGTTGAGACCGACCGCGACGTGATCGCTCAGCAGAACGAGCAGATTCGCGCCGTCGCCCCCACGACCGGCAATCCCTCACCGCTCGGCGACGTGCTGTGCGCGAATTGGCCCTACCAATTCGAGGGCGAGCTCGGGCCCGTGAGCGGCGCGGGCGCCGCCCCGATTCTGGTGATCGGCACGACGGGTGACCCTGCCACGCCGTTCATCTGGGCTGAAGCCCTCGCGAGCCAGCTCGAGAGTGGCGTGCTGCTCACCTGGGTTGGCGAAGGCCACATCGCCTACGACGAAGGCGACCCGTGCATCAACGACGTGGTCGACGAGTACTTCCTCACCGGAGCCGTGCCCGCCGACGGGCTCGTCTGCGACGCGGGCTAAGGCTCGACGGCGAACGACCAGCGGCGGGTGGTCGAGCCAGCTGCTGACGAATCGGTCGCCCTGATGGCGTCGGTGCGGCTGCACTGCTGTGAGTCAGCGTCGTGAGTCGCTGAGCCGTGCGCAGTGTGCGTGCGAATCGGCTAAGCTTTCACACCGTGCCGCGGCTCGCCGCGCGCGCCGCCTTAGCTCAGTCGGCAGAGCGTCTCACTCGTAATGAGAAGGTCGTGGGTTCGATTCCCACAGGCGGCTCTCTATCTCCACCTATCGCGCGCTTGCTCCTCCTGCTTCGCTGACGTTGACGCGAGGCGTGGGATGCTGATGCGGATGACACCCACCCCTGAAGCGAGTCCGGCGCTCGCGGTTGCGACCCTCAGGCACACCGTGCTCGTCGTCGCAGCGATCAACGCCGCCTACTTCGGCGTTGAGGTCGCGGTGGCGCTCAGCATTGGCTCGGTCTCTCTGCTCGCCGACAGTGTCGACTTTCTCGAAGACACCGCGGTCAACCTGCTCATCGCACTCGCGCTCGGCTGGTCGCTTGTCGCGCGGGCCCGGGTCGGCAGGCTCCTGGCTCTCGTGATTCTCGTGCCGGCGATCGCTGTGGTGGTGCAAGCAGTGCTCAAGATCGGCGACCCGGCGCCTCCGTCCGTCGTGCCTCTCCTGCTCGCGGCTGCTGGCGCCGCGCTGGTGAACCTGGTCTGTGCTTTACTGCTCGCGCGCATCCGTGCCGCCGGAGGGTCGATGGTGGGAGCGGCCTGGTACGCCGCGCGCAACGACGTGATCATCAACCTCGCCATTGTCGCGATGGCGTTCGTGACCCTGTGGGTCGGCTCGGGATGGCCCGACATCGTGCTCGGGGTGCTCATCATCGCCCTTAACGGGCGTGCGGCTCTCGTCGTGTGGCGTCTCGCGGGCGAAGAGAGTCTCGCCGCTCGGGCGCTCGCGGGCGAGGATCTCGACGACGACTGATCCGCGTGGTCAGCGCATCGCGGCGACGCGCATGATCGCGGGCTTGCGAAACGCGAAGCCCTCGGGCTCCACCGCTTCCACCACGCGCAGTCGCCCGAGGCGATTCCACAGGGCGGCGATCGCGCCGGTCGTCTGAGCGCGCGCGAGGTGCAGGCCCAGGCACGCATGCACGCCGAACGAGAATGACAGCGAGCGCGAGGCGTTCGGGCGGGTGAGGTCGAAGCGGAGCGGGTCATCGAAGTGCCCGGGGTCACGGTTGGCGGCGAGAACGCTCACGCCGACGAACTCGTGGGCGGGTACCTCGACACCCGCGATCGTGACGGGCGCGGAGGTCCAGCGCTCGATGAACGAGACCGGCGGAATCAGGCGCCGGGCTTCTTCTTGAGCGCCCGCGAGCAGCGTGCGGTCATCCATCGCCGCTGCTTCCTGGTCGGGATTCTGTGCCAGCAGGTAGAGGGTGTTCATGACCGAGGCCTGAATCGTCTCGATGGCACCGAACAGCACGACGCGCAACTGGGCGGCGAGCTCGTCATCGGAGAGTCCGTGAGAGGCGTCGTTGGCGACTTGTGATGTGAGGGAGTGGCCGGGGGAGCGCCGGGCCGCCTCGAGCTCCTCCAGCAGGATGGCCGTGAGCTCAGCGCGCGCCACGTCGGCACGGCGCATGGGCTCGGGGTCGCCCGTGTACTCCATGGCGCCGGCGAAGTCACTGTAGAAGCCGTCGATGCGCTCGGTGTCGGTGAGCGAGAGTTCGAGCAACTCGCCGGCCATGAGCACGGCAAAGGGCGAGGCGAAGCGAGCGCCGAGGTCGAAGGGCTCGCCGGCGTGCGCGGCGGGGCCGAGGTCGTCGATGAGGCGGTGCGCGAGCGCCGAGATGCGCTCGCCGTAGCGCAGTTCGATGTCGCGGTTGCGGAAGGGCGCCTCGAAGGGCCGCCGCTGCGCATCGTGCGACTCGCCGTCGCTCGTGAGCATCATGGGCCCGAGCGAGTTGCGCACCATGTTCTCCTCGACCTCGACGGTCATGGGCGCGGTGGGGCTCAGCACCTCACGTGCGGCGTCGCGGCTCGTGACGAGCCAGCCGCCGAGTGCGGGCATCCACGTCACCGGCTCATGCTCGCGCAGGTCATCGAGCACGCCTTCGCGACCCGCGAGCGTGAGATCGTCGAGGGTCACAGCCGCCCCGCGCGGAAACTGCTCGCGGCGTGCGGCGTCGAGCTGCGCGGTCACGTCTGCCTGTGCGATCACCATGCGAACTCCTTCGGTCGCGAACGGTTTCAGGCTAGGGGCGGGGGATGCGCGGCGCAATCACGGGGCAGTCCCGCAGCACCGCGCACCGCGGAGCACCACAGCGGCGGGCCGGGGCGCGTGGGATGCTGAAGGCGATGAGCACTCCACCGTTGTCGAGCCCGGCCCCCGCCGGCGGTTCGGCCCCGCATTCCGAGCCGGGTTCGCGCGCGCGCACGGTGCTCGCGATCGTCGCGACTCTCGTCGCGGGCGTCGGCGTCGCTACGCAGAGTCGCATCAACGGCGAGCTGGGGCAACGCCTCGACGACGGCTACACCGCGGCCCTCATTTCTTTCGGCAGCGGCTGGGTGATCTTGCTCGTGCTGCTCGCGCTGTCGCCTCGGGGCCGAGCAGGGTTTGCGCGTGTGCTGACCGAAGTGCGACACGGTCGACTCGCCTGGTGGATGCTCTTGGGCGGCTTGGCGGGCGCTTACTTCGTGCTCGCCCAAAGCCTCGTAGCCGGGATGCTCGGCGTGGCGATCTTCACGATCGCCATCGTCACCGGCCAGACGGTCACGGGCCTAACGCTCGACGCCACCGGATTCGCCGGGTCTCGGCGCACCGCGGTTGCCCCGGCGCGCCTGGTCGGAGCTGCCCTCACCGTCAGCGCGGTTGCCGTCGCCGTGATTCCTCGACTCGGCGGAGACGGATTCCCCGTTGCCGCGATCGTGCTTCCCTTGCTCGCGGGCGTCGCGGTCGCTTTTCAGCAGGGCCTCAATGGCCGCGTGCGGGCTGAAGCGCGATCGGCGCTCGCGGCGACGACGATCAACTTCACGGTCGGTTCAGCCGCACTCTTCATCGCAACCATCACGCACCTGCTGCTCGTCGGCCTGCCCGAGGCGCTTCCGACCAACCCGGTGCTCTACCTCGGTGGCGCGGTCGGCGCGATCTTCATCGCGATTCAGACCCTCACGGTGGGGCGCATCGGGGTGCTCGTGCTGGGCCTGTGCCTCGTGACCGGGCAGCTCGCGGCCTCGCTCGTCTTCGACGTGGTTGCTCCGCTGGGCCCCGGCTCGACGAGCGCGACGGCCGCGGCCGTGATGCTCGCGCTCGCCGGGGTGCTCGTGGCGAGCATCCGGTGGCCACGACGCAGTGGCACGGTTACTCCGCGGTCGGAGTGAAGTCGAGCGCGAGCGAGTTCATGCAGTAGCGGTCGCCCGTGGGCGTGCCGAATCCGTCAGGAAAGACGTGCCCCAAGTGCGAGCCGCAGGTGGCGCAGCGTACTTCGGTGCGCACCATGCCGAGCGAGGTGTCTTCGATGAGCTCGACCGCTTCGGGGCGCACCGACTCGTAGAAGCTCGGCCAGCCGCAGCCCGAGTCGAACTTCGTGCCCGCGATGAAGAGCTCGGCGTTGCAGGCGCCACAGGTGTAGATGCCCGCGCGGCTCTCGTCGAGCAGCTCGCCTGTCCAGGCGCGCTCGGTGCCCGCCTGACGCAGCACCTGGTAGCGCTCCTCGCCGAGCTCAGCGCGCCACTCGTCTTCGGTCTTCTCGACCGCGTAGGCCTTGTCGCTCGTCGCCGGGTTCTCGCCCATGATTCCTCGCTCCTCGCCCGCAGGCGGTTGATCTCCCCCCATTAAACTCGCAACTGTGACCGACTCTTCCCCGATCTGCCGAACGTGGGGCGAGTTGACGCTCGATGAGTTCTACGACATCGCCCGATTGCGCACCGAGGTCTTCTACCTCGAGCAGAGAATCGACGACATCGAGCTCGACGATTTCGACCGTGCCGCCTCGACCGAGCACTGGTATCTCAGCGACGATTCGGGCGTCGCCGCCTATCTGCGGGTGCTCATTCACGAGGCTCCGCAGGCGGGCGATCGGGATGCTCGCCACATCATCGGCCGCGTCGCCACCCGCGCTGACCGCCGGCGCGAGGGTCTCGCGCGCCGCCTGCTCGACGCGGTCATCGAGCGCCACGGGGAGAACCCGATGGCTTTGCACGCGCAGGTCGCGGTGATGCCGGTTTATGCGGCACTCGGGTTCGAGCCCTACGGAGACGAGTACGACGAAGCGGGGATTCAGCACATCGGCATGTACCGAACCGCTCAGCCTGCCACCGTACGCTGATCACACCATGACTGCTGCTGCCGCGTTTACCCTCGCCGTTGCGATCGCTGCGGCGACGAGCACTGTTGCCCTGCCCGTAAGCGCAGTCGCCTCCGAGTGCGTGGCGAGCACGGGGTCGTTCTCGTGGGGCTTCAAGGAGTCGTTTCGCGCCTATGTGAGCGGGTCGATCGCCAACGGCGAGTGGAGCACCGACGGTGGTGTCACGTACGCGACACCCAACTTTCTCGCCGACGAGCTCACCGGTGAGGTGCAACTCGACACTCTCGCGGGCGAGCTCGCCGTGGATGGCTCGATGCGGTTTACGGGCCACGAGGGCATTCTCGACACGACGATCGCCGACCACCGGCTGCAATTCGACGGCGCGGGCGGGCTCGTCATGGTCGTCAACATCACAGGGACGACGCAAGACTTCGTCGAGGTGAGCGCCACCGACGTGCCGTTTGTCGTCGGAGATCTTGCGGCGGCCGAGTGGAGCGTTGACGGCGACCTCCTCGTCATCGACGCGGTGCCGCTCACCCTCACGGCGGAAGGCGCCGAGGCGTTCGGCACCTACCCCGAGGGCGAACCGTTCGACGCGCTCACCGTGACGATCGATGCTGGCGCTGAGTGTGCCGCTGCTGCGCTCGATGCTCGCGCCGACCAGCCGGTGTCGCTTGCGCTGCTCGTCGCCGTCGCGCTCACGCTCGGGGGTGCGGCGACTGCCGGCGTACTCGTCGCGCGCGGCCGGCGCACACGGGCCGACTAGCTGTAGTTCCTCGGGACGTTGTGAACGTATGAGGTGAGCGAAGACCTCCGGAACGATGTGGGTTACCACACTCACCATCGCAACCGGAGGTCTTCGTGTCTCACGCTAACGCCCTGCTCACCTCGAGGAGCAGGTTGAACTTGGCCGTGC
>CALRMP020000051.1:0-22042 GCA_943369205.1 Gulosibacter massiliensis | reverse complement strand
AGGCCAGGTAGCCGATCGCGACCACGAGGGTTGCGCCGATGAGGGTAAGCCGTGGAGTCGTCTTTCGTGACACGAGCGGAAACAGCAGGGCACCAATGATCATGGCGATCAGGTATGCCCCGATGATGTACGAACGCTCGGCCGCGTCGAGGCCCAACCCGAACCCGTTGACCGGATCAGTGCCGGCGAACGTGCTGAGGGGCGCTTGGGCACCCAGGATGCTGATGCCGACGAGCCCCGCCGTCAACTGCACCGGCCACATCGACGGCTGTCGCAGCACGCGCAGGTCGATCGCGGGGTCGGGGTGCTTGAGCACCCACAGGGCGAAGGGAATCAGCAGCGCAAGACCGAGAACCATAAGGCCGTAGACCCACAGTGCGCTGGGGCCGTTGATGCGCAAGAAGGTGAGCCCCGACGTGATCGTGAGGAGCGAGATGGTCAGCAACACGAAGCCGATGGTGTCGAGTCGTCGGCCGGTAACGGGCTCTGATTCGGGAACCCCGAAGAGAATCACGAAGAAGGCCACCGACACGGCAATCGCCGGAATCGTGAGCGTCAAAGCAACGTTGCCGTCGAACGCCGCGAAGATGCGCGCGCCACCGAGAGCACCCGCGATGGCGCCCGCTTGGAGGCCGACGACGAGCAGGCCGGCGGCGCGTCGCGTTTGCGAGGCGGCCGAGCCGGTGCGGCGCCCACGGTCGAAGATGAGCGCTACCTCGAGCGGCAGCCACACGACGTAGAAGCCCTGCAGGGCCCACGCCACGAGGAACACCCAGAACGAGTCGGCGAAGACGAGCCACCAGCTCGCCCCCGCGGTCAGCACCGTCGAGATGAGCAGCACTTTCTTGTGGCCGATCATGTCGCCGAGCTTGGCGAGCACGGGCACGACGAGAGCGCTCAGCAGAAGCTGGGCTGCTTCGAACCAGTTGAAGTCGGCATCGCGAATGCCGAGGTAGTCGACGAGATCACTGATGAGCGGCACGTAGTAGCCCTGTAGCACGCCGCTCACGAACTCGACGAAGAACAGGTAGCCGACCAAAGAGAGGGTGATGGCGCCAGAGGCGCCGCGCAGCCGTGAGGCCGCCGTGGGCTCAGTCATTCCGCGATGCTAGCGCGCCGCTCGGCCGCGTGGTGGGCGGTAGCGTGCAGACATGATCGTGCCGGCGCCTTTGCACGAGCGCATCGCGCCCGACTGGGCTGTCGCGCTCGCTCCCGTGCAGGTGCGCATCGCCGAGCTCGAAGACTGGCTTCGGGCTGAGTCGCTCGCGGGTCGGCCCTTCCTCCCCGCGCCCGACCACGTGCTCCGCGCCTTGACGACGCCCCTCGCCGACGTGCGCGTGCTCGTGCTCGGGCAAGACCCCTACCCAACGCCGGGTCACTCTGTCGGCCTCAGTTTCGCCGTCGAGCGCTCGGTGCAGCCGATTCCCCGCAGCCTCGCGAATATCTACCGCGAACTGCGCGATGACCTCGGGGTTGAGGCGCCGACGCACGGCGACCTCACGGCATGGCAGTCGCAGGGAGTTCTGTTGCTCAACCGCGTGTTGACCGTGCAGGCGGGGCGTGCGGGGTCACACCGGGGAGTCGGCTGGGAAGACGTCACGACGTGCGCCATCGAGGCCCTCGCGGCACGCGGCGGCCCGCTTGTCGCCGTGCTCTGGGGTCGCGACGCGCAGTCGGTCGCGCCGCTGCTGGGTGAGGTGCCGGTGATCGCGAGCGCGCATCCGAGCCCCCTGTCGGCACGCACCGGATTCTTCGGCTCGCGGCCCTTCAGCCGCGCGAACGCTCTGCTCGTCGAGCAAGGCGCGAACCCCATCGACTGGAGCCTGCCGACGTAGACTGACGCGGTCGATCACGCACAGATGGAGAGGGGTCAGGATGCTCGAAGACGAGTATCAAGAGCGTCGACGCCCGCCCCGCCACTTGCGCCGGCAGCCCGAGCCCGAGACGCCGTTCGCGTTCACCGTGCGCGAGGCCGTTGCGTCGGATCTTCCTGACATTCGCGAGATCTACAACCACTACGTCGCCAACTCGACGGTCACCTTCGATGAGTCACCGTGGAGCCTCGCCGCGCTCCGGGAGAAGTTCGCCAAGGTGCGCGAGCTCGGCTACCCGTTTCTCGTCGCGGTGTCGCCGAACGAAGTGATTCTGGGCTTCGCCTACGTGTACCCGTGGAAAGACAAGGCGGCCTACCGGTACACGGTCGAGAACTCGATTTACCTGGGCCCCGCGTCAACGGGCAAGGGCATCGGAGGCGAACTGATGCGCGAACTGCTCGAGCGCGCGCGCACTGCCGGGGTCAAGGAAGTGATCGCGGTCATCGCCGATCGAGGTGCTGAAGCGTCGATCGCGCTGCACGAACGCCACGGTTTCCGGCAGACGGGCTCAATGGGCCGCGTCGGCTTCAAGTTCGGCCGGTGGCTCGGCGTCGTGATGATGCAGAAGTCGCTCACGAAGAAGCGCTAACGAAAAGCTCAACCCGAGAGGGCTACTGGTAGACCTCGCCCGCGACCTCATTGGCGATCGTCACGGCTTCTTCGTAGAAGACCTGGCCGCCGAAGGCGCTGATGACAGAGATCCAGCTCTCGTTGCGGATGACGTTGTAGATCGCGGGGGCAGCGGCTTCGTCACCGAACTGGCTGAAGGTGACCGCGCCGTCGTCGGTCGTCGCTTCATTGAGTCCTTGCGCGGCGAGGTCGTTCACGACTCCGGCGCGCGTCGCGGCGCTGATGGGCGCAACGCTGATGAGCAGGCTGGAGAGGTCAGTGCCGTCTTCGGCATAGACACAGCTGATTCCGCCAACAAGCTGCTCGGGCGTGGGGTCGAAGAAGTAGTCGTCACCGTAGACGCTGCCGGGGCCGCCGAGCAGCTCAAGGTTCTGCTCGGCAAAGGCGTCGATGCGCTCTTGCGGCAGGATCGTCGTGCAGTCGGCCGGCATGACGAACACGGGCGCCTGCTCGGGTTCGGGGGCCTCGGTCTCAACGACCGTCGGCACCGGTTCGGGGCTCTCGGTCTCGGCGACCGGGGCCTCTTCGGCTGCGCACGCGGAAAGCGCGGCGACGAGCACGATGACGGCGGTACCGGTGAGAACGCGCTGGACAAACATGGGGCTCCTCCTGGAGATGACTTCGGCGAATCTAGCAGTCGAGAGGTGACCGAAAGCCGGGATTCAGAGGTCGGAGGCGGCGTGGCAGGCCTTCGTTGTCGAATCGATACGCGCGAGCGCAGAGAGCTCGTTGAGCCCGCCGTCGGCATAGCGCGCCTAAGCTCGCACCGTGTTCGAACTGCATCACTTGACTGCCCTCGAGCAGTGGGAGTGGCTGCACAGCGGGCGCGTCACCCCCCGAGAGCTCGTCGAGCACTATCTGCTTCGCATCGAGCGCATCAACCGGAGCCTCGGAGCGCTCACCGTCATCGACGCCGATCGGGCGCTTGCTCGTGCGGAAGCGCTGCCGGGTCTCATTGCGGCGACAGCACCGCTCTGGGGCATCCCGATCGCCGATAAAGAGCTCATCTCCCGCGCCGGCCAGCGGACCACCTTCGGGTCGCGCCTCTTCGCCGACCACGTGCCCACCGAGAGCGACGAGCTCGTGCAGCACCTCGATGCGGCGGGGGTGATCAGCCTTGGCGCGACAGCGGCACCCGAGTTCGGGCTCCCCGCCTACACCGAGAGTCTCGTGTCACCGCCCGCCCGCACGCCTTTTGACCTCGCGCGCGGTGCCGGCGGGTCGAGCGGGGGAGCCGCCGCAGCAGTCGCGGCAGGGCTGGTCGCGGTTGCTCCGGGCAGCGATGGCGGAGGCAGTATTCGTATTCCGGCGGCGGCATGCGGACTCGTCGGGCTCAAGCCGTCTCGCGGTCGAGTCGTCGCGGGCAGCGGATTCGACAGCCTCGCGGGTCTCGTCGTCACCGGGCCGATCGCGCGCACGGTCGCCGACGCGGCCCTCATGCT
This sequence comes from Gulosibacter massiliensis, assembly GCA_943369205.1. Taxonomy (GTDB): domain Bacteria; phylum Actinomycetota; class Actinomycetes; order Actinomycetales; family Microbacteriaceae; genus Microcella; species Microcella massiliensis_A. The sequence goes on along the minus strand of CALRMP020000051.1, from coordinate 18,096 downwards.
CGACGCCCTCATCGCGGCAGCGCCCTGGAGTCACGCGACGCGAGCTCCGATTGATCCCTCGCTCGCGTCAGGGGCCGAGCACCCGCACAGCGGCCCCTTTCTCGGCGCTGCCGTGCGGGGAGAGGGGCGCTTCCAGCTCGGCGTCACGACGAGCTCACCCTGGGAAGCGAGCGTCGAGCTCACCCTCGATGCCGAGGCACAGTGTTCTCTCGACGAGGCGGTTGCGGCCCTCGATCGACTGGGGCACGGAATTGAGTCGGTCGCGCTCGACCCCGAACCCGACTACGGCCGACACTTTCGCGCGGTCTGGATGGCAGGTGCCTCGCGCATTCCCGCGCGCCGCGAGGACGAGCTCGCCCTGCTTGAGCCGCTCACGCGGTGGCTCGTCGAGCAGGGTCGCGCGCTGCCGACCGAGTCGCTCGTTGAGGCGCTGGATTGGCTGTCGGGCTTCGAGCGACGCCTCATCACGCAGCTGTCGCGATTCGACGCTGTGCTCACCCCGGCGGTCGCGATGACGCCCCGTCCGCTCGGTTGGTTTGATGCGGTGGATGCTGACCGCAACTTCACGCAGCAGGTGCAGTACACGCCCTTCACAAGTCTCGTGAACGTGGCCGGGCTGCCCGCGATCACTCTGCCGGTGGGGCTCACGCCCGCCAGTTCGGATCACCCCGCGCTGCCCATGGGCGTGCAGCTCATCGGCCGCCCCGGCGGCGAGGCCACACTGTTGGCGCTCGGTGCTCAGCTCGAGCGGTCGCTTGGCACAGCGCGAATCCACCCGCCGCAGTGGTGACGCGCACGCGGTGAGGCGCGCTACGGCAGCAATTGGGCGGCCGCGTCGTCGGTGAGCAGCGCAGAGTCACCTCCGGAGAAGAAGGTGCCGATCCAAAACTCGTCCGTGAGAACGTGCGTCTCGTTGTACGTGCCCACTTCGGTCTCGACATCGATCGTGAAGCGATCACCGGCAACAACGAACCCGGCGGTGGTGAGCGCTGTGACGAGTGCTGCTCGCGAGGCGTCATCGAGCCGCGCGATCGAGGTGGTGGAGCCGCTCTCGGTTGCGGGCAGGATCCACGTGCAACTGATCCGCTCGTCGATCGCGGCGAGAATCCTTTCGGCAGCCGGATCATTCGTGCCCCAACCGCCCATGCCCGGAGCGCTCACATCTCCGAGTGGCGAGCGACCCTCGCTCGTCAGTGTCGCCACGACAGGGGGGGAGTAGATGGTGTCGCAGTCCGGCAGCACCATCGGCTCGTCAGCGGGCGCGCTCGGTTCAGCGCTCGGCTCACCGCTCGCGCTCGGTGATGCCGCCTCACTCGGGTCGACCTCAGGAGCTGGCTCAGGAGTGCAGCCAGACAGCACGAGCATGGCGGTGACGGTAGAGACCAGAACCCAACGGCGCATGCCGGCAGAGTAGCGCTCGCAGGCGCCGCACGGCACTACCGGTAGCCACCTTTTTCCAGCCCGGCTTCGACTTCGAAGCGGTTTCGCCGAGCATCCTGCCCGGCCGCGAGATAGAGCGGAATGAAGGCGAGGCCATATTTCTTCCATTGCGCGCGGTGTATGGCTTCGTGTTCGAGCACGCTGTCGGAGGTGTTGTCACGCGTCAGGTAGGCCGCGCCAATCGTGGTTCCGCCTCGGCCGAAGGCCCAGCGGGGCAGCCCCGCGCACACGATAACTCCGCCGCGCTTCGACACGCGAAAACCGCCGAGAAGGGCGCCCCACGTGACGCCTGCCGCGGTCGCGAACCAATAGCCGGGGCGTGCGACAACGGGGTGGAGCCCGATTGCGCGAACGGGCTTCACCTGGGCGAGGCGATTCACCGCCGCGGCGGCCCTCGAGGGTCGGGGAGTCGTCATGCTCGCCCGTAGCCCTCGAGCAGGCGCAGCCAGACTTCGCTCAGCGTGGGGTACGAGGGCACGGCGTGCCACAGTCGTGCGAGCGGCACCTCCCCGACGATCGCGATCGTCGCAGCGTGCAGCAGCTCGCCGACGTCGTCACCGACGATCGTGAACCCGACAATGACGCCGCGACCCTCGTCGACGACCATGCGGGCCGTGCCGCGGTAGTTCTCACCGTGCACGGTCGCGCCCGCGAGCCAGCCGAGCTCATAGTCGACCACGCGCGTGCGAAGGTCCTTCTTCTCGGCCTGCGCAGCGGTGAGGCCGACGCTCGCGACCTCGGGGCTCGTGAACGTGACCTGCGGCACAGCACCGTGGTCGGCCGTCGCCACGTGCGCGCCCCACGGTGCGTCGTCGACGGATGTTCCCCTCGCGCGCGCCGCGATCACGTCGCCCGCCGCGCGCGCCTGGTACTTGCCCTGGTGCGTGAGCAGTGCCCGGTGGTTGACATCGCCGACGCCGTAGAGCCAATCGTGGCCGTGTACCCGCAGCGTGTCGTCGACCTCGAGCCAGGCACCCGGTTCGAGCCCCACGGTCTCGAGACCGAGGTCGCTCGTGGCGGGGACACGGCCTGTGGCCACGACGAGCTCATCGACCTCGAGCTCACGGCCCCCCGGAAGAGTCAGGGTCACCGTGCCATCGCTGGCGCGATCCACGCGCTCAGGGCTCTTGCTGAGCAGCACCTCGGCCCCATCGGCACGCAGCCGTTCGGCAACGGCTGCGCCCGCGAAGTCTTCGACACCGGCGAGCAGCCCGCTGCGGGCAAGCAGCGTGACGCGACTGCCCAGGCTCGCAAACGCCGTGGCCATCTCGCACCCCACCACGCCGCCACCGATGATGCCTAACCGGGCCGGAATCGTCTCGGTGCTCGTGATCTCGCGTGAGGTCCACGGTCGCGACTCGGTAAGGCCCTCGATGGGTGGCATCGCTGCGGTGCTGCCCGTGCAGATCGCCACAGCGTGGGTTGCTGTGACGGTGCGCGTCGATCCGTCGACCGCCGTGATGACCACACGGCGTTCACCGTCGAGCCGCGCGTGCCCCCGCGCGAGCGCTATGCCGGCCTTCTGCAACCAACCCAATTGCCCCGCATCGTTCCAGTTGCTGGCGACGGCGTCGCGGCTCGCGAGCACGGCAGCGGCATCGACGCTGCCCGTTATCGCGGCACGTGCGCCTGGCACTGCGTGAGCTGCCCGCAGCACCGAGCCGGCGCGCAGCAGTGCCTTTGACGGCATGCAGGCCCAATGCGAGCACTCGCCGCCCACGAGTTCGTTCTCGACGATGAGCACGCTCACGCCGCCCTGAACGGCGCGGTCGGCGACGTTCTCGCCTACCGCGCCCGCTCCGATCACGACGAGGTCGTACTCGTCCGCTACCGGGAAGTCGGTGGCGGCGGTGGCGGTGAGCGTGGGCATTGACCTACCGTCCCACGAACTCCGGCTCGGTGCGGGTGAGAAAGGCTTGCATGCCGATCGCAGCGTCGTCGGTGCGCATCAGGCGCACGAGTTCGCCAGGTAGCTGGGCTTCCGCCGCCGCCTCGCCGTCGCGCACCGCGAGTCGAGCGTTTGCGAGCGTCGCTTGCACGGCGAGGGGAGCCTGCGCTGCGATCCGAGCCGCCAGCTCGCGAGCGCGTGACAGTTGGGTGCCCGGCTCGACCACTTCTTGGACGAGACCCAGGCGGTGCGCCTCGGCGGCGTCGAAGCGGTCGCCCGTGAGCATCCACCTCATCGCATTGCCCCAGCCGGCCGCAGCCGCGAATCGAGTCGTCGCGCCCCCGAACGGCAGAATCGCGCGCGCCACTTCGAGTTGAGCGAACACCGTGTCGTGCGCGGCGACGACGATGTCGCTCGCGAGCATGAGCTCGACGCCCAGGGTCAAGCACGTTCCCTGCACAGCCAGCACGACGGGCTTGCGTACGCGCGTGCCATCCATGCCCCAGGGGTGAATTCCCCCCTCAGGCACCATCGCGAGCCCCTTCGGCCCGACGCGCGGCACGATGTCGGCCAGATCGAGGCCGCCCGTGAAGTGGTCGCCGTGGGCGAAGACCACACCGACGCGCAGCTCAGGGTCGCGGTCGAGCTCGCCATAGGCGAGAGCGAGTTGTTCGAGCAGGGCGACGTCGGCAGCGTTGCGCTTGTCGGGCCGGTTGAGGCCGATGAGCAGCACGTGGCCGTCGCGCTCGACGGTGATGCGAACGGGGGTCTCGGTGTCGGTCATGCCCGTCAGCGTAGTGACGCTCGCCGGGGGAGGGCAGGGGCTTTGTGGCTCAGCGACTGAGGGCGGCGAGGATGCGCAGAATCGCTGAGAGGTCGTCGCCAGTTGAGTCGTCGACATCGTCGCCCTCGGCACCGTCGGCCGGGGCATATTCGGTGAGGCCGGCGCCCACGAGCGGTAGAGCGCTGCGGGCGGCAGCGATCGCGCTCGTGAGGGCATCGAGCTCGAGCCCGAACGGTGTTGCAAACCCCACACCCGCAAACACGGCAGGGTCAAGGACATCGAGGTCCACGTGCGCATAGAGCACGGGCTCGACTCCGGCCTCTCGAGCGGCCGACGCGCGCTCGGCCACGGCATCGCCGACGTCGTCGGCGCTCACCTGGCGTATCGAGCGCTCATCGATGAACGAAGCCTCGGCATCGTCGAGGTCGCGCACGCCCAGCAGGAGAATGTCGGCCGCGTCGACGACTCCGTCGTCGATGAGTGCGCGCAGCACCATGCCGTGGAAGGCTCCGCTGGGCGACGATTCGGGAGTGTTGAGGTCGCCGTGAGCATCCGCCCACAGCAACACGACCCGACCCGAGTGAGCGGCGTGCTCGATGGCGCCGTATTCGACTCCGCAGTCGCCGCCGACGACGATCGGCGTGCCATCGCCTGCCGCGAGTTGGCGCTGCAGCCGCTCGCGCACGAGCCGAATCGAGCTGTACCGCAAGATTCCCGTGCCCTCGGCGTCGCCCGCCTCGAGCGGCACGTCGATCTCGACCGTCGCGGCGCTCGGCAACTGCTGACGGATGCTCTCCGCACCATCCACGAGGCGCATCGCGCGCGACGACCCCGAGCCCTGCCACTGCGGAACCACGACGAAGCTGCTGGTCATGCGCCCATTGTGGCACCGCGTCGAGCAGGCAGACCCGAGATGTACGACAGCAGTGCCTCGAGAGGCCCGCGACGGCGAGCCCGCATTGCCACAAGCGCGACAACGGCAGATGCCACGGTCAGCACGATGAAGAGTGGAATACCCACCGCGGGGGCGAAGAGGCCGGCCGGGCCGAGCTCCGCGAACGCGGCGATCACGAGCACGTGACCGGTGTAGATCGTCAAGGGCATGCGCCCGATCGCCACGAACGGCGCGGCACCCATCGTGAGCGCGCGAGGCGTGCGTGGCGAATCGAGCACGAGGAGCAGTGCAGCAACAAGCGCCACGGCGAGGCCACCCGAGCCGAGTAACTCAGCCAGCGTGCCGCTGTGCGCGACCGCCGTGACCCCCGGCACCACCGCGGCGGCACCGTATCCGGCGAGGCTCACGAGAACACCGAGCACGAGCATGACGACGCGCGTGCGGGTCGCGCTCAGGTCACATCGCGCACACACAAGGCCGACGATGAGCAGGGGCAGCCAGAGCAGTGCGGGGTAGTACCCGACGAGCAAGTAGTCACTCGTTGTGGCCCATGGCTCGCTCTCGGGCACTCCAGCCGCGAAGAGCCATTCCCGAAGCGCAAGGGAGATGGCGAGCACCACCGCGGCGAGTCCTGCGAGGGCCAGACGCGGCAGAAACAGCAGCGGGATGAGCAGCATGAACATCACGCCGTAGTAGTCGAGGATGATCGCGACACCGCTGGGGAGCATCCAAAGCACCACTCCCAGCGCTATCAGCAGTGCAGCGCGAATCAGTAACCGCCACCGAGCGTCAGAGCGCCGAAGACTCGGCGGTTCGGCGCCACCCGTGACAATACCGAGCGCCATTCCGGCCACGACGGCGAACAGAATCGAGGGGCGACCGTCGACGAGGAGCTCGCTCTGGTCGTCGGTGCGGGGCCACAGGTGCGCGGCCATCATGCCAATGACGGCAAGGCCACGGGCGGCATCAACCCCACTCAGGCGAGAACGAATCGGGGTCGGGGAGGGCGCGATAGTGCGACCCATCCCCGACCCCGTCATGCGCTGCGTTACTGGCCGAGGGCCTGTTGCGTGCCGCCCGACTTGAGCGCGGCAAGTCGAGCCTCAACCTCGATCTCGACGCCGACGTTCTCGAGCGACTCGAACTGCGCGTCGAGAGTCGATGCGGCGAGCTCTTGACGGCCCATGACCTTGGCTTCTTCGCGGCGGATCTTCTCTTCGAAGCGACCGAGTTCGCTTGTCGGGTCCATGATGTCGATGCTCTTGACGGCGTCGATGACCTGGCTCTGCGCGTCGGCGATCTTCGCGCGGGCGATGAGCTGGTCGCGCTGCGAGCGCAGCTGGTCGAGCTTGCCCTTCATGGCCTCGAGGCCGCTCTTGAGCTGGTCGACGATCTGGTTCTGGTTGGTGATCGTCGGCTCGACCGTCTTCGCCTCGGTCTCGGCTTGCAACTGCTTGCCGAGCGCGACCTTCGCGAGGTTGTCGAACTTGTCGGCGTCTGCCGTGTTGCCCGCCGTGCGCAGTTCATCAGCCTTGGCGCTCGCCGCAAGCGCCTTGCGGCCCCAGTCTTCTGCCGCAGCGACGTCTTCGGCGTGGTCTTGCTCGAGCAACCGCAGGTTGCCGATCGTCTGGGCGATGGCCGCTTCGGCCTCTTGAATGCTCGACGTGTAGTCACGCACCATTTGGTCGAGCATCTTCTCGGGGTCTTCGGCCGAGTCGAGCAGGGCGTGAATGTTGGCCTTCGCCAGTTGGGCGATGCGGCCGAAGATGGACTGCTTAGACATCGATAGTGCCTTTCTCTGGATGGTCGACGGTGTCGCGGAATTCGGTCTGAATGGGAAGTCTAGAAGCGTCCGCCGCCTCCGCGACGGCCTGACGAGCGTGACGACGATGAGCGCCGGGTGCTTCCGCCGCTCGATGAGCGACGACTGCTGGACGGGCGGCTGCCGCTCGAGCCGAAGCGGGGCCTGCTCGAACCGCCTCCGCCGCCTCCGCCGCGCAGGAGGCCGCCGATGAGGCCGCCGATGAGCGCGTCGCTCACGCCTCCACCACCTCCACTACTCGCGCCTCCGACGAGGCCGGAGGGCGCCATGGCCGCGCGCACATCACCCTCCGCCGTGGTCATCGCTTGACCGGCGAACTCAAGGGCGCGTTGGGCGGCGTCGAGGGCTGCGACGGGGTCGGTCGCACGCGAGCTCGATGCGATCCGCTCTTGCGCTTCGGCTTCAGCCAGTCGTGCGCGCGCCGCAGCCCCCACGGCTCCGCGGTGCTGCGACACATACTCGGTCGCGCTCAAAATGCGGCTGCGCGCCGACGCGAGCGTGCGCTCCAGAGCCGCCTCGGCTTTGGCCCGACGCTCGCTCACTTCGCGAGCATCCGCCAATTGAGCATCGAGTTCGCGATCGACCGTGATGATGCGGTCAAGCGCAGCGATCGGGTTTTTCGCGTCGACGCTCGACAGGGCGGACTCTGCCGCCGCGACCGCTCCGGCCAATGACGCGCTTTCGGGCAGCGACGTCGCGGCCGCAATGCCCGACCGCAGGTCGTCGCTCTGGGCGGTGACCGCCGCGCGCGCCTCGCCGAGGTCAGCGGCGAGGCGTTCTACGGCGGCCGTCGCACTGGTCAGTTGAGCGAGCGCAAGTTGGGCAGACCGCACGTCAATGGCGGCGTCGCTCGTCTCGCCGGCCTGGTGCTTTGTCGCTGCTTCTGCCAACTCGCCGTCGGCGAGCTCGAGCAAGCGACGACCCTGCGTGGGCAGGTCGGCGACGCTCGCGACAGCGGCCGAGGAGTATTCGGTGGTGAGGCGCTTGACGGTCTCCTCAGCCGCGGTGAGCGCAGCGGGTGCGGCCGCGCGAGCCGTGGTCGCAGCGGCAAGCGCGGCGGGAAGGTCTTTCTCGACGTCGCGGAGAGCGTCGAACGCTTCCTCTTGGGCCTCGAGGAGGTCGTCGGCCTCGTCGCACGCGGTAACGATGCGCAGGAGCGCCTCGCGCTTCTGTTCGTCGGTCTCGGGGTTTTCGTCATCGAGCTCTCGACGCACCCGGAACGCGTCGGCCACGAGCGACTTCGCTTGCGTGAGGGCGGTGCGGAAGCCTTCGGTTGGTGCTGCGCCGAACTGAGCCTCGGCGAACCCGAGCTCTTGCTCGCTCGTCGTCAATGCATCGTCGAGTTGAACGAGTCGGCGCGACGCCGTCTGGTCGAGCTCGGCGGTCGACTGCTTGTCGACGGCGGCCGTAGTGGGGTTCTTCTTGCGGCGCGCGCGAGCGATGAAGAACCACGCAGCGCCGATACCGCCGACGCCCAAGGCGATCGGCAGGATGGGGATTCCGCCGCCGGTTGCATCGCCGCCACCGCTTCCGCCCAGGGCGCTGGTCAGGCTGTCGGCGTAGGCGATGATGCCATCGGCCCAGTTGTTATCGCGCAGTTCGGGGATGAGGGCGTCGGTCTCGGCATCGCTCAATTGTTGGTCGCTCGCCGGAAACTCGACCCCCACGCTGGTTGCGTATTCGCGATCGTCCACGGCGATAGCCAAGAGAGCGTCTCGGTCGCCAAGGCCCGACAACGCTGCCGTTTCGTCCGCCCACGCGATCGAGTCGACCGAGCCTTCGAACCGCTCAACGATCACCACGTAGAGCGCGGCTCCGGTCGTGTCGAACAGTCGATCAAGAGCCGCCTCGACGCCCGACGATTCACTACCGAGCACGCCAGCCTCGTCCAGCACGTAGGCGCCCCCGAGGTCGACGGGCTGTGTAGCGATCGCAGGAGCTGCCGTCGAGAGCAGAAGCGCGCTGGTGAGAGCGACGAGCGCACCTCCGCGTCGGAACCGGTGCGACAAGCTGGCGGAATGGTGCTCTCCAAGCGGCATGACCGAGCCCTTCGTCGTGCGGGGTGGCCGCACATGACCCCCCGCGGGCGGCAGTGCGTCGTGTCGCGATTCTAGCGAGCAGGGGTAGCGCCGCGTCGAGCGAATCCGCGCAGCTCGTGGGTCATCGCTCAGTCGAGGCGAACCTCGATGCCGGGAGGGACCACGCGGTCGACGAGCCCCGTCGCTACATCGATGAGCTCGATGACAACGAGGGCGGTATAGCCGCCGACCGGGAGTGGCGGGGCGCCAGAATCTCGACAATCGATCGTCTCGAGTCGTACGGGAACAGTTGTGCTCTGACCGGTGGCAAGCTGAACCTCGACCAGGCCAGCACTGACAACGCTGCTCGTGCCGACAACGACCCCATCGGCCGTCAACGCCCCGGCCGCTTCGGCGCTCATCGTGAACGACACCGCCGAGTCGGTGGTGTTGGTCAGCTGCACTGTGGTCATGATGGGTTCGCCGGCCACGACGCGCGTCGCTGGCGGGGTGATCACCGCATCGACGCCGATGATCGTCGACGAGAGCGGCGCGGTTTCGGCGCTGCACGCGAGCAGCTCGCCGACCCGGGCCCCGTTGTCGACAGGCGCGTCGCCGGTTCCGCCGCCCTCAGCCAGAGGAGCTGACTCGGCACCGATCACCCCGCTCTCAAGGTCGGCCGAGTCGATCGCCGCGATCATCGTCGGTGGGGTCACGGCCGCCACGGCGATGCCGCCAAAGCCGAGCACAGCCACTACCGAGAGCGTGCCGACCGCCCACTGGCGCGGCTGACGTCGGGCGCGGGCGGCGCGGGCAACAGCATCCACATTGATCGCGGATGCTGTCGGAGCGTTTGCCGCGGCGTCGTCACGCAGCGCGCGCCCCAGGTCATCGAGGCTGGACATGATGCTCCCTTCCGGGTTCGGTGAGAGCAGTTGCGAGCTTGGCAAGACCGTCACTGAGGTAGCGCTTGACCGCCCCCGAACTGATGCCGAGGTCGGTGGCGATGTCGTCGACCTTCTGGTCGCCGTAGAACCGCATCACGACGCACGCGCGTTCACGCGGGCTCAGCCCGTCGAGTTGCGCCCGCAGATCGATCCGACGGTCGGTCGCGACATCGGCCGCATCAGCCAGTTCGGGGGTCACGTGAAGATGCGCTGTCGCGCGCCATCTCGTCGCGCGTCGGCCGCGGTCGATGTACGCGCTCGCAATCGCGCGCCGCACGTAGGCCTCTGCCTTGTCGATGGCAAAACCGTTGCGCAAGCGCCCAAAGGTCGCGACGAGCCCCGCTTGTACGAGGTCGGCAGCGTCATCCGGATCGCCACACAGCACGTAGGCGTGCCGCAGCAGGGCGTCGCCGCGCTCGGCGACGAGGGTCGCCAGCACGCCTTCCCAGCCCTCACGAGCCGCCTGTGCCACTGAACGGGTCCTTTCTCGTGCGCGCGATCGATGCGCAGTCGTGTGCTCTCACCTTCTCAGACGCATGCCGGTCTCATAACGTTGGGGCCCGATTCTCCCGTTTGTGGCGTGACCCTGTCACGCTGTGCCCACGCGTCGACGCAGGCTGGTCGACGTCGACCCCCTTTGAATGGAGAAACCCCATGGCTGGACGCGTCAACGAACGAACCGCGAACTGGAGGATCTTCGGCGGCGGCGGTCTCGTGCTCGGCGGGCTGCTGTGGCTCATCGTGACCCTGGTCGCCGTCGGGGGAGTACTCGACACCTGGCTGCGCATCATTGCCTTCGTCGCTCTCGCAGTCGCGGGCTTCATGCTCGCGTTCGGGCAGACCGGCTCGAACGGCATCGTCGGTGGCTCCGTGCTGGGCAAGCTCGGCTTCACCGCGTTCGGCATCGGCTTCGCCCTTCTCGCACTCGTGCCTTTGCTCGGCGTCGCGGGCGTGGCCCTGCCCGCCGGGCTCGCGACCGTCGGCATCGTGCTCATCGCGATCGGCGGCGTGATCGGCGCCATCGTGACCTATCAGAAGGGCGTCGCGCGGGGCGTCGCGCGCTGGATCTTCTTTGTGCCCGCCGTGATCGCGCTGGTGTGGATGCTCACCACACTCGGTCTCGTCGCGCTCGCGGGCAACGTGCTCACGATTCTGTTGGCTCTGGCCTACGCCCTCGCCGGCGTAGCGTTCCTGCTCAACCGGCGCTGAGTACGTCGAGCTCTACTGCTGCGCGGCTGCAAGCCGGCTGCGCAGCAGGTCGAGCTGTCGGTTGAGCTCGGGTGGCAGGCGGTCGCCGAACGTCGCGAAGAAGGCTGCAACATCGTCGGCTTCATGCGCGAAGGCGATCGGGTCGACGCGGAAGAGTTCCTCAAGGGCATTCTCGTCGAGCTCGAGCCCTTCGACGTTGAGTGCGCCCTCGGCCGGGAGAGAGCCGATGGGGCTTTCGACCGACGACCGGGTGCCCTCAAGGCGGCCGACCATCCACTCGAGAACCCGGGCGTTGTCGCCGAATCCGGGCCACAAGAACGAGCCATCGGCCCCCTTACGGAACCAGTTCACCTGGAACACGCGGGGCACCCGGGCCGACCGACGCAGCCGGCGACCGAAGTCGAGCCAGTGTGCGAAGTAGTCGGCCATGTTGTAGCCAGCGAAGGGCAGCATCGCGAACGGGTCACGGCGCAGCTGCCCGACAGTGCCTTCGGCGGCCGCCGTCTGCTCGGAAGCGATCGTGGCGCCCATAAAGACACCGTGATCCCAGTCGCGCGCCTCTACCACCAAGGGCACGTTGCTGGCTCGGCGGCCGCCGAAGATGATGGCGTCGATGACGACGCCGGCCGGGTCGTCCCAGTCGTCGGCAATGCTGGGGCATTGGCGAGCCGAGACGGTGAATCGGGCGTTCGGGTGCGCGGCAGTGCGGCCGCTCGCGGGCGACCACGCCTCACCGCGCCAGTCGGTCAAGCGAGCGGGCGCCTCATCGGTGAGGCCTTCCCACCAGACGTCTCCGTCGTGGGTGCGCGCGACGTTCGTGAAGATCGTGTTGCCCCACACCGCGTCGACAGCGGTCGGGTTGGTGCGCACGCCCGTACCGGGAGCGACACCGAAGAACCCGGCTTCGGGGTTGATGGCGCGCAGGCGGCCGTCAGAGCCGATCCAGAGCCAGGCGATGTCGTCGCCGATGGTCTCGACCTTCCAGCCGGGCAGGCTCGGGGTCATCATGGCCATGTTGGTCTTGCCGCACGCGCTCGGAAAAGCCGCAGCGAAGTGGTAGGCCTTGCCCGAGGGCGGCGTGACCTTGATGAGCAACATGTGCTCAGCGAGCCAGCCTTCGTCGCGCGCCATGACAGACGCGATGCGCAGGGCGTAGGCCTTCTTGGCGAGAATCGCGTTGCCGCCGTAGGCCGAGCCGAACGACCAGATCTCGCGCGACGCCGGGAAGTGAACGATGTACTTCGTGTCGTTGCAGGGCCACGGCACATCGGTCTCGCCGAGGGCGAGGGGAGCGCCGACGCTGTGAACCGCCGGCACCCAGGATGCTCCGCGCGCGATTGCGTCGAGCGCAGCATCCCCCATGCGGGTCATGGTTCCGATGCTCACGACGACGTAGGGGGAGTCGGTAACTTGCACGCCGAATCGCGCCATGGGCGACCCGATGGGGCCCATCGCGAACGGGACGACGTACATCGTGCGGCCGCGCATCGCTCCGCGGAAGACCTCGTCGAGCTCCGCGCGCATGGCGACGGGCTCGCGCCATTTGTTGGTCGGGCCGGCGTCGGCTTCGTTGTCGGTGCAGATGAAGGTGCGGCTCTCGAGGCGCGCAACGTCGCTCTCGGCAGAGCGTGCGAGGAACGAGTAGGGGCGGAGGTCGGGGTTGAGCTGCTCGATCGTGCCGTTGTCGACGAGCAACTGCAGAAGGTCGTGGCGTTCACGCGTCGAGCCGTCGACCCAGTGCACCTGCGCGGGTTGCAGGTGGGCGACGAGAGTGTCGACCCACGACGTGACTTCGGCGGGGCGCGGGCGCGAAGACGGGGCGACGACGGTCGGAGCGCCGTGCGGTGCCTCGGCCACAATCGGTCGGTCGATCAGCGTCATTGTCGTCTCCCGGTTCGGTCATCACGTTCATGTGTGTCGTATGCGGCGAAGGAAACCGCGGTGTACTCATTCTGAGGACCGTTAGGTGGCGCTTGCGACGATTCGGAGTGGAAAGAAACGCTGTTCTTTCGCTACTGTCAATACCATGAGCGACCTTGTCACCCTGGGCCAACGCATTCGGCACTATCGCGGCGTTGCTGGCCTCACTCTTGATCAGCTCGGCGAACGGGTAGGCGTCGCGGGGAGCCAGCTCTCGCTCATGGAGAACGGTCGCCGTGAGCCCCGCGTCACCCTGCTCACCTCGATTGCCGACACGCTCGGTGTCGGCCTCGGTGATTTGCTCGATGCGGCGCCGCCATCACCGCGCGCAGCGCTCGAGATCGAGCTCGATAAGGCACAGCGGGCGCCGCACTACGCGGCCCTCGGGGTGCCGGTCGTGCGAGCGGGTCGATCGATGCCCGACGACGTGCTCGAATCGCTCGTGGGGTTGCATCGTGCACTTCTGGCGCGCGAGCGTCAGGCGATCGCGACACCGGAAGAAGCCCGCCGCGCCAACACGGCCCAGCGGCTGCAGATGCGCACGCTCGACAACTACCTGCCCGACATTGAAGAACTCGCCCAGCAGGTCGTCGCGGAGTCGGGGCACGTCAGCGGTGCCCTTACCCACCGCGAGGTCGGCCTCATGGCTCAGAAGCTGGGCTTCGAGCTGGTGTACGTCAACGACCTGCCGCACAGCGCGCGCTCGGTGACCGATCTCGACAACGGTCGCATTTACTTGCCACCCGCGTCGATTCCCGGCGGTCATGGGCTGCGTTCCATGGCGCTGCAGGCGATCGCCCACCGGCTGCTCGCGCACGAGGTTCCTGACTCCTACGCCGAGTTCTTGCGGCAACGACTGGAGATCAACTACTTCGCCGCCGCGTGCCTCATGCCGCGCGAGCAGTCGGTCGCGTTCTTGACGCAGGCGAAGGCCGATCGCAACATCGCCGTCGAAGACTTCCGTGATGCCTTCGGCGTGACGCACGAGGCAGCCGCCCTCCGTTTCACCAACCTGGCAACGAGCCACCTCGACCTCACGGTGCACTTCATGCGAGTCGGCGGAGACGGCGCCGTCTACAAGGCCTACGAGAATGACGGCCTCCGGCTGCCCGTCGATGTGACCGGTTCGACCGAAGGGCAACTGGTGTGTCGTCGGTGGAGCGCCCGCGCTGCATTCGCCCGCACGAACCGCACGACCGAGTACTACCAATACACCGACACCCCCGAAGGCACCTTTTGGGAGTCCACGCAGATCGGGTCAAGCACCTCCGACGAGTTTTCGATCACCGTCGGGGTTCCCTTCGCCGACTCCAAGTGGTTCCGCGGCCGTGACACGGTCAGTCGCCACCGCTCGAGCTGCCCTGACCCCTCGTGCTGCAAACGGCCGGATGGCGAGCTCGCCGACCGATGGCAGGGCAAGGTCTGGACGAGCGCGAAACTGCACGCGCACATCCTGTCGCCGCTTCCCAGTGGCACCTTTCCGGGCGTCGACGATCAAGAGCTCTATCGGTTCCTGGATGCTCACGCCGACTCGCCCGCCGACGCCGGCTGATCGGCGCGGCCCTGTTTCGGTGATCAGCCCGCCGACGGCGCGGCTTTCGGCAACCGGCGCACGCGCGCGCGTCGACGCCTGCTGGGGATGAGCGACCGCATCTCTTCCATGTTGCCGAAGCACAACAGCCGGTCTTCGGCCTGCAGCACTTGACTTTTGCGAGGATTTGGAATCACCGTTGTGCCGCGGTTGAGTGTGAGCACGGTGATGTCCCGGTCGAGGATCCCCGACTCGCCCAGCGTGCCTCCCACGATGTCGGCGCCAGCGTGCACGAAGAGCTCGGCAACCCCATAGCCGGTCGAGACAGCGAGGCGCTGCCTGATGTCGATGTCGGGAAATGCGACCTCGTTCGAGATGTAGTCGATGATGGCACCCGCCACGTCGAGCTTCGTCGCCGCTTCGATGCCTTCGAGGCCGGGGGAGGAGTTGACCTCCATGACGAGCGGGCCGTCATCGCTCTCGAGCATGTCGACACCGGCCACCCTCAGCCCCATGATCTGCGCCGAGCGCACGGCAACACGCTCGTAGTCGGCGGGCAAGTCGATGGCTTCGACGGTGCCACCGCGGTGAACGTTCGAGCGGAATTCGTCGCCGATCGCGCTGCGGCGCATGGCAGCGACCACGCGGTCGCCCACGACGAGCGCACGAATATCGCGCCCGCGACTTTCGGAGATGAACCGCTGAATGAGCACGTTCTGGTTGGTCGAGTGAAGCGTCTCGATGATCGCCTCGGCGACCTTGACCTGCGGCGCCAGAATCACGCCGATGCCCTGCGTGCCCTCGAGCAGCTTGATGACCACGGGCGCTCCGCCGACGCGCTCGATCGCGGGCCGCACGTCGGCGCGATTACGCACGAAAGCGGTCGCGGGCATCGCGATGTTGTGCCGCGACAGAATCTGGGTCGCCCGCAACTTGTCGCGAGCGTTGCTGATGCCGTTGGCCGTGTTGGGCGTGAAGACATCCATCTGCTCGAACTGCCGCACGACGGCCGTGCCGAAGTAGGTGATCGAGCTTCCGATGCGCGGCAGAATCGCGTCGTACGTCGACAGGGGGCGACCGCGAAAGTTCAGATCAGGAGTCGGGCCCGTTAGGTCGATCGCGAAGCGCAGCGTGTTGAGCACTTTGACGTCGTGTCCTCGGTCGACGGCGGCGTCGCGCAATCGACGCGTCGAATAGGCGCGCGGCGCACGCGACAGAATGGCGAGTTTCATGAGCGACCCTGAGAAGATAGCGAGGTGAGAGAGCCTGCCCATCTAAGCACCATTGCCGGGTGGCGAGAATGGGTCAGTTTGCCGGGGGCACAGGTGCCCTGGATCAAAGCCAAGCTCGACACCGGTGCCCGCACGTCGTCGTTGCACGCCTTCGGCATCGAGTTGGTCGGCGAGGGGTCCGATGAGCGGGTGAGGTTCTGGCTGCGGCCGTGGCAAGAGTCGGCCGATGACGCGGTTCAGGTTGAGTGCCCGATTCACGATCGCCGCACCGTGCGCAGTTCATCGGGTCACGCAGAAGAGCGCATTGTGGTCATCCTGGATATCCGGATGCTCGATCGCGAGTTCCCCGCCGAAGTCACCCTCACCAACCGCGACGCCATGGGGTTTCGCATGCTCATCGGTCGCCAAGCGCTCCGACACCGATTCGCCGTCGACCCGGCCCGCTCGTTCCTCGGAGGCCGCGCGCCCAAGCACGTGCGCCGACAGAACCGCGGCGTTCCGGTCGACTGATGCACTGGTGTGAGCGTTCCCGATGATTGATCGAGCGCAACGATCGTTCGTTCCGTTTTGGCGCGTGGGCCTGATCCCGGTCGTGATCTCGTTCGTTTGCCTCGTTATCGGAACGTTGATCTTTAGCTCTATCGTCTCCGTCCGGTCGGTAACGGTGGAGTGGTTGTTCTTTCTCGGTGTACCGGTCTTCTCGCTTCTTGTTTCTCTGCGCAATCGCGCGTGGTTCGAGGGCGACTTCTTCGTGGTGCGGGGCTTCTTCCGGAAACGGCGGCTCGATCTCAACGAATGGAGTCTGGAAACTGAGCCCTACGCCGGAGCCTGGACCCAGTACATCGAGGCCAACTGGATCGGCCTTTACCAGGTGGGAGCATTCTCGGCGCGCGCCCGACGCATAGTCTCTTTCTCGGCCACGATGACAACCCGCCGAAGCGCTGAATGGATTGTCTCGACCTCGCTGGAACGGGTTCCTCTCGACGAGAACGAACCCTTGTAGTTGCGCTAGCGCTCTCGCGATGCGCCAATCGCTGATGACTGCGTTGTGTGCGAATGCGCGATTGGCCTCAAGCGTTCGTGCCGCGGAAGCGGACGCTACGCCGCAGAAGCGGCGGCGCAACCGAATAGTCCAGGGCGCCCCCGACAGGATTCGAACCTGCGACCCTCAGTACCGGAAACTGATGCTCTATCCCCTGAGCTACGGAGGCTTCTGTAGCCTAGCGGTTCTCGCGGCTCGTGCTGTGACCTGTCAGGCTGGCGCCATGTCGATCCTTCGCCGTCGTGTTGCGTGTGAGCTCGACGCGACTCTGAGCGAGCGCACCGGCATCGTCTTGGCCGTCGCGGTTGCCCCGGCTGAGGGGCTCACGATCGACGAGCACCTCGACGTGCAGGTGAATGGTGAGCCCGTCGTGATCACCGAGGTGGTCGGGCCGGGCGGAACCCGCTGGCACACCGCCGACGTCGACGCGGGAGCCCTCCGGGTGCGGTACTCCGCCAACGTCACCGGCCGTGCCATCGCGCCCGCGGTATCGGCCCATGACCGGGTGCTCTACGTGCGCCCGAGCCGCTATGTGCAGAGTGATGAACTGGCCGGGCCCCTCATCGACGCCGAGGTGGTCAGCGGCCTGGCAGCTCTCCCTCCGCTCGAACGCATCACTGCAGCGCGCGACTGGGTCGCCGAGCGGATGTCATATGTTCCCGGGTCGACAATGCCGACCGACGGGCTGCCCGAAGTGCTCGCCACGGGGGAGGGCGTGTGCCGCGACTACGCCCACGTCGTGGCCGGTCTTCTGCGCGCCACCGATCTGCCTGCGCGCGTGGTCTCGGTCTACGCTCCCCAGCTCGAACCCATGGACTTCCACGCCGTCGTCGAGGCTGCCATCGACGATAAGTGGGTCGTGCTCGACGCGACGGGGCTCGCTCCGCGCGAGGGCATGCTGCGCATTGCCACGGGGCGAGACGCTGCCGATACGGCGTTTCTCGCGAACGACGGCGAGGGGCTCGAACTGCTCCATATCCACGTCGAGGCCACGAGCGACATCGCTTTTGTCGAACGGCCACCAGCACTCGTCACGCTCGGCTGAGTGCCGCCACGTCGACCGTGTGCCGCGGGTAGGCTCGATCATCGTGAATCCCGACCAACTCGCTGCCGCCCTGCTCGCCGTTGTCATCGCTGCGGTCGAGCGACGCGACGCGAGTGCGGCAGCGGCGCTGACGGTCGCCGACATCGCCCTCGAGCGCCCGCGCAACCGCGATCATGGCGACTGGGCAACCTCGGTCGCGCTCAAGAACGCCAAGGCGATCGGGATGCCCCCGCGCCAGCTCGCCGATGAACTCGTGCCGGGCATCCTCGCCATTGAGGGTGTTGCCGCCGTGGAGGTTGCCGGCCCCGGGTTCCTGAATATCC
>CALRMP020000050.1:0-22053 GCA_943369205.1 Gulosibacter massiliensis | reverse complement strand
CGCTGAACCATGATGAACCTGCCAGCCGGCGTCAGCCGGGCATTACGGTGAGACACGAGAGACCTCCGCTCGAGAGAGAACTTTCAACAGCTCCACTCGACCCGGAGGTCTCTCGCTATGTCAACAACGGTCTAGGTCAGAACATCTAGCGCTCATGGCTGCGGCCCGCACGCCTGTCGTTAGCTACGCCGCCATCGGCGACAGCTTCAGCGAAGGCATGGGTGACGAGCGGGCTGATGGCACGCCGCGCGGCTGGGCCGACCTCGTCGCCGGGGCGCTTGCGCACGCGGCGGGGGGCACGATTGGCTACGCGAATCTCGCGATTCGGGGTCGACTGCTCGCGCCCATTGTCGACGACCAACTGCCGACGGCGATCGCGCTCAGCCCGCAGTTGCTGAGCATGAACGGCGGCGGCAACGACATTCTGCGGCCGCGGGTGTCGATCAACGCCGTCGCCGACCGCCTTGTCGCGGCAGCTCTGCGCGCTCGCGATGCCGGCATTCGCACCATGGTGGTGAGTGGGGGTAACCCCACGCGACACATTCCGCTCGGGGCTCGGTTCGAACGCCGCGGTGACGCGCTCGCGCACGCGGTGCGATCTCGCCTGGAGGGAACGGGCGTGCTCTACGTGGACAACTGGTTCGATGAGCGGCTGCCCGATTTGGAGTACTGGTCGATCGATCGATTGCACTTGAACGCCAGGGGGCACGCGATCGCCGCGAGCAATGTTCTTGCCGCACTCGAGGTGCCCATTGCCGATACCGCGCCCGACGGTTCGGGCGTGGACTCGCTCGAGCGCCCGCGCACCGCCGAGTATTGGCGTCAGTACGTGTTGCCGTGGATCGGCCGCCGACTCACCGGGCGTTCGTCGGGCGACAATCGCGAGCCCAAGCGGCCTCGCCTTGACCCCATCGGGCTGGCAAACCTGTGAGCGTGATGGGTCGTTTCCGCGCCGCGCGAGCAACTCGCCGGGTGGGGCTGATCGCGCGCCGTGGAGCGCTCGTCGCAGCCGCTCTCATCGTCGGCACCGCGCTCACCGCGTGCGCAGCGGTGGAGCCGCCCAGCGACGACGCCCCGCTTGTCGCGTTCTATGGCGACTCGTACACGCTCGGCACGGGGGCGACCGACCCCAGCGTGCGCTGGTCGACCCGCATCGCCGAGAGCCGCGGGTGGCGCGAGTTCAACCCGAGTGTCAACGGCCTAGGCTTCATCAACAACCGCGCGCTCTTCGGTGAGGGTGACCTGCCGTCGATGATCATCGAGCAGCAGCCCGACATCATCATGGTGACGATGGGGCTCAACGACAACTTCTCGTACCGCTTCGCGGCCGACGCCATCGAAGCACAAATCACGACCGATTTGGAGCGGCTGCGCGACGGGGTTCCGGATGCGCGCATCATCGTCGTCGAACCCTTCTGGTACACCGCTGAACGCCCGGAGTCGCTCGAGATCATCAACGCGTGGGTGCGCGACGCCGCCGCGGAGATCGGCGCGGACTACATCGATGGCGCGTCGACGTGGATCGCCGGGCGCGAAGGCGAGATGGCGGCCGACGGCTTGCACCCCAACGATGAGGGGTATGCCCTCATGACCGAGCGCATGGACTCCGCTCTTCTCGCTCTCGGCCTCTGACCGCCACCGGCTTTCGTCGGCGCTACGCTGGGCGCGTGAGTAGCGGTCAAGAGCACAGCGCTGGTCAGAGCACGCGGCCTCCCCTGGCGGAGCGCACGGCGCTCATGCAGTCGATCGGGGTCGCGGTCGCCATCTCCATCGTCGCGATCGTCGGCGGCATTCTTGCTGGCTCTCGCATCATCCTGTTCGACGGGGTGTATGGGCTGATCGGGCTTTGGTTGACGTGGGTCATGCTGCGGGCATCCCGCGTCGTTGACGAAGGTCCGACCGCGAGATTCCCGTACGGTCGCGAATCGCTCACTCCGTTAGCGATCATCGTGCAAGGCATCGCGATGCTCGGAACCCTGCTGCTCGCGGCGCTCGACGCGGTCGTGCTGATTCTCGATGGGGGCAGCGACGTCGCGCCGCTGTCGGTCGTGACTTACGGCCTCTTCTCGGCAATCACGAGCGCGGTGTTCACGGCACACCTGTTGCGTCGCGCGGGCGGATCAGAACTCGTGCGCGTCGAAGCGCTGCAGTGGAGAGCCGGTGCGGTGCGCAACGGCGTCATGGTGATCGGCGCGACGGTCGCGATTCTGATTGCCGGCACGGCAGCGGGGGGCATCGTGCGCTTCCTCGACCCGATCCTCGTGCTTGTCGCGGTCGCGATGTTGGCGCCGATTCCGATTCGCTTCCTCCGTTCGGGCATTAATGAGTTGCTGGAGGGCGCGCCCGATTCTGAGGTGCACCAGCAGGTTCACGCAGCCGTGGCGAGCATCTGCGACCGCCATGAACTGCGCGACCCGCGCGTGCGCATGACCAAGCTCGGTCGCAAGCTTTATGTCGATGTCGAGATCGTGGTGCCGCCGAAATCGTGGACCATCGAAGGTCAAGACGCCCTGCGACGCGAATTGCTCGACGGCCTCGCGACGCTCGACTACGAGTTGTGGGCCACGATCACCCTGACGACCGACCCGACGCTGGCCGATTAGGTCGGGGCTCACGCACATGACGGGCTCACTCCACGACCTGACGGTCATCGACGTCAGCAGGGCCGTGGCCGGACCCCACGCCGCGATGATGCTGGGTGACCTTGGCGCACGGGTGATCAAGGTGGAGTTTCCGGTTCGAGGTGACGACACGCGAGGCTGGGGCCCTCCCTTTGTGGGCGAGCCCGGGAGCCACGAGAGCACCTACTTTCTCTCGGTTAATCGCAACAAAGAGTCTGTCGAGCTTGACCTCAAGAGTTCGGCGGGCATTGAGGCGCTTCGCGAGCTGGTGCAGCGAGCCGACGTGCTCATCGAGAACTTTCGCCCCGGTGTTCTCGAGCGTCTTGGCCTTGGTGCGGCGGAACTCGAGGCGCTGAATCCCCGTCTCGTCGTCTTGTCGATTTCCGGTTTCGGCCACGACGGGCCGGAAGGCGGGCGAGCCGGGTATGACCAGATCGCTCAGGGGGAGGCGGGCCTCATGTCGTTGACGGGGGCATCGAGTGACGAGCCCCAGCGTGTCGGGGTACCGATTGCGGACATCCTTGCGGGCATGAACGGGGCGTTCGGGGTGCTCGCAGCGCTTCGCGAGCGCGAGACGACGGGCCACGGCCAAATCGTTCGCACGAGTCTTCTCGCCGCGATCGTCGGGGCGCACTCGTTCGAAGGCACGCGATTCACGGTCGGCGGAGAAGTCGGGTTCGCGCAGGGCAATCATCATCCGACACTCGCACCGTACGGCCTCTTTGCCGCGGCCGACGGAGACCTCCAGATCGCTGTCGGCAACGATTCGCTGTGGAGGAGCTTCTGCGCTGTCGCGGGAATCGACCCGACAGATTCCCGATTCACAACCAACGCCCTCCGCGTGGAGAATCGAGAGGCGCTGATTGCCACGATCACCGCGGCATTCGCGGGAAAGTCGCGCGCGACGCTGCTGTCGTTGCTTGACCAAGCGGGAATCCCGGCAGGAGTCGTTCGCTCGATCGATGAGGTGTACGCGTGGCCGCAAACGCGCTCGCAGGGCCTCGTGATCGACGTCGACCATGAGACCCTGGGTTCGATCGAATTGCCTGGTCCTCCGCTTCGCTTTTTCCGTTGGAACGGGTCAGAAGAGACACGGCGCAACCACGCAGCGCCCCCGGTTCTTGGCCAGCACAACGATTCGGTGCGCGCGTGGTTGGATTCGGCACCCGGTGACGAGACGTCACGATCACTCTGACGGTGAGTGACCCGCTGACGGCTTCGTGGGGCGCAGCGACATGTTGATGACGATGCCGATCAACAGCACGGCGAAGAGCCAGCCCGACACCTGAGCGGGAATGATGAACGCGAGCCAGACGCCCACGAGTGTGGTGGTGGCTGCCGAGAGGCCCATGACGAGTGCCTCCCTCCAGCGAACGAGCCCGGCGGTCAGGTTGGGCACGCTCCCGGCGATGGCACCGGGAACAAGCGCGAGCAGCGACGTTCCCTTCGCCAAAAGGTCGCCGACCCCGAATATCGCGATAAGCACGGGTACAGCAATGATTCCGCCGCCGACGCCGAGCAACCCGGCGATGATGCCCATGAGAAGCCCCAACACGACGAGGCCCACGACGGAGAGAACCGTGTAGTCAAGAAAGCCGTCGCGCGCCGGGGGAACGACGGCAAGGCGGAGCGCCGTGGCCACGAGGCCGCCGATGAACAACCACTTGAGCCAGGTCAGCGAAATGCGGCGCAAGAGCAGGGCGCCGAGCGGGGTGCCCGTCACAGCACCGACCGCGATGATCGCCGCCGCGACAAGATCGACTTCGCCGCGCACTCCGTACAGCGAGGCGCCGACGATGGCGGGAGGGACGATCGCGAGGAGCGATGTGGCGGATGCCCGCCGCTGGTCGAAGCGGAGCCACACCATCATGAGCGGCACCATGATGAGCCCGCCACCGACCCCGAAGAGTCCGGAGAAGAGCCCCCCGATTGCGCCGATCGCAATAAGGGGCAGAATCACCGGCTCAGCCTAGCCCGCACGGCGTGAGCCCTGGTGAGCGCGACTAAACTCGACTCGTGACTGAAGCCATCCATGCCGAGCCCCGCGACGCCGAACCCGTTGACGCACTGCTCATCGGCGCCGGCATCATGAGTGCGACGCTGGCAACGATGCTCGCGCAGCTCGAGCCGACCTGGGACATCCGCATTATCGAGCGCTTGGGCGACGTGGCCCTCGAGAGCTCGAACCCGTGGAACAACGCCGGCACGGGCCACGCCGCCCTATGCGAGCTCAACTACACCCCTGAGCGGCCCGACGGAACGATCGAGATCGTCAAGGCCGTGGCGATCAACGAACAGTTCCAGGTCTCGCGCCAGTTCTGGTCGTACCTCGTGGGCCAGGGGCTGCTGCCCGACCCGAGCGCCTTTCTGAGCGCCACCCCGCACATGAGTCTCGTGTGGGGCGAGAAGAACGTCGAGTACTTGCGCAAGCGCTACGAAGCGCTGAAAGACCACCCGCTCTTCGCCGGCCTCGAGTACTCGGAAGACGCCGCACAGATTCACGCGTGGGCCCCGTTGCTCATGCCCGGTCGCTCGAAGAGCGAGCCCGTGGCGGCCACCCGCACGACGGCAGGCACCGATGTCGACTTCGGGGCGCTCACGAGATTGCTCGTCGAGGCCCTCGAGTCGCGCGGGGTGCCGGTGCGTCGCGAGCAGCGCGTGACGGGCATCCGTCGCCTGAAGAACGGCCTTTGGAAGGTCTCGTTGCGCGATGAGATCGGCAGCACGCCGCACGAGCTCACGGCGCGGTTCGTGTTCGTCGGTGCGGGCGGTCACGCTCTGCCGCTCTTGCAGAAGAGCGGGATCCCTGAGATTCGCGGGTTCGGCGGCTTTCCCGTCAGCGGCGGCTGGTTGCGGTGCGACAACCCCGAGGTCGTCGCGAAGCACCACGCCAAGGTCTACGGCAAGGCCTCGGTCGGCGCGCCACCGATGTCTGTTCCCCACCTCGACACGCGCGTTGTCGATGGCACCGCAAGCCTGTTGTTCGGGCCCTACGCGGGCTTCACGCCCAAGTTCTTGAAGACCGGCTCGTGGTTCGACCTGTTCGGGTCGATTCGCTGGCACAACATCGTGCCGATGCTGCAGGTCGCCCTCCGCAACTTCGACCTCGTGACCTACCTGGTCGGCGAGTTGCTCGCGAGTAGGTCGAAGAAGCTCGACGCTCTTCGCGACTTTTACCCGAAGGCTGACGGCGACGACTGGTACTCGCTCACCGCGGGCCAGCGCGTGCAGATCATCAAGAACGAGCCGGGCAAGGGCGGTGTGCTGCAGTTTGGCACCGAGGTCGTCGCGTCGGCCGACGGCACGATCGCCGGTCTGCTCGGGGCCTCGCCGGGCGCATCGACCGCCGCACCGATCACGCTCGATGTGATCGAACGATGCTTCCCCGACCGGCTCGAACAGTGGGGCCCTGCGCTCAAGCGCATGGTGCCGACGTACGGCCGCAGCATTGCCGACGAGCCCGGCCTCGCGGCCGAGGTGCTGTCGACCACGGCGGCCACACTCGCGATCACCCGCTGACTCGTCGTCGGCGCTAGCGACTAGATACCCCCAGGGGTATGCTAATGGGCATGGATGCTCCCGCCCGCACTCACCGCATCGCCACCTTGCACCCCGCATGGGGAGCGTCGCTCATGAGCCTCAGTGGTGCCGCCCTGGTGTCGTTGCGCGACCCGCTCCCGGGCATCACGCTCGATCAGATCGTGGGCATGGCGCTTCTCGCTCTCGCCGCCCTCGTCGCCATCACGCTCTCTATCGCGACAACGATGCGCATCGTGTCGCACCGCGAGGCCTTTCTCGCCGACCTTGCCAACCCGGGCATCGGCGCCATGATCGCGTCGTGGCCCGCCGGTTTGCAGGTGTTCGCCTTGGCCGTGCTCCAGGCCGGGGTGTCGGGAGCCCTGCCGAGAGAGGTCGCCCTCATCGTCGGGCTCGTTGCCTTTGTGCCGGGAGTCGTCGGCACGCTCCTCTCGGGGTATGCGTTCTATACCCGCATTGTCGGTTTTGCCGAAGTGCCGCCCGCCGCGGTCTCGGGCAACTGGTTCGTACCGGTCGTGCCGCTTGTTCTCGTGCCGAGCATTCTGTTGCGCGCGATGCAGTTGGGCCTGCCCGGCGATGAGCGGACGTGGGCGTTTGTCGCTCTCATCGGCTGGGGCATCGGCTTCACGCTCTTTCTCATGCTGGCCTCGATTACCGGCAGCCGACTGCTCGTTGCCGCGCCGCCCACGGCTCATCAGGCGCCGAGCTGGTGGGGCTGGCTCGCGCCGCTCGGTGCCGGAGGTGTGGGTCTGCTCGCGAGCGTGGAGCTCGCCGCCGCGGCCGGTGTCGTGGATGGCGCAGAGGGCATCGCCCTCCTCGTCGTCACCGTCATGTGGGGCTTCTCCGCGTGGTGGGTGCTCTTAGCGATCCGCATCATCGTCAAGGAGCGTCGATCCATGCACTTTCACCTCGGCTGGTGGGGCTTCGGGTTTCCGACGGCTGCGTTCGTGAACCTCACGGCCGTCGTGGCGCGAGAGTGGGAGCTGCCGGGCATGGCTGCGGCCGACCCCGTGCTGTGGGTCGTTGTGATCGCCATGATCGTGACCCTTATCGCGCTGACCCTTCGGGGTCTGCGCACCGGCGCCACCTGGGCCCGCTAGTTGCGCGCGGCCCCGTCTGAGGCCGTGACCACGAAAGTGTCGGGCTGACCGAAGGCGTGCTCGCCGAACGCGTTGTCGACGGCCACTTGCACGCGCGAGAGGTCGCCCAGTCGAACGAGCGCGATGGCCGCGCCTCCGAATCCACCCCCGGTCATGCGGGCGCCGATCGCGCCAGCCGCGACAGCGGTTTCGACCGCGAGGTCGAGTTCGGGCACGGAGATCTCGAAGTCGTCGCGCATGCTGCGGTGCGAGGCATCCAGCAGCTCACCAATCGCTGACGCGCCCTGAGCTTTCAGCACCGCAACCGTGTCGAGCACGCGCTGGTTCTCGGTAATGACGTGACGGATGCGCCGGAAGGTCACGTCGTCGAGCGATTGCTGCGCGCGCGGCAGGTCGTCAACAGTCAGATCGCGGAGTGAGGATGCGCCCATGGCTGCTGCACCGCGCTCGCACGCGGCACGGCGCTCGCCGTAGCCACCCGTAGCGTGACTGTGCTTGACGCCTGTGTCGATGACCAGAATCGCGAGGCCCGCCTCGGCGAGCCCGAGCGGTACGAGCTCGCTCTCGAGCGTGCGGCAGTCGAGGAAGACCGCGTGGTCGGCCTCACCGAGCAGTGACGCCGACTGGTCCATGATGCCGGTCGGAGCGCCGACGGCGACGTTTTCGGCGCGCTGGCCAACGCGCGCGAGCGTGCGGCGGTCGAGGCCGAGCTGCCACACGTCGTTGAGCGCGAGGGCGACGGCGCTCTCGATCGCCGCCGAGCTCGACAGGCCTGCGCCGACGGGCACGTCGGAGTCGATGAAGAGGTCGACTCCGGGAACAGCGGCGAGGTCTGCCCCAAACTCACTGAAGGCCCAGGCGACGCCCAGGGGGTAGGCCGACCAGCCGCTGAGAGCATCGGGGGTGAGCGCGTCGAGATCGATCTCGGCGAGTTCGTCGGCGAAGGTGCTCGCCACGCGGACGCGGCGATCATCGCGCACCCCGAGAGCAACGATCGTGCGGCGGTCGATCGCGAAGGGCAACACGAAACCTTCGTTGTAGTCGGTGTGCTCGCCAATGAGGTTGACGCGGCCCGGAGCAGACCACAGGCCGTCGGGTGCGCTCCCGAAGACGGCCTCGAACCCTGCGCGTGCGTCGTCGCGAATGTCAGTCATTGCCCGTCTTCTCGATTCCCTCGCGGATAAATGCGGCTTGTGCTTCGGGGGCGACGTCGCCGATGAAGGCGCCCATCGCGGCTTCCGAGCCAGCCAGATACTTCAGTCTCTCAGCGCCGCGGCGCGGACTCGTCACTTGCAGCATGAGCCGCACCGAGTCGCGCCCGACGTGCACGGGTGCCTGGTGCCACGCGGCGATGTAGGGCGTGGGCGTCGGGTAGAGCGCGTCAATGCCGCGCAGCAGTCGCCGATAGAACGGAGCGAGTTCGTCTTTCTCGGCCTCGGTCAGCCCGGCAAAGTCGGGCACGTGCCGGTGCGGCAAGACGTGCACTTCAATAGGCCAGCGGGCCGCGAACGGAACGAAGGCCGTGAAGTGCTCACCCTGCAACACGACCCGTTCGCTCGCCTGCTCGCTCTCGAGCACGCGCGCGAACAGGTCGGGGCCGACCGCCTCGATCGAGCGCAGGAGCGTGCTCGTGCGCGGAGTGACGAAGGGGTAGGCGTAGATCTGTCCGTGCGGGTGGGGCAGGGTCACCCCGATCTCCGCGCCGCGATTCTCGAACGGAAAGACCTGCTGAATGCCCGGCATCGCGCTGAGGGCGGCCGTGCGGTGCGCCCAGGTTTCGATGACGGTGCGCGCACGACTGACCGTTTGCGAGCCGAACGAGCCCTCGTGGTCGGGCGAGAAGCACACGACCTCGCAACGACCCACGCTCGTGCGCAGTCGGCCGATACCGATCTCGGTGAGGTCGGTGAGGCCCGAGGGTGCGTTCTCATGCTCGAGCGCCGGGCCAAAGCTGGGCGAGCGGTTCTCGAACACGGCGACGTCGTAGTTGCTCGGTATTTCGCTGGGGTTCTCAGGCGACGCCGGCGCGAGCGGGTCTTGGTCGGGTGGCGGCATGAAGACGCGGTTCTGCCGGTTGCTCGCGATCGACACCCATTCGCCCGTCAACACGTCTTGCCGCATGCTCGCGGTCTCCGGCCGCGGGTCGAGCACGCGCCGGTCGATTGACCGCTCCGGCCCGAGCGTGGTGTCGGCGTCGTCGACGTAGATGAGCTCGCGGCCGTCGGCGAGCGTCGTGGAGTGAAAGCGAATCGTCACTCCCCGATCGTACGCGGCATCGCTTGCGAATTCGTAACGAGTACGCTTTCGATATCGAAAGAGATCGAAAGGACAGCGAGATGGATGCTGCGCCTCAGCGCCGCGAACGCCTCACTCGCCTCGTGGCCGAACGAGGGTTCGCTCGCGTTGCCGACCTCGCGCGTGAACTCCGGGTGAGCGAGGTCACCGTGCGCACCGATCTGGCCGCCCTCGAGTCCGACGGTCGCCTTACGCGCGTTCACGGAGGGGCGATGCCGCGCGGCCTTGTCGCCGCGCGCGAGAGCAGCCTTGAACAATCGCGCACTCGACTCGCCCGGGCGAAGCAGGCCATTGCCGCCGAGACGGCGTCACGCGTGCATGCGGGTGAGAGCATCCTTCTCGATGTCGGTTCGACCACGCTCGCCGTGGCGCATGCCCTGGTGGCCCGCACCGAACTCACCGACATTGTTATCGTCACCAACGGCCTCGCCGTTGCTCTCGCGCTCGAGCCAGCGATTCCGCGGTTCACAGTCGTCGTGACCGGAGGTACCGTGCGATCGTTGCAGCACTCGCTCGTCAACCCACTGGCGACAACCCTGCTCGACGACGTTCGCGTCGACCTCGCGATTCTCGGGGCGACAGGCATTGACGCCGACGCTGGCGTGACCAACGTTAATCTGCCCGAAGCCGAGGTCAAGCGCCGCATGGTCGCGAGCGCCGCGCGGCGGGTGCTGGCCGCCGACTCGTCCAAGCTCGGCCAGGTGCACCTCGGCAGGGTCGCCTCACTCGACGAACTCGATGAACTGATCACCGACAATGCGGCGATGGAGGCGCAGCTCGAGCCTCTGCGTGCGGCCGGCCTGCGGGTCACCACCGTGACCCCGCGGCGCGCGTAAAGTGACGGCATGAGCACTCCTCCCACCGGTGAGCAGTACACCCTGCACCACGACGGAGCGCACGGCCCCGTCGAGGCGACCATAACCGGGGTTGCCGCTGCGTTGCGCCACCTAACGGTTGACGGCCACGATCTGGTGCAGGGCTTCGACGAGTTCTCGAGCCCGCCATTCGGCTGCGGTATCGTGCTCGTGCCGTGGCCCAACCGCGTGCGCGACGGGCGTTGGATGCTCGACGGCGAGGTGCAGCAGCTCGATCTGACCGAGGTCGACCGCACGAACGCCATCCACGGTCTCTTGCGCAACACCCCCTATCAGCTGGTCGAGAAGACTGATGACGCTGTGACGCTCGGGGCCGCCGTCGTGCCGCAGCACGGCTACCCGTTCCACCTCTGGACGACCGTTGAGTACCGACTGACCGGAAACGGCATTCGCGTCACGCACAGCGTCACGAACCTCGGTGATCAGCCCGCGCCTTACGCGGTGGGCGCGCACCCGTTCATTCGCGTGGGCGCGCACGCTGTCGATGGCCTGACGGTCACGGCCCGCGCGGTCGAGCACGTCATGGTCGACGACCGTCTCAACCCCGTGGGTTTCGAGCCCGCGACCGGGCCGTGGGATCTCACCGAAGGTCGCCTCGTAGGCGAGCTCGCGCTCGATGATGCGTTCCGCATCGAACCCGATGCCGACGGCGTCGCGCGCACCGTGCTTGCCGCCCCCGACGGCACCGAGACCGAAGTGTGGCAAGGCGGTAACTGGGAGTGGTTGCAGCTGTTCATCACGCGCAGCTATCCGACGGCCGAGGGGCCCGTCACGGCGATCGCCGTCGAGCCGATGACGGCCCCGGCCGACGCACTCAATTCGGGACTCGGACTGCGGTTCGTCGACCCCGGAGCCTCGTGGTCGGGCAGCTGGGGAATCTGCCGGCCTGCCTGAGCGAGTTTCGCTTCGAACCCTATCGGAGCCAACCGGCCCCGAGTGTCCTGGGTGCGTTGTCGCCCGCAGCACCGACTCGACCCATCGATCCGACCAGGCCCTGACGCTCCAGCGTGCGAGGCTTCGAGAGGCTGTTGACCGCTAGGGAGTGACGGTCACCGAGTAATCGGTTGTAATGACCCCACGGTTTCCGACCGCGTCACGAACGCTGACGAGAAGTGAATACTGTCCCGGCGGCGCCCAGCTCGAAACCACCAGGGTTTGCCGGAACGTTCCGTTGGTGGCGTCACCCGCTATCAACGTGGCGGAATCGAGCGGCGTAATGACGAGACCAGTGTGCGCTATGTCCTGGGAAGCGGCGCGGAGGAACCACGAGTAGACTCCCGCGGTGCCGGATTCGTCGGTGACATCAACGTCAACCGTGAACGTCTCACCGACACTGACGGTCGAGGGGAGGCGAACGTCTTGGATTTCTGGAACGCGGTTGTCGGATGATCCGTTGACAACCGTGAACTCGAATCCCGCCCAATTCACAGAAGAATTGCCGAGGGAGTCGGAGGAACCCACGTAGAGCGTGTAGCGCTCGTTGACAGCATTGTCAGGAATGGCGCATCGCACCTCATAGGTGCCCACTTCGGCGGTTCCACTTACTCGCTCAGCTACCGTTCCAAAGCCGCACCAGTCGACCCAGCCGGGAGGCCCCCCGGCTTGTCCCCAGGTCATTGCGACGCCCGAGGGATCGCTCGCAACCCAGCGGAAGACGGCGGTCGTGCCCGCCTGAATCTCACTGCTGTTGCTTGCCGGGAAACTGATTGTCGGCGCAGTAGTGTCTGTCGTGCAGGCGTCCCAGCGACGATCGGCAGCGTCGTTGGCGCACGTGTCGTCGCCCGTTCCGGAGTTGATCGAATCAACCCCGCCGCCTCCGCTTAGAGCGTCATCGCCCGTTCCTGACAACAGATTGTCTTGACCGTCGTCACCCAGGACGGTGTCGTCACCGGTACCACCGACAAGTCTGTCGTTGCCCGGGCCGCCGCCGATTGAATCGTTGCCAGCGCCAGCATCAATGGTGTCGTTGCCGCTGTCACCGATAACCGAATCGCTTCCGTTTCCGCCACTGAGGGTGTCGTTGCCCGCACCTCCGCGGATCGTGTCATTGCCGTTACCGCCGCGGATCGTGTCATTGCCGCCGAGGCCGCAAATGACATCATTACCCGCTGTGCCCACCAGCGTGTCAGCCCGCGCAGTTCCCGTGATGGTGCAGGGGGCAGAGCTTTGGGAGCTCACAGATTGTCCGGATGGCGCTGATGGTGGGGCGGGTGCTGTCGCCGCCTGCGCGGGCGCAGCAGCCAGGGCCAACAACAACGCGGCGCTTGTTGCGAGCGACGCGATTCGAGTTGCCGACATGGGGTTCCCTCCGTGAAAGTCTTTCGGAGAATATTAGTTCATCGGCTGCGTGACCCTGAAGATTTGCCGCAAAGGGAGCCTGATGCGCGTTGAGGGTACAGGTCTCGATGTCACCGATCCGTGCATCAGTCCAGGCGGCGTGTATGGATCTGCAGATGAGTTTCCTGACGTGAGCACCACGCGCCAGCCTGCTCGGTGACCGAGGGGAGGCTGGCTCGAACCAGCCAGAAACGCACGAACACCAAAGATTCCTGCCGAACTACACGGTAGGCCCCGTCGGGCTCGAACCGACGACCCACGGATTAAAAGTCCGTTGCTCTACCAACTGAGCTAGAGGCCCTTGCCTCACTAATCTAGCGCGCTGCGGCGTTCAGCGTGTCGGGCTAGCGTGACGGGCATGACTGATCGCCCGCACCGCCCGGTGCGCCTGCCAAGCGACGCCTTCGAGGTGAACGAAGGCGGGCTTGACCCGGCGGTGACGATGCGCATCGCGCACGATTCGGCGCGGGTGCTCGTGCACCGCGTGCGGGCGAGTGACGACCCCGACCTCGTGGAGCGCATGGTCGCCTACACCGACGAGCACGGGCTCGATGTGCTCGCCGCGCTGTGGTCGCAGTCAGGGCCGCGCACGCTGCCCGGAGCCCTGTGGCGACTCTCGCTGCTGCGCGCGCTCGTGCGCGGCGACGCGGCGGGGGCTGCGCTGGTGTTCCAGCGCGGCAGCGAGGTGCTCGCGACAGCCGACGTCGTGGTGGCGGGGGCCGAGTCTCCGACGGGGCCGGACGAGATTCTGCGGCTCGCCGACGAGGTGCTGCGCGGCGCGTACGACGGCGACTTCGCAGTGGCACTCGATCGAGCCGCAGCCTTCTGTCGCACCTCGGCGGCGGGAGCGGCCGACCTTGCCGACGATGCGGATTCTGCGCTCAACGACCTGCGCGCGAGCGACCTCACCGCGCGTGCCGCTCGGTTGGCTGCTACCGCGCGCGACTTCACGGCGTGCGCCCGCCTCGAGCGTGCCGGTTCGCTCGACTGAGGGCGAGCATCCGGTGCCCTGACGGAATGCCTCGCAGGGTGTCGCGGTTACACTTCTTTAGCCGGGCCGCAGTAACCCCGGGCTCCATTTTTCGCCGCTACGAGCGGCCACTCGCCGAGAGGCGTTCTGCGGCCCGGCTTTTTCGCGCCCGACCATGTTGCATTATTGCTATGTAGTAGTTATGCTACAGACATGGGACGCAAGCCGAAGTCAGAAGACCCGGTCTATAGCCGCATCGAAGAACACCGCACGAGAGCCGGCCTCAGCAGGCAAGAGCTCGCCGACGCGGTCGGTGTGCACTACCAGACCGTCGGGTACCTCGAGCGGGGCGAGTATGCGCCATCACTCGCCCTCGCGCTGCGCATCGCACAACTCGTCGACGTACCGGTCGAGCAGTTGTTCTCACTCACTCCCTTTACGACCACAGACCAGGAGGAATCAGCATGACCATGAAGAAACTCAGCTCTCGCGAGCGCAACGAGAAGGCGGTTGCCGACATGGCCGACACGGTCATGCGCGACACGCGCTGGGACTGGATGCGCACGCGCCGGATGCGCCTGACGATCGTCGGCGTCATGATCGCCCTGCTGATCGCGATGCCCTTTGCCTGGATGTTCTTGCCGAGCCTTGCCGCGCTGGGGGTCGTCGCTATCGCTGCGGGGGTGTGGTGGGCGTTGCGGATGTCGGTGCGCGTTGTCGCCGACCTGCCCGAGGAGTACCTCGACGAACGTCAGGCCCGCGTGCGCGATCGCGCTTATGTCGAGGCCTACCGGTGGTTCGCCGGAATCACCCTGGCCGCCGCGACCGCGGCTCTCATTTGGTTTGTCGCGACGAGCGAGAACGACCTCATCACGGTCGACATCACGTGGGGCGGCGCGATGGCAGTCTTCTGGACCTTTGAGGGCCTCGCCCTGGCGTTGCCGTCGATCGTGATCGCGCTGCGCGAGCCCGACCGCACCTAAGGCGCGTCGCTCAGGGGGCGGGGGCGATCTCGGCGATCAGCCTTTCGATGCGCCCGCGAATGTCATCGCGAATCACGCGCACCGACTCGATGCCCTGGCCGGCCGGGTCGTCGAGTGCCCAGTCTTCGTAGCGCTTGCCGGGGAAGATCGGGCATGCGTCACCGCACCCCATCGTGATCACGACGTCGGAATCGACCACCGATTGAACGGTCAGAACCTTGGGCACATTGTGCGCAATGTCGATGCCCTCTTCGGCCATCGCTTCGACGGCGACCGGGTTGATCTGATCCTTCGGCTCAGAGCCGGCGGAGAGCACCGTGACGCGGTCGCCGGCGAAGTGCTGCAGGTAACCGGCAGCCATCTGGGAGCGCCCCGCGTTGTGCACGCACACGAAGAGAACGGTGGGCTGCGGGGTGGTGTGGACAGGCTTCTTCATGGGAGAAAGTATAGACACAAATCTATGTGTTGCGAAAGCCGAGCTCTTCGAGCAGCACGCGAACGCGACGGTCGATGTCATCGCGAATCTCACGAACGCGGTCGAGAGGTTGGCCAGCCGGATCAGCGACCTCCCAGTCGAGATACCGTCGGCCAGGGAATACCGGGCAAGCGTCGCCGCAGCCCATCGTGATGACGACATCGGCGGCGCGAACGACGTCGTCGGTCAGAGGCTTCGGGAACTCGCCGCCGAGAGGAACGCCGATCTCGTCGAGAGCCGTGACGACCGCTGGGCGAATGGCGTCGATGGGCGCTGAGCCCGCCGTGCGCACGCGCACGCGGTCGCCGCCGAGATGCCGCAAGATCGCCGAGGCCAATTGCGAGCGGCCCGCGTTCTGCACACACACGAAGAGCACCTCGATCGGTGACCCGTCGGCCCGTCGGCCAGCCGACTCGAGCGCTGTCGTCTCTTGCGCGCTCAAGCGCTCGGCCGAGAACTGCGCTATCGCCGACGGCAGTGCGCGCCCGCCTTCGCGAGCCCGCAACAGGTCATAGCTATCGAGCACGACACGCTGGACCGTCTCGCGCGAGAACGTGCCGACGAATCGCGTGCCGAGGTCGTCGATGATGCGCCCCAGCAGCGCTCCGCTGATCGAGGTTTCGCCCTCCGGAGCTGCCCAGTCTTCGAGCCGAAAAGCCACGGTCTCGGGCAACGAGTACCAGACCTCGCGCCCTCGCGGCGTGCGCTCGAGAAGACCCGCGTCATGCAGAACGCGCAGGTGATGCGACACCGTTGGCTGCCGCAGGTCGAGCGCCTCAGTGAGGCGGCCCACCGTGAGCGAGTGGTCGGTCGCATCGAGCAGCAGTCGCACGATCGCGCCCCGTGTGGGGTCGCCCAGTGCTGCGAGCTCCGGGCTCAGCGTGCCGTGCGCTCTCATAGACCCAAGTCTATGCGATCGGCTACAGTGTGCCCGTGACCGACGCCTCGCCTTCTGCCCCCGCCCCATCCCTTCTTGTGCGGATGCTCGCCGAAGCTCTCGGCAGTGCAGGCCTCATCGCTACCGTCGTGGGCTCGGGAATCATGGCCACCCGCTTGACCGACGACGCCGGGGTGCAGTTGCTCATCAACGCGCTCGCAACGGCGGCCGCCCTCGTGGTGCTCATCGTCGTGCTGGGGCCCGTGAGCGGCGCCCACCTCAACCCCGTCGTGACCGGAGCGCTCGCGGCGCAGCGGCTCGTACCGGCGCGAGAAATCCTGCCAACGGTGCTCGCCCAATTGCTTGGCTTTGCCACAGGCGCCGTGCTGGCAAACCTCATGTTCGGGAGTGCGGCCGTGTCAATCAGCACCACCGTGCGTGCAGAGCCCGGGCTGCTCCTGGGCGAAGTGGTGGCAACGGCGGGGCTCGTCGCGGTCATCCTCACCCTCGTTGCGCGTGGCCAACACAGCTGGGTGCCGGCGGCGGTCGGTCTCTATATCGGCAGTGCCTACTTCGCCACGAGCTCAACGAGCTTCGCCAACCCGGGCATCACGCTAGGGCGCATGCTGAGCGACAGCTTCGCGGGAATCGCTCCCGAAAGCGTGCCGGCCTTCATCGCGGCCCAGCTGATCGGTGCCGCGCTCGGCCTCCTCGCCGTGCGGTTCGTGCTCGCCCCCCGCCGAACCTCCTAAACGGGCCCCGGTTCCATGCCGTGTTCGAGGGCGAGGGCCCGAACCTCCACGGCGATGTGATCGCGCGTGAACCGCATGCCTTGCTTTCCGCTCGTGCGATCGAGGGGGATGTTCCAGCGCAGGTAATCGCGCCCCTCAAGCACGACGAGCTCGTCGGCGCAGTTGAGCACCACGATGGTGTCGGCCGCGGCAACAAACTCCGGTGCGATGGGCTTGGGGTACTCGCCGAATGCGGGGATCCCCAGCTCATCGAGTGCCTCCGTCACACCGGGCAAAACGCGCGATGCCGGAGACTCGCCCGCGCTGATGACGCGCGTGCCGAGGGGCGCGATAGCGCGCATGAGGGCGCCGGCGAGCTGCGATCGGCCAGCGTTCCCCGAGCAGATGAACACGAACGACGCGGGTTTCCCCGCCGTCGGCCGGTTTGCCATCCACCGAAGC
This sequence comes from Gulosibacter massiliensis, assembly GCA_943369205.1. Taxonomy (GTDB): domain Bacteria; phylum Actinomycetota; class Actinomycetes; order Actinomycetales; family Microbacteriaceae; genus Microcella; species Microcella massiliensis_A. The sequence goes on along the minus strand of CALRMP020000050.1, from coordinate 4,790 downwards.
GCGTCAAGGCGATCGGCCGAGAATTGCGCGGCGAGCGAGCGTGCATGGCTCGAGGGGTGGTCGAGGTGGCGGTAGCGGCGAAAGCTGTCGATCACGATCTCTCGCACGGTCTCGTCGTCGATCTGGCCGCTGTAGTGACGGGCGAGCCGGTGCGCGACACGGTCGAGCACCTCGAGCGCATGCGGAGCGTGCACGGTCATGCCACCCACCTCACCGTTCGATCGCGTCGGCTCGCTCTCACGTAACCAGAGAACGGGTTGATCGTGAACGTGCGGTGAACGCAACGCGGCTCCCGTGAGTCGGATCGACGATTCCTGCCACAATGGGCCGCATGCACGACGAGGGTGTGACAGACACGGGGTACCAGGTCGACGGTGGCGTGGGCGGCGACTTTGTCGACGACTACGACGAGTCGACGAGCGTCGATGACGGAACCCTGCCGGTCGACCGTTACCTCGATCGTGAGTTGAGCTGGCTGCACTTCAACCAGCGGGTGCTCGAGCTCGCCGAAGACAACGCTTTGCCGCTCCTTGAGCGCGTCAACTTTCTGGCGATCTTCGCGAGCAACCTCGATGAGTTCTTCATGGTGCGCGTCGCCGGCCTTAAGCGCCGCATCGTGACGGGTCTCGCTGTTCCCACCAACACGGGCCGGGCTCCCGCCGACGTGCTCGCCGACATCAACGCGCTCGCTCTGCAGTTGCAGCACCGGCACTCGCGCGCCTTCCACGACCTCGTGAAGCCCGCGCTCGATGACGCGGGAATCCACGTCGAGTCGTGGGCTGACCTGAGCGACACCGACCGATCGCGCATCGACGAGATCTTTGCGAGCCAGATCTTTCCTGTGCTCATGCCGCTCGCGGTCGACCCCGCGCATCCCTTCCCGTACATTTCGGGGCTCTCGCTCAACCTGTCGGTGCGTGTTCGCAACCCCAAGACTGATCGCGTCGAGTTCGCTCGCCTCAAGGTGCCGCAAGTTCTGCCGCGCTTCATCCAGCTGCCCGATGACGGATCAGGTCGCGTGCGCTTTCTCACGCTTGAAGACCTGATCTCGAATCACCTCGATGAGCTGTTTCCGGGAATGGAGATTCTCGAGCACCACGAGTTTCGCGTCACGCGCAACGAAGACGTTGAGGTCGACGAAGACGAGACCGAGAACCTCATTCAGGCGCTCGAGCGAGAGTTGTTGCGTCGCCGATTCGGCCCACCAATCCGTCTCGAAATCACCGATGACATGGATGCCGTCACTCTCGGTCTGCTGGTGCGCGAGCTCGGCATCACCGAGCAAGAGGTCTACCGTCTGCCCGCACCTCTCGACCTCGGCGGGCTCTTCGAGATCTCAAAGATCGACCGCCCTCAGCTGAAATACCCGAAGCACGTGCCGGTCACGCCTCTTCAGTTCCAGCCAGCTGAGCCAAACGCAGCCCCTGACATTTTCGCGTCGATCGCGCGAGGCGACGTCCTGGTGCACCACCCCTATGAGTCGTTCGCAACGAGCGTGCAAGCGTTCCTCGAGCAGGCCGCACGCGACCCTAATGTGCTCGCGATCAAGCAAACCCTGTACCGCACGAGTGGCGACAGCCCCATTATTGAAGCCCTCATCGACGCCGCCGAGCGCGGCAAGGCCGTGCTCGCGCTCGTCGAGATCAAGGCGCGCTTCGATGAACAGAACAACATCGAGTGGGCACGCAAGCTGGAGAAGGCTGGTGTCCACGTGGTCTACGGACTTGTCGGCCTCAAGACGCATTGCAAACTGGCCCTCGTTGTTCGGCAAGAAAAGGGCGGCGCGCTCAAGCACTACGCCCACATCGGAACGGGCAATTACAACCCCAAGACCAGCCGCATCTACGAAGACCTCGGGCTCTTCACCGCCGACGACCAGGTAGGCAAAGACCTCACGCGTCTGTTCAACGAGCTTTCGGGATACGCCATCGAGAAGAAGTTCAAGCGCCTTCTCGTGGCACCTCGCTATTTGCGACGCGGGCTGCTCAAGCTCATCAGCGTCGAGACGGAGAACGCTCGCGCGGGCCTGCCGGCGGGGATCCAGATCAAGCTCAACTCGCTCGTTGACGAGGCGATCATTGATGCTCTCTATCGGGCAAGCGCTGCGGGCGTACCGGTCGACATCGTCGTGCGCGGCGTGTGTGCCCTCGTTCCGGGGCAACCGAGCCTGAGCGAAAACATCCGCGTGCGCAGCGTGTTGGGCCGCTATCTCGAGCACTCGCGAATCTTCGCCTTCCACAACAACGGCGACCCACAGGTCTACATCGGTAGCGCCGACATGATGCATCGCAACCTCGACCGGCGCATCGAGGCGCTCATCCGCCTGGTTGACCCGGCGCACATCGCCGAAATCGATGAGATCTTCGACCTCTCGATGAGCGATCGCACGGCCTCCTGGCACCTGCAGGCCGACGGCGATTGGCGGCGCGTTCACCGCGATGAGCGCGGTCGGCCGCTTGCTGACCTGCAGAATGAAACCATGACCGCGATCGCCTCTCGCCGGCGCGGAGGTGTGGCACGCGCATGACGCCCGCAACCCCCGTCGCCCCGCTGCGCACCTCGTCTGACCTTGTTGAGGCGGCTGGCGCAGTGGTCTGGAAGATGGTCGACGGCAAAGCGCGCATTCTGCTCGTGCATCGCACGCACCACAAAGACGTCTCCTTGCCGAAGGGAAAAGTCGACCCCGGCGAGACCTTGCCGCACACTGCTGTGCGAGAGATCGCTGAAGAGACCGGCTTTGCGGTGTCGCTCGGTGCTCCCCTCGGCACCGTCGAGTACCGGTTGCCAAACGGCCGCGACAAGGTCGTGCACTACTGGTCTGCCGAAGTGGATGCGGGCCAGGCCGAACGGCACAGCTACGAGGCGAACGGCGAGATTCTCGCTCTTGAGTGGGTGCCGATCGCTAAGGCTGTCAAGCACCTCAGCTACGAGCACGACGCCGACATCGTCGAGCGTTTCGCGGCGCAGCTCGAAGCCGGGCTTGCCCGCACATTCGCGATCGTCGTGTTGCGACACGGCAAAGCCATGCCCCACGAGCAGTGGGACGGCCCCGATCACACGCGGCCGCTCCTGCACCGTGGTCTCGAGCAGTCGCGTTCGGTGGCCGGCGGTATCGCCGCATTCGGCCCGTCGACGCTCGTCACGAGCACGGCTGCCCGCTGCGTGTCGACAATTGCCCCGACGGCCGCACTGACGGGTCTCGAGGTCAAGCACTCGCGAAGCATCAGCCAAGACGCCTATGCAAGCGACGCCGTGCGCGTGCGACGTCAGGTTGAGAAGCGACTCGCCCGTCGAACCTCGGCGGTGCTGTGCAGCCATGGGCCCGTTATTCCGCAAATCATCAGCGCGGTCGCGGAGTTGTCTGGCGCACCCCTCACACCCGAACTGCGGCGGAGTGCGGCGCTCTCGACGGGCGAGTACGCCGTGCTGCATGTCTCGCGCGATAGTCGGGAGCCACGCCTTGTGGCGATCGAAACGCACAGCCCCGCCGGCGGCTAACCAGAGCTCTTTATCGAGCAGCGACCGTCGGATGGTTGTCCCGTCGTTAACCTGCCGTTCACCCGCTGGGATTCCACTGGTAAGTCACGACTCGTACCGTCGCTCTCGGCGCACCGAACAATCCCGCGCCTACCTGTAATCGAAATCCCCGAAGGGAACACAGTGAACATCAAGCGTGCTGGCAGCTTTGCTGCCATGGCCGTCGTTGGCGCCCTCGTTCTGAGCGCCTGCGCCACGAACGAGACCCCAACGCCCGACGAGACCGCTTCGGCTCTGAGCGGCAACCTTGTCGGTGCTGGATCGTCGGCTGTTGGTGCGGCACAGGAAAGCTGGATCGCCGGCTTCCAGACCGCAAACCCCGACGTGACCGTCACCTACGACCCGACCGGGTCGGGCGCTGGTCGCGAGACTTTCGCGGGTGGCGGGTCTGACTTCGCGGGCACCGACCGCGCCTTCAACGACGAGGAACTCGCCGGTGAAGTGGAGTTCGCGGGTTGCGCGCCCGACTCGGGCATCGTGCAGCTTCCGCTCTACATCTCGCCGATCGCTGTGATCTTCCAGCTTGAGGGCATCGACTCGCTCAACATGAGCGCCGACGTCATCGCGGGTATCTTCGCCGAGCAGATCACGAACTGGAGCGACCCGGCGATCGCCGCGCTGAACGAAGGCGTCGAGCTGCCCGACCTGGCCATCACGCCGGTTCACCGCTCGGACGACTCGGGCACGACCGAGAACTTCACCGACTACCTCGCTCAGGCGGCTCCGTCGGTCTGGACCTTCGAGGCCGACGGCGTGTGGCCGCTCGACTCGGGTGAGGCCGCTCAAGGCACGTCGGGTGTTGTTGACGCTGTGACCAACGGCACGGGAACCATTGGCTACGCTGACGCCTCGCGCGCTGGCGAGCTTGGCACCGTTGCGGTGGGTGTGGGCGACGAGTTCGTTCCGTTCTCGCCCGAGGCCGCGGCGGCCGTTGTCGACGCTTCGCCCTTCGTCGAGGGTCGTGCCGACTTTGACCTGAGCATCGAGCTCGCTCGCGACACCACCGAGTCGGGCGTCTACCCGGTCGTGCTCGTTGCGTACCTGGTCGGCTGCGAAATCTACACCGACCCGGCCCAGGCCGAGCTGGTGAAGGCGTACTTCACCTACATGGCCAGCCCCGAGGGTCAGGCCGCTGCGCAAGAGGGTGCCGGTTCGGCCCCCATCTCGAGCGCGCTCTTCGAGCGCGTGACGGCCGCGATCGATGTGATCAGCGCCGCCGAGTAATCGGCTCTACCGACGGCGTGGGGGGGGGG
>CALRMP020000049.1:0-23032 GCA_943369205.1 Gulosibacter massiliensis | reverse complement strand
CGAGTCGAGCCGCAGAGTCTCGCGCACGAGCAGCACCTCGTGCTCGTGCACGGCCGCGGCAAACAGCTCAGCCGCGGGGCCTCGCCAGCCCTCCAGGTCGCCCGCCCGCGGCAGGGTGCGAACGACCGCGCCGAGTCGGTCGAACAGGTCATCGACGATGCGCGCTTGTCGTCTGAACTCGTCGGCCCGAGAGTTCGCCGCACTGACTGGTGAGCATCCGATTTCGTCTCCGGCCATGGCTCCTCCCCCCTCGTTGCCTCTGCCCCCGCCGACGAAGCCTGCCCGCCGCACGATAGGTGGCCGTGCCGAGAGACGCGAGCGGCGGCAGGGCCTCCCGAAACGGCCGAGTGTGGAGGAGCCCCAACTGGGACACAATGGAGGCATGAGCTTCGACCGGGTCCTCGCCGAACCCGGGGTGTTCCGCATTTGTTTCGTGTGCACCGGCAACATCTGCCGATCTCCGATGGCCGAGGCCGTGTTCCGTGATCTGATCCGGGCGCGGGGTTGGGAGAAGCAGGTCTCCGTGCTCTCTGCCGGAACCGGTGAGTGGCATGTTGGTGAGCGCAGCGACCCGCGCACGCTCACCTCGTTAAGCACACGGGGGTACGACGGCAGCCGTCATCGCGCCCGGCAGTTCGAGGTCGATTGGTTCGACAAGCTTGATCTGATCATCGCCTTCGACCGAACTCACGAGAGAATTCTCAAGAACTGGGCCCCCGATGACGATGCCCGCTCGAAGGTGCACCTGCTGATGACGTTCGACCCCGACGGTAACGGCGCCGTCGATGTTCCCGACCCCTACTACTCCGACGCCGCGTTGTTCGACTCGGTGCTCGGCATGATCGAGCGAGCGTGCACGGCACTGTTTCGCCAACTCGAACCCGGTATACGACAGGGAGTCTCATGAGCCCGCTCAGCATCCAGCCCCTCAGCCCTCTTGACGGCCGCTACCGCCAGCAGGTGGCGCCGCTGGGAGAACACCTCAGCGAGGCGGGCCTTAACCGGGCTCGAATCCAGGTGGAAGTGGAGTGGTTGATCCACCTCACCGAGCACGAACTCTTCGGCTCGCGTCGGCTCACCGCGGAAGAGCATCGCCATTTGCGGCACCTGGTCACCGAGTTCGGCGACGACGACATCGCCGCGCTCGCGCGTCTCGAGGCGACGACCCGCCATGACGTGAAAGCCGTCGAATACCTCGTGCGCGACCGGCTCGCCGCGCTCGGCCTCACCGAGATTGCCGAGCTGACTCACTTCGCCTGCACGAGTGAAGACATCAACAATCTTGCTTACGCCATCACGATTCGCGCAGCGGTTCGCGATGTCTGGATGCCCCGCGCTCGCTCGGTCATCGAGACGCTCCGCGCCCTCGCCGTCTCGCTGCGCGACGTACCCATGCTTGCGCACACGCATGGCCAACCGGCCACCCCCACGACGATGGGCAAAGAGCTCGCCGTGACTGTCCACCGGCTTGAGCTGCTTCTGCAGTCGGTCGAGGAGGTCGAGTACCGCGGCAAGTTCTCGGGCGCAACCGGAACATTCTCTGCGCACCTCGCCGCTGACCCCGACCACGACTGGATCAGCACGTCGCGCGAATTCGTCACCGCGCTCGGACTCACGTGGAATCCGCTGACGACGCAGATCGAGTCGCACGACTGGCAGGCGCAGCTCTATCAGCGCATCAGCCACCTGGGTCGCGTGCTGCACAACCTGTGCACCGACGTCTGGACCTACATCTCACTGGGGTACTTCCGGCAGATCCCCCAGGCAGGCGCCACCGGCTCATCGACCATGCCGCACAAGATCAACCCGATCCGCTTTGAGAACGCGGAAGCGAACCTCGAGCTGGCGAGCGCCTTGCTCGACTCGCTCGCTGCGACGCTCGTGACCTCTCGCCTTCAGCGCGACCTCACTGACTCCACAACGCAACGCAACATCGGCGTCGCTCTCGGACACTCGCTTCTCGCGCTCGACAACATCGAGAAGGGTCTGGGCGAGATCGCGATCGACGAGGAGGCGCTCGCTCGTGACCTCGATGCCAACTGGGAGGTGCTCGGAGAGGCCATTCAGACGGTGATCCGAGCGGAAGTGACGGCAGGGCGCAGTTCGATCGCTGACCCCTACGCGCTCTTGAAGGAGCTCACTCGAGGGCACCGCATCGGCGCCGACGAGTTGCGTGCGTTCATCGCCGGACTCGACATCGGCGACAGCGCCAAGACTCGTCTTCTCGAGCTCACGCCGTGGTCGTACACCGGCGAGGCCTCGACGCTCGTGGCCTTCATCGAGACCGACTGATCGAGGCGCTCAGTCGTTGCGCGTCTCGGGCTGGCGCTCGCCGTCGGCCGGGCGGTTAGGCGTCACCGCGAGCATCAGCATGGCGAGCACCACGAGCCCCAGCACGAAGGTGCCGCCAAACGCGATAAGCGAGAGGATCACGTCTCTCGTCACCATGAGGACGATCAGGCCGAGGAAAAGCCCGAAAACTCCGGCGAGGCCAACAAGCTCGCCCGGTCGCAAGGTCATGCGCTCTCGAGGGTCAGTCATGGGGTTCGTAGCTCCTTGGGTGAGGCGGACCACCTCAGGCTCAGTCCGGCGATGATCAGAAAGACGCCGAGCACCACGGTGTAGGCGCCGAAGAACCCGACAGCGCTGACCGGATCAGCAACAAGTGCCAGGACAACCGCGAGCGCGAGCGTTCCGACTCCGACAATCACTGCGTCGCGGGCGAGCGGGCTGCGATCGCGATGACGGATGCCCCACACCAGTTCGAGCGCCCCCGCGAGCACCGCGTACCCACCCACGAGCAAGAGCAGCACGGGGAGCGTCGAGCCGAAGACAGCGGCTGCAATGCCCGCGAGCACCCCAACGACTGCCGCGACGACCGCGAGTGCTTGGTGGAGTGAGCGCACTGGCTCAGAGCGCTCGAGCCGCAGGCTCGTGGCCGCGAGCGTGAGCGCTGAGCCCACACCGAAGATCGCCAGCATGACGAGACCCAGCAGCGCGGAGTGATCGGCGATGAACGTGATCGCGAGCCCCACGATGAGTGCCGGCACTGCCCGCGCGATGGGTGCGAGCCACAGAGCCCGTGGGCTCGACTCGTGGGCAGCAGACATGCAGCCATCGTACGGGGGGTTCTCCCGGAACACGCTGGGATCAGCCCGGACCGAGGGTGTGCCTGGATGCTCTCGCGATGCGTCGATCGCGCGCTAGATGCGCGGCATGTCGGCGAAGCGCGAAAAGTGGCCCTGGAACGCCACCGTGATCGTCTTCGTCGGCCCGTTGCGGTGCTTGGCGACAATCAAGTCAGCCTCGCCCGGTCGAGCGCTTTCTTTCTCAAAGGCGTTGTCGCGGTGAAGCAAGATCACCATGTCGGCGTCTTGCTCGAGCGACCCCGACTCGCGCAAGTCACTGAGTGCGGGCATCTTGTCGGCACGCTGCTCGGGGCCACGGTTGAGCTGCGAGAGAGCGACAACCGGAACCTGCAGTTCTTTCGACATGAGCTTGAGCGCCCGGGAGAACTCGCTCACCTCTTGCTGTCGGCTCTCGACCCTCTTGCCGCTCGTCATGAGCTGGAGGTAGTCGATGACGACCATCTTGAGGCCGACCTTCTGCTTGAGGCGGCGGCACTTGGCGCGAATCTCCACGAGCGTCATGTTGGGGCTGTCGTCGATGTAGAGCGGCGCATCGTTGATGCGACCGCGCACTTGAGCGATCGTGGTCCAGTCGCGTGCATCGACCGTGCCCTTTCGCATCGACTGGAGCGGCACCGACGCTTCGGCAGACAGCAGTCGCATGGCGATCTCACTGCGGCCCATTTCGAGCGAAAAGATGATGGTGGGCAAGTCGTGCTTGATCGCGGCACCGCGCGCGAAGTCGAGGGCGAGGGTCGACTTTCCGAGAGCGGGTCGCGCGGCCACCAGAATCAACTGGCCGGCGTGGAACCCGTTGGTCAATTCGTCGAGGTCATGGAAACCAGTCGGCACGCCGGTCATCTGGCCATCACGGCCCTTTGCTGCCTCGATCTCGTCGATCGCCGTCGTGACCGCTTCGGTGAGCGGAATGAAGTCTTCCGCCTCGACGCCTCCGGCGACTTGATAGATCTCTGCTTGAGCATTGTTGACCAGGTCGGTCACTTCGCCTTCAGATGCATACCCCATCTGAACGATGCGAGTCCCTGCTTCGACAAGACGGCGCAACACGGCTTTCTCGGCAACAAGAGATGCGTAATAGCCAGCGTTGGCAGCCGTCGGCACGATCGCGGTGAGCGTGTGCAGATAGTCGGCGCCTCCGGCTCGACCGAGCGCACCCGCCTTCGTGAGCTCGTCGGTCACGGCAATGACATCAGTGGGCTCACCGTGTGCGTAGAGCGTCATGATGGCTTCGAAGATGACTTCGTGCTTCGGAATGTAGAAGTCGATTCCGCGGACGACCTCGATCACGTCGGCGACGGCATCTTTGCTCAGAAGCATGCCCCCGAGAGCGCTCTGTTCAGCAAGGAGGTCATGCGGCGGTACGCGATCGGGGCCTCGCGAGTCGGAGTTGCCCCGCGTTTCGGGGGCCGCTGAGATGTGCGTGATGGACACGGCGACCCCTTCTCTTCTCGTTCGTGACGGCAGGCGAATCCTTCGCCTCCAGGTTTACCGCCGACCCCCGACGCGACGGGCGGCGACGCGCCCAGTGCACTCGGGATAGAGGCGAGTCATCACTGTAGGAAGGGCGATGAACGGCGAGCAACCTGCCCTGTGGATAACTGTGTGGAGGAATGAGGAGAAACGCCGGAGATGGTGTGAACAACCTGGGGAAAGTCCTGTGCACTCCTGTCGAGTTTCGCCCCCTAAACGGCGTTTGATCAGGGATTTCACCATTCACACCGTGTGTGTAGAAACAGCCTTCAACTGCCGCCTGAGACTTGCACCTGCTCACCCGTGGCTGTGGACGAACACGCCGTAGGCGACTTGACACGAGACACGAAAAAGCGGTAGTCGGGCGCGTGCCCGACTACCGCTTTTCGAGGTGATTGACCTACTTCGCGGCGACAACCTTGACGGTGATCGTCGCAACGATCCCGTCGCGCAGCTTGAGAATCGCCTCGTGCTGACCGGTCGCCTTGACCGGGGCAACGAGCTCCACCAGGCGCTTGTCGATCGAGCCGAGACCGGCTGCGGCCACCGCGTCAGCGATGTCACCGGTCTTGACCGAGCCGAACAGACGCCCTTCAGCGCCTGCCTTGACAACAAGAGTCACGGGGTTCGCCTCAAGGCGAGCCTTCAGGTCTTGTGCCTCTTCGATCGTGGCGTGTTCACGCGCGGCACGAGCAGCCTTGATCGACTCGATCTGCTTCTCGCCTCCCCGAGTCCACATCACCGCGAGACCCTGCGGAACAAGGTAGTTGCGGGCGTAGCCGTTCTTGACCTCGACCACGTCGCCCGGGGCACCGAGGCCCGTGACGTCCTGCGTGAGAATGAGCTTCGACATCAGGTGCTCCTAACGGCCGGCGCCGGCATAGGGAAGCAGTGCCATCTCGCGTGCGTTCTTGACGGCACGGGCGATGAGACGCTGCTCCTGAACGGAAACACCGGTGATTCGACGAGCACGGATCTTCCCGCGCTCTGAAATGAACTTGCGGAGGGTCGCGACGTCTTTGTAGTCGATGACCCCGACGCGGATTGCTTTCGCGGGGGCGGCGTTCTTCGCGCCCTTGCCACCGCGAGGCTTGCGGCGGTCGCCGCTGCTCTTGCCAGCCATGTGGTTGTCCTTTGCTTACTGAGAGAAACTGATGAGATTCGGTCGACGACCGGATTAGAAGGGGGTGTCGTCCGAGAACGAGCCGGGCGTGTTCCAGACGTCGCCCCCGGCTGATGACGGGTTCCCCGCTGGTGCGCCCCACGGCTCATCGGCCACAGGAGCAGCACCTCCGCGCTGACCCATCTGACCAGCACCGGTGCTCGCGCTCCGCGTCACCTGAGCGGTGGCATAGCGCAAGCTCGGTCCGATCTCGTCGACTTCGAGCTCGATGCTGGTTCGCTTCTCGCCCTCTTTGGTCTCGTATGACCGCTGCTTGAGCCGACCCTGTGCGATGACTCGGCTGCCCTTAGTGAGCGAGCTCGCCACGTGCTCGGCGAATTCACGCCACACGCTTGCGCGCAGGAACAAGGCTTCGCCGTCTTTCCAGTCGTTCGACGCGCGGTCGAACGAGCGAGGAGTCGACGCGATCGTGAAGTTGGCGACCGCGAGACCACTCTGCGTGTAGCGCAGTTCGGGGTCAGCAGTGAGGTTGCCGACCACGGTAATGATCGTCTCGCCGGCCACGATTACTCCGCAGCCTTCGCCGCGGCGGCAGCCTTTCCAGCGGCAACGGGCGCACGTGCGACCGTTGCCTCGGCGCGAGCGGAGTTCTCGGCCTCGATCGACGCGGCACGAGCAACCGCTTCCTCGGTGCGAAGCACCTTCGTGCGCATCACCGCTTCGCTGAGCTTCAGCTGACGGTCGAGCTCTTGCGTCGCGGCCGGGTTGGCCGAGAAGTTGACGACGGCGTAGATGCCCTCGGTCTTCTTGTTGATCTCGTAGGCCAGCCGACGGCGGCCCCAGATGTCGACGTTCTCAATGGTGCCTCCGTCATTGCGGATAACACCAAGGAACTTGTCCAGGCTCGGAGCGACAGTGCGCTCATCGATCTCTGGGTCGAGAATGACCATCAATTCGTACTGATGCATGACTCACCCACCTCCTTCGGACTCGAACGGCTGCAGACGGTCTGCAGCAGGAGGGTTATGGCATCGTTTGCACCGGCGCGAAGCATCGCCCGGGCAACCTGCAGAGTCTAGTCGCATACCGCAACGCGCTCAAACCCCACCCGTTACTCAGGTCGCGCGGCGAACCATTCGCGCAAGCGTCGCTCGGCCTCAACAGCGCCCAACGGGCCCTCGTCGAGGCGCTGCTCGAGCAAGAAGCGATACGCAGCGCCGACGATGGGGCCTGGGCTGACGCCCAAAAGCTCCATGATCTGTTCGCCATCGAGATCGGGACGCATAGCGTCGAGCTCTTCCTGCTCCGCCAGCAGGGCAATCCGTCGCTCGAGTTCGTCGTAGGCCTCTCGCAGTCGATCGGCCTTTCGGCGATTACGGGTCGTCACGTCGGCTCGCGTGACGATGTGCAGTCGCTCAAGCTGATCGCCAGCATCCCGAACGTAACGGCGCACGCCGGAATCGGTCCACGGAGCGTCGCTGTACCCGAAGAATCGCAAGTGCAGCTCGATGAGTCGAGACACGGCCGTAATGGTGTCTTTGTCGAACCGCAGAGCAGCAAGACGCTTTCTCGCGAGTTTCGCCCCGACGACATCATGGTGATGGAAGGTGACGGCTCCCCCGGCTTCGATCTTCTTCGTCGCCGGCTTACCGATGTCATGCAACAGTGCGGCGACCCGCAGCACCACGTCGGCGGGCTCGCCCGAATGCCGCTCGCCCTCCAGCTCGATCGCCTGCTCGAGAACTGTCAGGGAGTGCTCGTACACGTCTTTGTGGTGGGCATGCTCGTCAACCTCGAGGCGTAGCGCGGGCAGCTCGGGAAGGAACCGTTCCGCGAGCCCGGTGTCGACGAGCAACTCGAGGCCACGGCGCGGCGCACTGGTGGACAGCAGCTTGATGAATTCATCGCGAATGCGTTCTGCCGAGACGATTGCCAGTCGATCGCCCATCGTGCTCATCGCGTCAACGACCGAGGGGTCGACATCGACCCCGAGTTGCGACATGAACCTCGCCGCGCGCAACATGCGCAGAGGGTCATCACCGAACGACTGCTCCGGGCCCCCCGGGGTCAGCAATCGACGCGCGAAGAGGTGGTCGAGGCCACCCGAGGGGTCGACGAGGGTCAACGACGGCAAGCGCAGGGCGAGCGCGTTCATCGTGAAATCTCGCCGAACGAGGTCGCCCTCGAGAGTGTCGCCGAAGACCACCTCGGGCTTTCGCGAGTCGTCCGAGTAGGAGTCAGAGCGATACGTCGTGATCTCGACGGTGTGGTCGCCCAGGCGCGCACCGATCGTTCCGAACGCCCGCCCGATCTCCCAATGGGCGTCAGCAATCGGCTTGACGAGAGAGACGATCTCGTCGGGATGCGCGGAGGTGGCGAAGTCGAGATCGTTCACCGGGCGGCCCAAGAAGGCATCTCTCACTGGTCCGCCGACAAGAGCCAGCTCGTACCCAGCCGCTTCGAACCGTGCGCCGAGGGTCGCCAGTGGCTCGGAAGCGGCGAGGGCCTGCAACCGGGTGACGGCCTCGGCCACGCTCTGCATAGTGACCAGAGTCTAGACTTCCCCCATGTCGGCGGCCCGGAAACGAACAGGGCGTCGCGCGCCTCTTCGCTCCGCTACCGCCTTCGTGATTGGCGTCGGTGCCGTGGTGGGGCTCGGCGTGCACCCACCGCTCTCCTCCTTCGCAACCGAGTCGACGGAGACGCAGCTCGAGCTGCTTGCCGCGCCCAGCGCAAGCGGGACTGCGATCGAAGGCCAGCCTCTGACGGTGCGCGTCACCCTGTCGAACCCTGGCTCAACGGCGACGAGCGACCTCTCCATCGAGCTCCGACTTGACGGCTCGCGCCCGGCAGCTCGCGATGACCTCGCTGAATGGTTCGGGGAGAGTGCCGAGGGGTCACCGACGCTCGACGAATCAACCGTCGCAGCCCGCGCATCCGTGAGCGGCCTCGACCCGGGAGCAAGTGCGGTGCTTGACCTGACGGTCGCAGCGCGCAGCCCCCTGTGGTCAGGACCCTTCGGGCCTCGCCTTGCCGAGGTGGTGGTGTCGGAGGCCGGGGATTGGCTCGCTGTCGACCGGACCGCGGTGGTTCGCGTGCCGGCGAACAGCACGCCTCCGACAACCGCAACGACCTTCGTACAACCGCTCACGACACCCGGCGAAGCCAGCGGATTGCTGTCAGCCGAGACCCTTGCGACCGCAACGGCCGAATCGGGAGTCCTCAGTCGGGCGCTGACGGCGAGCGCCGGGCGGCCGGTGCTGCTGGGCATCGATCCCCGTGTGGTGGTGTCGATTGCCGCCTTGGGCGATCAAGCGCCCCCGAGCGCTCTCGCCTTCCTCGAGCGGGTTCGGTCGGCACCGAACGAGAACTTTCTGCTGTCGTGGGCCGACGCTGATCCACTGGCCTCGATTGATGCGCAACGGGGTGCTCTACCGGAGCCCGAGGGAACCGGTCAGCTCGCTGACGGATCACTCGCTGCCGATGCGAACGCCGCGGGGCAGCCGAGCGCTTCTCCCTCGGAGGGCCCCGATAACCCACCGGAGGTGGAGTCCACTATCGCTGTTTCCGATCTTCTCGATTGGACACCCACTTTCGATGGTTTCGTGTGGGCGGAGAGTGGCGGGCTGAGCTCAGTGGCGCTCGACACGCTCGCGAGCGAGGGCGCGCGTACGGTAGTGACACCGTCGTCGCAGCTCTCGGGCGCGAGTCCGGTGCAACGCTACGGCGAGCTGGTCCTCGTGCGTGCCGATTCCGCCGTAGCGGATGCCGCGCGAGAGGCGGCCGCGGCACCGTCTCAACAGAGATTTGATCGAGCAATCGCCCGAATCTCCTCCCTGCTGGCTGCAACCGCTGTGGCTCAACCGGGCGCACCCGTGGTCATCTCGCTCGGCAGGGAAGCGACGCGGACCAGCGATCGGCTGCTCGACACGCTCGCCCAGACGATCTCGCTCCCCTGGGCCACCGCATCGAACGTTTCGTCGGCGCTCACCCTCCCCGCGACCGACGCCAGCATCATCGATGCGCCCGCGAGCGATTCCCGGCGCGCCTCGGTCACAGCGGCTCTCAACGCCGAAACCGCTGACCGGCAGTTCGCTCAGATCGCCACCAACCCCGCCGTGATTACCGACGTGCGCCGACTCGACCTCCTCGCCGCACTCTCCCTGGGGTGGGGCGATTCGTCGGCAAGCGCTGTTCAGGCCTTTGTTGCCGACTCCGCCCGTCTTCGTTCGTCGGTGCGGGTGGTCGAGAGCAGCGCGATTCTGCTTCTGACCGACCGTGCCACAATTCCGGTGACGGTGCAAAACGACCTCGATGTCGCCGTGCGGGTCTACGTGCGGGTCGAGCCTGACTCAGCCCAGTTGCGCGTGCTCGATCCCAACGTCGAGACCGTCGTCGAACCGGCATCGCAGTCGCGCACGCTTGTCCCCGTGGAATCGCTCACGAATGGCGACGTGAACATCACCGTCACGGTGCGGGATGCTCAAGGAGAGGTTCTCTCCGAGCCCACGCGCGTCGCGCTCAGCCTCCAAGCCGGCTGGGAGACGGCCGGAACCATCATCGTCGCCGTCGCCGTCGCCGTGCTGTTCGTCGTCGGCATCAGTCGGGACCTCCGCAAGCGTCGTCGACGCACGCTCACCACGGACAACCCGGACGACTCAGTGCCGGAGAATCCTGCGGCGGCGGAATCGGCGCCGGAGAGCATCCGATGAGCGCGGTGGCGGCTCCCGACAACGGCGGGATCGGTCGCGCGAGCATGTTGCTCGCCTCGGGCACGGTCGTCTCGCGGTTGCTCGGCTTCGTCAGCGCCGTTGTGCTGGCCCAGACGATTGGCACCGTGGGGGCTGGCGCCGACGCCTTCGCCCTGGCGAACCAACTGCCCAACAACATCTACGCCATCGTCGCGGGTGGGGTGTTGAGCGCCGTGCTCGTTCCGCAGATCGTGCGGGCGGGCCTCCACGACGACGGTGGTGCTCGGTTCATCAACCGCCTGGTGACGCTCGGCTTCGTGGTGTTTCTCGCCGCCGCGGTGGTCGCGACGCTCGCCGCACCACTGCTCGTCGGTCTCTATGCGCAGCAGTCGGTCGATGGCGGTCGCGGGTTCTCTCCCGACGAGATCGCGCTCGCGGTGGCGTTCGCCTACTGGTGCCTGCCGCAAGTGCTGTTCTACGCCGTCTACGCGCTCCTCGGCGAGGTGCTCAACGCCCGCAAGGTCTTCGGCCCGTTCACCTGGGCCCCTGCCCTCAACAACGTCGTAACGATCATCGGGCTCATCGCCTTCTCGCTGTTGTTTTCCAACGACGTCACGACCGCGACTGAGTGGACCCCGCAGATGGTCACGGTGTTGGCCGGCTCGGCGACCCTCGGCATTGCCGTACAGGCCCTCGTGCTCTTCGCGTTCTGGAGTCGAGCGGGGTTGCGGTATCGCCCCGACTTCCGCTGGCGTGGAGTGGGTCTCGGTGCGACCGGTCGCGCCGCTCGCTGGGTGTTCGGCATGGTGCTCGTGACCCAGCTCGCCGGCATCGTGCAGGCCAATGTCGCCTCACTCGCTGCGGCCGGCGGAGAGCCCTCGCTCGCCGTCCTGCGGTTCTCGTGGCTGATCTTCATGTTGCCGCACTCGGTCGTCACCGTGTCGCTCGCTACCGCGTACTTCACCCGCATGAGCCAGCACGCTCGCGACGGTGACCGTGATGCCGTGCGGGCTGATGTGAGCGAATCGCTGCGGCGCATCCTCATGATCATGGTGCTCGCGACCGTGGGCCTGCTGGTCGTCGCCGGGCCCTTCGCTCGTTTGTTCGGAGGCGAGCCAGAGGTCGTCGCAGGTATGGCGCAGGTCATCGCCGCCTTTGTCGTCGGGCTCATCCCCTTCACGGTGCTGTTCGTCGTTCAGCGCGTGTTCTATTCGCTCGACGACACTCGTACGCCGTTCTTCATCCAGCTCGCCCAGTCCGGGCTCTTCGTTGCGGGGGCCTTCTTCGTCGCCACCTGGCCCACCGCCTGGATCGCTGTCGGCCTCGCCCTCGTCACCTCCCTCGCCGGCACCGCACAGACCCTCATCGGGCTCGTGCTCTTGCGAACCCGGCTGTCGGGGCTCGACGGCCGGCACGTAGCCCGTCGTTTCGGGCAGTATGCACTCGCCGCGATCCCGGCGAGTGCGGCGGGCGTGCTCGTGGGATGGCCGCTCGGCGCGTTCACGCTCGACGGTGCGGCTCGCTCGTCCGAAGTTGCCGCGGCCGGCACCATGGTGCTCATTGCGGTCGTCATGACGCTCGTCTATGTCGGTGTGCTGAGACTCATGCGCATCCCGGAACTCGCCGACATCACCGACCCCATCATGCGTCGGCTCCGGCGCGGTCGCTAAGTGAACTCCTGCCGAACCACGGGGTGCGTGGAATACGACCGACCTACACTGGGTTGAGACTGCTGTCGTCGAACAGGCGATACGCCCATCGGGCACCGGTACTACCGCGAGGGGAATCATGCGCCACGTCATCATCATCGGGTCAGGCCCGGCTGGCTACACCGCCGCCATCTACGCCGGCCGCGCGAATCTCGAGCCCCTCGTCATCGCGAGCTCGGTCGAGTTCGGTGGCGAACTCATGAAGACGACCGATGTCGAAAACTTCCCCGGGTTCCCCGACGGCATCATGGGCCCCGAGCTCATGACTCGCATGCAGCAGCAAGCCGAGAAGTTCGGCGCAGAAACCGTCTACGACGATGTCGTCTCGCTCGAGCTCGACGGGCCCGTCAAGGCCGTGACGCTCGGCAACGGCGACCGGCACGAAGCCCACACGATCATCTACGCGACGGGCTCGGCCTACCGCAAGCTCGGGCTCGCCGACGAAGAGCGCTTGAGCGGCTATGGAGTCTCGTGGTGCGCCACGTGCGATGGCGCGTTCTTCCGCCAGAAGACGGTCGCTGTCGTCGGCGGCGGCGACTCGGCGATGGAAGAGGCGACGTTCCTCACCCGCTTCGCCGACAAGGTCTACGTCATCCACCGAAGCGAGACGCTCCGCGCGTCGGCCGCAATGGTCGACCGTGCGACGAACGACCCGAAGATTGAGTTCATCTTCAACGCGCGCGTCGATCGCATCTTCGGCACCGACCTCGTGACCGGTGTGGGCCTCGTCGACACCGTGACCGGCGCCGAGTCCACGCTCGATCTTCAGGGGCTGTTCATTGCGATCGGCGCCGACCCGCGCACGCACCTCGTTCATGGCGTTCTCGAGCTCACTGAGCAAGGCACGATCGCCGTCGACGGCCGATCGTCGCGCACGAGCGTGCCCGGAGTCTTTGCCGCAGGCGACGTCGTTGACCCGACCTACCGACAGGCCATCACCGCCGCCGGAAGCGGCACCGTCGCCGCGTTGGATGCTCAGCACTACCTCGAGACGATCGCCGACGCCGTGCGCGCCACGGCCGCGACCGTCTGACCGGCACCATCCACTGAAAGGAAACCCATGTCTACGCGTGATGTCACCGATGCCACCTTCGAGAGCGACGTTCTCCAGAGCGAGAAGACGATCATGGTCGACTTCTGGGCCGAGTGGTGCGGGCCGTGCCGCGCGGTCTCGCCGATTCTCGACGCGATTGCGGCGGAGCACGCCGACAAGATCGAGATCGTCAAGCTCAACGTCGACGACAACCCGGCAACGGCGATGAAGTACCAGATCACGTCGATTCCGGCGATGAAGGTCTTCCGCGGTGGCGAGGTCGTCAAGACCGTCATCGGCGCCAAGCCCAAGCCGGCGCTCGAAGCCGATCTGGCCGAGTTCCTGGCCTAAAGAGTCACCGTTCGGGCCACCCGCCCGTGACGCCGAGCTACCCGTCCCCGTTCGCGGGGGCGGGTTTTCTCGTCGCGGCCCGTATTCTGGGAGGCGCTGCCCGTACGGCAGTGCGCGCCGGGGTCTAGCGGCGTGCTCAGCGAGCAGAAACGACGAGCATGACCATCTCGCGCGAGGGCACCAACCTCGACCCCTGGTACGGCCACTACGCCGATCGCACCTCAGGGCTGAGCGCCTCTGAGGTGCGCGCGCTCTTCGCGGTCGCCTCGCGCCCCGAGGTCGTGTCGCTCGCTGGCGGCATGCCCGCGGTCTCTGCCCTGCCGCACGACACCATTTCCGAGTCAATGCAGCGCGTCATGCGCGACCGCGGTGCGGCGGCTCTGCAGTACGGGGCCGGTCAAGGCACCCCCGAACTACGCGAGCACATTCTCGAGATCATGGCGCTCGAAGGAATCCGCGCGGGCGTCGATGACGTTGTCGTGACGACGGGCTCGCAACAAGCGCTCGACCTCGTCGCCAAGCTCTTCCTCGACCCCGGCGATGTCGTGCTCGCTGAGTCGCCGTCGTATGTCGGAGCAATGGGAATCTTCCGGTCGTATCAAGCCACGGTCGCGCACATCGCGATGGATGCTGACGGCATGATCCCCGCGGCGCTGAGCGAGCGCATCCAGAGCGTGAAGGCCGAGGGTCGGAGCATCAAGTTGCTCTACCTCATCCCGAACTTCCACAACCCGGCCGGGGTCACGCTGAGCAGCGAGCGTCGCTTGCAGATCATCGATATCGCTCGCGCCGAAGGCATTCTCATCCTCGAAGACAACCCGTATGGCCTGCTGTGGTTCGATCGACCAGCACCGGCAGCCATGCGTTCGGTCGAGTCCGACGGAATCATTTACCTCGGGTCGTTCTCCAAGACCCTCGCTCCGGGCTTCCGGGTCGGGTGGGCGCTCGCTCCCCACGCTATTCGAGAAAAACTCGTTCTTGCGGCGGAGTCGGCAATCCTGAGCCCGTCCTCGCTGAACCAGATGGTGATCAGCGACTACCTCGACCAGGCCGACTGGCGCGGGCAGGTCGACGTCTTCCGAGAGCTCTATCGTGCTCGACGCGATGCGATGATCGACGCCCTCGAGCACCACCTGCCCGACTTGAGCTGGACAGTGCCGAACGGCGGCTTCTACGTCTGGCTCACACTCGGCGATGGGCTCGACTCGAAAGACATGCTCCCTCGCGCCGTCAAGGAGCTCGTGGCCTACACCCCGGGCACCGCGTTCTTCGCGGATGGCTCCGGGCGTGGTCACCTCCGGCTCGCGTTCTGCTACCCGCCGCCCGCCGAAGTGCGTGAGGGCATCCGTCGACTGGCGACGGTCGTTCGCGCCGAGCAGGAACTGCTCGAGACCTTCTCGCCCGCCACGGGCCCCATCGACGCCGTTCAGTACGACCCGCGCGTCGCAAGCCCCCCACCGAACCTGTCATAGACGATGGCTGACTCTCCCACCGCATCGGCTCGACGCGTCTTGGTTCTTGCTGGCGGAATCTCGCATGAGCGGGACATCTCGCTCAAGTCGGGCCGCCGTGTCGCCGACGGCCTCGCCGCCCACGGGCTGCAGGTCGAACTCCGCGACCCCGACGCGACGCTGCTCCCGGCTCTCCTCGCAGACCGCCCGGACGTGATCTGGCCGACCCTGCACGGCGCCAGTGGTGAAGACGGAGCACTGCGGAGCCTGCTCGAGTTTCTCGGCATTCCCTACGTGGGCTCGACGGCGAGTGCAACCCGCTTGGCTTGGGACAAGCCCCGCGCCAAGACGATCGTGGAGCGGGCCGGAGTTCCCACGCCTCACTCCATCACTCTCACGCGTGACGCGTTTCGTGAGCTCGGTGCAGAGAGCGTGCTCTCGGTCGTGCACCACGAGCTTCCACCACCTCTGGCGGTCAAGCCTGCTCAGGGAGGGTCGGCGCAAGGCGTCAGTCTCGTGAGCACCGATGATGAGTTGCGTCGGGCCATGGTGCTTGCCTACACCTACTGCGACGTTGCGCTCATCGAGCAGCGCATCACCGGGGTCGAGGTCGCGATCGGCATCATCGATACCGGCGACGGACCCGTTGCCCTGCCCGCGGTCGAGATCGAACCACTCTCGGGCGTCTATGGCTTCGAGGCGCGCTACAACGCCGGCGAGACCCGCTTCTACGCTCCCGCACGCATCGACGACGCCACGGCCGCTCGCGCGACCGAAGTCGCCCTGGCTGCGCACCGAGCGCTCGGGCTCCGACACATCAGCCGCGTGGATCTGATCATCGACGGCACCGGTACGCCGTGGTTTCTCGAGGCGAGCGTCATGCCCGGTCTCACCGAGACGTCAACGTTTGCCCTTGCCCTCGAAGCGGCCGGCCACGACGTGGGTTGGGTCTACGCCGAGTTGGCGCAGACCGCGTTTCGCGGCGCGCGCTCCTAGCGGAAGCCGTCATCGCCGAGCTCGCCGAGAATGCGGTTGAGGTCGGCGACCGTCGCAAAGTCGATCACGAGCGAGCCCTTCTTCTGGCCCAGCGTGATCGTGACGCGCGTGTTGAGCCGATCGCCGAGGCGCTCCGCGATCTCATTCAATTGGCCCTGGCGCGACCCTGCAGCCGGCTTCTTGGCCGGCTTGCTGGCCGAGCCGCCGAGCAGCGCGGCCGCGGCTTCAGCCTGACGCACCGACAGCTCTTCGTTGACGATCTTGTCGGCGAGCTTGACCATCGCCTGAGCATTGGGAGCAGCGAGGATCGCCCGCGCATGGCCCGCCGTCAGCACACCGGCGGCCACGCGGGCCTGCACCGCTTGCGGCAACTTCAGCAGGCGAAGCGTGTTGGTGATCTGGGGCCGCGAGCGTCCGAGGCGCTCGGCCAACTGTTCCTGAGTGATGCCAAAGTCTTCGAGCAGCTGCTGGTAGGCGCTCGCTTCTTCGAGGGCGTTGAGCTGGGCGCGGTGGAGGTTCTCGAGAAGAGCATCCCGAAGCATCGCGTCGTCGGCGGTATTGCGCACGATCGCAGGAATCGTCTCGAGACCAGCGATCGTTGATGCCCTGAGGCGGCGCTCACCCATGATGAGCTCGTACTGGGGTTCGCCCTCGGCGGCTCCCACACGATCGCGCACGACGATCGGCTGCAAAATGCCGTACTCGCGCACCGAGTGGACAAGCTCGGCAAGCTCTTCCTCGCGAAACTCGGTTCGAGGCTGCTGGGGGTTGGGCACGATGTCTGACGGTGCAATCGCCGCCAATCGTGCGCCGGGAACGGCGGCGAGATCGCGCGCGTTCACGGGTGCCGGGAAGAAGACGTCAACCGGGCGCTCGCCCTCGCCCGTCGGGATCAGCGCGCCAATTCCACGGCCGAGGCCGGTTCGCTTCGTCGCCATCAGGCAGCCGCCCCACGACGAGCGATCTCGGCTGCAGCCTCAAGGTATGACAGCGACCCAGGGGAACCCTCGTCGTAGCTGATCACGCTTTGCCCATAACTGGGCGCTTCGCTGATGCGCACCGAACGCGGAATGAGCGTGTCGAGAACCTGCTCGGGGAAGTGTTCGCGCACATCGCTCACGACCTGGTTCGCGAGGTTGGTGCGGGAGTCGTACATCGTCAAGAGGATCGTCGAAACCCGCAACTGCGGGTTCAAGTGACGTTCGATGAGCTGGATGCTGTTGAGCAATTGGCTGAGGCCTTCGAGCGCGTAGTACTCGCACTGGATCGGGATGAGAACCTCGCGAGCCGCAACGAAGGCGTTGATCGTCAACAGGCCGAGAGACGGCGGGCAGTCAATGAAGACGTAGTGGAACGGCTGGCTCGTCGACGCCAGGAACGCATCGAGGGCCGTGCGCAATCGCTGCTCGCGCGCGACGAGAGACACCAACTCGATCTCGGCTCCCGCGAGGTGGATCGTCGCCGGCACGCAGTACAGCTGATCGAACTCGGGGCTCTTCTGAACCACGTCGGCGAGCGGTGAATCGCCCACGACGACGTCGTACACACTCGGCGTCTCGGCGCGGTGTTCGACACCCAGCGCCGTCGAGGCGTTGCCCTGCGGGTCGAGGTCGATCACAAGCACGCGTGCTCCTGAGCGAGCGAGCGCCGCGGCGAGATTGACGGTGGTCGTCGTCTTGCCCACGCCGCCCTTCTGGTTCGACACCGTCAGCACACGAGTGCTCGACGGCAGCGGCAGTTGCTCGCCCTCGAGCGCCAAACGGCGACGGGTGATCTCCGCGACCTCCCGCGCCAATGGCGTGGTCTCGTCGTACGGTGCCTCGGTCGTCACAGTCCAGCCTCCAGCTTGCAATGTTTCACGTGAAACGGGCCACCTGCGTACCCGTGGGCATCGTCGCGCGCCGATGGAACCGCTCCACCGACGACACGATCGCTCAGGATGCCCCGCCTACTGTAGCCCGAAACAGTCGCGTCACTTCCGGCACGATGTCGGAGCCGAGCTCGAGCACAGAGATGTCGCGCAGGCGGTACCGACGAATCGCCGCGGACGCGGCCTCGACCTCCTCATGAACGCGTGCTCCCTTGAGGAACAGCAGCTCCCCGTTGTCGCGGACCAATGGCGCGACGAGGGGAATGAGCTTGGTGAGCGCGCTGACAGCTCGAGCAGTGACCTGGTCGAAGCGATCACGGTCGCCCGCGCTCGCCCCGAGCACCTCTTCTGCGCGAGCGCGCAGCACCGTGACGTTGGTGAGACCCAGACGCTCCGTTTCGGCAAGCAACCAATCGGTGCGACGCTCCATTGGCTCGACGAGCGCGAAGTGAGCGTCGGGCCGCGCGATTGCGAGCACGAGGCCCGGTAGGCCCGCGCCACTTCCGATGTCCGCGACCCGAGCCCCGGTGTGCACGAAGGGTGCCACAAGCGCACAGTTGAGGACGTGCCGCGACCACAGCCGCGACGCCTCAAGCGGACCGATCAGACCGAGGGTCTCGCCATACTGAGCAAGGTCAGCGGTAAAGCGTCTGGCCAGCTCGATGTGTTCACCGAAGACCTGCTGCGCCGCCGGCGGTTCAGCTTCGGGTGTACCCGCCTGACCAGCTCGTGGTCCGAATGTTTCACGTGAAACAGTCGTGGGCTCGTCAGCCACGACGAATGACGGTGTGGCGCTCGGCGCCCTCTCCCTCAGACTCTGAGGTGAAGCCGCGCTCGGAAACCAGATCGTGCACGAGCTTGCGTTCGTAGCTCGACATCGGAGGCAAGGCAGCCGAGGCGGCGCCTCCCTCGAGGCGTTCGACCGCACGATCGACCAAGCGCTGCAGCTCCTCAGCACGCGCGTCACGCGACCCCGCGATGTCGAGGATCAGCCGCGAGAACTCTCCGGTCTTTGCGTGCACGGCCAGCCGAGTGAGTTCTTGGAGCGCACTCACGACGTCGGGCTTCGAAAGGAGACGGAGATCATCCGCCTCTTCTGCCTCCACGGTGAGGTAGACGCGGCCGGAACGCGTCGCAATCTCGATGTCGCCATCAAGGTCAGCGAGGTCGAGAAGCTCCTCGAGATAGTCAGCGGCGATGTCACCCTCATCGACGTGGGTGGTCGGATCGCTCACGGCCTCGCCAGGTGCGAGGTCGGCGACGTCGGTTGAGTCAGGCATGGTCACTATCGCCCACCCTTCTTCTTCGAACGGTTCTTGCTCACGGGTTGAGTTCGCTGGGGCTTCTTGGGTTCTTCAACCGCCAGCGTTCCCGGCTCGTCCTCGATGATCTCGGGCAGACCCCGCCGCTGGCGCTTCTTGGCCAGGCGCGCCTCACGAGCTAACGCAGCATCACTACCGGGCGTCGGCATGTTTCGGATCACGATGAACTGCTGCACCATCGTCCAGATGTTGGAGACGAACCAGTAGAACATCACACCGAGGGGGAAGGCGACACCCGAGATGAGGAAGACCACGGGGAGGACGTAGAGCAGGATGCGCTGCTGCCGATACATCGGCGACGCCCTCATCTCGGGGCTCTGGTTCTTCGACATGATCTGCAGCTGCGTGATGAACTGCGACGCGGTCATGAGGATGATCAGCACGATCGCAATGACGATCACCCAGACTTCGCCGCCGGAGTTCACCATGGTTGCGCCGAGCGGCGCCACGCCGAAGAGCGTCGCGCTGCCGAACTCGGCGGAGAGCTGCTCGTCGAGGAGGCCAACCCCCGTCAAGCCGTTGAACGAGCTGTTGAGCACGGAGAACAGCCCGAAGAAGATGGGCATCTGCAGCAGGATCGGCAAGCACGATGACAGCGGGTTCGTGCCGTGCTTCTTGTAGAGCGCCATGGTCTCGCGCGACATCGCCTCGCGCGAGAACTGGTCTCGCTTACCGCGGTACTTGTCTTGGATCTTCTTGAGGTCAGGTGAGATCTCCAGCATCTTTCGCTGGTTCTTGATCTGCCGAACAAAGACGGGAATGAGGGCTGCGCGCACGACGACGACGAGGCCGGCGATAGACAGCACCCACGTGAGGCCGGCCTCGCTCTCGAGCCCCATGAACGTGAACAGCCAGTGGAAGCCCACGAGAATCGCCTCGACAGCCCACTTGATGGGCCAGAGGATGATGGCGAAAATGTCCATGGTGGCTAAGTTATGCCTTTCTCTCGAGCACGATCAGCCCCCACCGTGTTTGACGATAGGGAGAGTTCTCGCGCACTGGCCAGTCGTCGATGCCGCCTTCTGCCCACGGGTGACACCGAGATAAGCGTCGCGCGGCAAGCCAACTGCCTTTGGTGACTCCATGTTCCTGCACCGACCCGAGCGCGTACGCGGAACAGCTGGGGTAGTACCGGCACACATCACCATAGAGCGGCGAGATCACAGCGCGGTATCCGCGCAAAACAATGATCACCAGGTTGCGAGGAATCAGCGCTACCCAGCGAACGCTGCGCATGGCAGCAGTCATCTCGCCTTCACCACCTGTCGCAGTCCTTCATTGATCTCCGAGCGCAGGGTATCCCACTTCACTTCGGGTGAACCGGGGAGAGCGCGCACGACGATGATGTCGCCCGGGGAAGCCGTCTCGAGGTGATCAGCACAGATGGCTTGCAGTCGACGGCGGACGCGATTGCGAACCACGGCTCCGCCGACCTTCTTCGACACGACGAAGCCGAATCGCACCGGTTCAGCTGACGAGCCTCGAAGTCGATGAACGACCGCGTGGTCGGTTGCGACACGAGCACCCTTCCGCACCGCAGTCACGATGTCGGAACCCCGGGAGACCCGGTGTGCTCGCGGGAGCACGATCGTGCTTAGGCCGAGAGTTCGGTGCGACCCTTGCGGCGTCGAGCCGCGAGAATCGAACGACCCGCGCGCGTGCGCATACGAAGCCGGAAGCCGTGGACCTTAGCCCGACGACGGTTGTTCGGCTGGAAGGTGCGCTTGGTCATGGGTATCTCCTTGGCCCTCAGGCCCGCGACGATGGAACAAGAATGTCTCGACGCCGCGACTCGGCGTCAGACAGAAGTCAACCGGTTAACAATAGGTCCCGGCTCCCTGTGGGTCAAACCACCGATCCGGCGGGTGCATTATCCACATGATCGACCGCACACGTTGGTAACGACGCGCCGTGTCGAACTACAGTAGGCGAACGGCCACTCTCCGTCGGTGGCGCCGATTGTTCACATGTCTATCCACAGGCAAACCCAAAGGAGTTCCGCGATGTCTGACGACACCGAATCCCCCCTGGAATTGTGGGAATCGGTGAAGGCGGTCTTGACGGCCGACGAGCGGATTACCCCCCAGCTGCACGGGTTCATCAACTTGGTTGAGCCGCGCGGCGTCATGGCCGGAACCCTCTACCTTGAGGTTCCCAATGAGTTGACGCGCGGGATGCTCGAGCAGCGCATCCGTCTCCCGCTATTGAGCGCACTGACGAGCGCGGCCGGCGAGACGGTGTCGAGTTTCGCGATTGTCGTAAACCCCGAAATCCAGCACGAAGATCTCGGGGCAGCCGCGGAGCCCATCGACGCGAGCCCGTCATACATCGAGCAAAGTGTGCCTCCCGCGCAAAGCGAGGCATCAGGGCGCCGTGGCGACAGCCGGCTCAACGACAAGTACAGCTTCGACAACTTCGTCATCGGCGGGTCGAACCGGTTCGCGCATGCTGCTGCTGTTGCCGTCGCCGAGGCCCCGGCAAAGGCGTACAACCCGCTCTTCGTCTACGGCGAGTCGGGGCTCGGAAAGACACACCTCCTGCATGCGATCGGCCATTACGCCGAAAGCCTCTACCCCGGCATTCGTGTGCGGTACGTCTCGAGCGAAGAGTTCACAAATGACTTCATCAACTCGATTGCGAACAACAGGGCCAGCCTCTTCCAATCGCGCTACCGCGAGATCGACATTCTGCTGATCGACGACATCCAGTTCTTGCAGGGCAAAGACTCGACGCAAGAAGCCTTCTTTCATACGTTCAACACTCTTCACGATCACAACAAGCAAGTCGTCATCACGAGCGATCTTCCCCCCAAGCACCTCACCGGATTCGAAGACCGCATGCGCAGCCGTTTTGAATGGGGTCTCATTACGGATGTTCAAGCACCTGATCTCGAAACGCGCATCGCGATCCTGCGCAAGAAGGCACAGAACGACAAGCTTCAGGTTCGCGATGACGTACTTGAATACATCGCCTCGAAGGTGTCGAGCAATATCCGCGAGCTCGAGGGAACGCTGATCCGTGTGACGGCGTTCGCCAATCTGAACCGCACCCCGGTTGATATGCAGCTCGTGCAGACCGTGCTGAAAGACCTCATCACGCTCGACGAAGACAACGTCATCGCGCCCGTCGACATCATCAATCACACTGCGGCCTACTTCAAACTGACGGTTGATGACCTCTACGGATCATCTCGATCACAAGCTGTCGCAACAGCCCGACAGATCGCCATGTATTTGTGCCGGGAACTCACCAACCTGTCGCTGCCGAAGATCGGGCAACTCTTCGGCAACCGCGACCATACGACCGTGATGTACGCGAACAAGAAGATCAGCGATCTCATGAAAGAGCGCCGATCGATCTACAACCAAGTGACCGAGCTCACGAGCCGCATCAAGCAGAACCACCGCTACAGCTGACCCGACGTAGCTACTCAGTGCATTTTCAGTTTCACTGGACGTTTCGCACACTGGGGACAGCCTGTGGATAACTCTCGGAATCGGTGGGGATGACCGGGGGAGAAGAGTTGCATGCGTGTGGACGAGCCTGGGTCACCTCCCACAGTCGCGCACGACATTCCCGCTAGTTTCCCCGCGCTCTCCACATCTTGCACGCGTGTAGTTCAGCCAATAAAGAAGAAACCCACCACGTTATGCACAGTGTGAACAGGGGTTAATGATGGTGTTCTCTTTTCTTCATGATGGAGAGAAGGGATAACTTCTTGAATCGCCCCGGGTTTGATGGAGGGCTTGATTCCCCGAGAGGATCAAGTCATGCCAGCACCAAGGAAGTATCCGCAGGAGTTGCGGGAGCGAGCAGTCAGGCTCGTGCAAGAAGCCCAGAAGGAAGATCCAGAGCTGTCACTGAACG
>CALRMP020000048.1:0-23067 GCA_943369205.1 Gulosibacter massiliensis | reverse complement strand
CACGTGCGGCCCGGCCGTTGCGGGCCGCACCACTCAAGCAATGTGCCTCCTGCGGCACATGCCGCGGGAGGCACATTGCTCACGCGGTGAGGTCGCGCCGCCGCAGCGTGACAAGGGCGGCAGCGACGCCGGCCAGGGCGATCGCCAGCAGCACGAGCACCGCGACGACATCAAGGTCGACCACCGGCACGGCCGAACTATGGAAGAACGGGCTGATCGCCTGCACCCACTCAGGGAGTCCGAGCAGCTCGCCGAACTGGCCGAGCACGAACCCGATGACGAGCAGCCCCCACCCGAGAGCAATCGTCACGCGCGGCACGAGCGCAAAGACGAGCGCGGTGACGGCGACGAACACGAGCGCCGCAGGAGCGTGCGCAAACGCCGCCCCCACGTACCGCAGCACGTCACTCTGCTCACCCGATGACCGAGCGAGCGCCCCACCAGTCGCAACGCCGAGGGCGAGCGACACGATGAGAACGGATGCTGCGGCCACGATCACCGTCGCCCCGACCCATCGCACGCGCGACACTGGAGTCGCGAGCAGCAACTCCGCCCGACCCTCGACCTCTTCGGCCCGCAAGCGCAGCACGGCTTGCACGCCGGCAGCACCGCTGAGCACCCCGCCGATTCCGAGCAGCGCGGCGATGAAGACGTCGGCCGTCTCGGCCTCGGTGCCCGGTACCAGGCTGCCGATAAGCCCCGCGAGGGTGTCGTTCTCGGCCACGGCTTGCGCCACGACGGGGGCCAGGCCACCCGCGATCGACCCGAGCACGAGTACGCCGATCGCCCACCCCAGCACGGTTGAGCGCTGCAGCCGCCACGCGAGACCGAGCACGCTGCGCCCGCCGAGGCGTGCGCCCGCGCGACCCGAGCGGTCGGGCACGAGGCTCGATCCGAAGTCGCGGCGTGACCGTAGCGCGAGCGCGAGCGCGCTGACCGCCGCGAACACCGCGAGCGACAGCAGCCACGGCAGCAGCGTGGGCTCCGAGTAGGGCCGGGTCGCCTGCCCCCAGCCGATCGGTGACAGCCACGAGATCGGGCTCGGCGTCACCGTGAGCAGGTCGTCACTCGGGGTACCGAGCGCATCGCCGATTCCGCGCACGAGGTACGCGCCGATGACGACGGCCGAGGCCACACCGTTCGCCGAGCGCCCCGAGGGCATGAGCTGTGCAATCACGGCCGCAATGCCAACGAACACGAGCCCGACGGCTCCGACCGCGAGCGCCGCGATGATCGAGCCCTCGACGGGCAGACCTCCGGCGACGTAAGCCAGAGCAAGCAGCACCGCGAGAACGAGGTTGGCGAGCATCCCGAGCACGATCGTCGCGGCGAGCGTTGTCGAGCGCGCGATGGGGGTCGACCCGAGCAGTTCGGCGCGGCCCGCCTCTTCGTCGGCGCGCGAGTGGCGCACCACGAGGAAGGTGCTCATGAGGCCGGCGAGCACCGCCGTGAACGAGTAGCCCTGGAAGAAGGCGACCGCTCCGACGCTCAGCCCGTCGGGAAGCCCCCGCAGAAACAAGAAGGCGGGGTTGCCCGCGGCGATCGCGACGATGGCGGCCCGCTCAGCCTCATCGGCGAATTGTGTCGTGATTGCCGACGCGATCGCGATGCCGAGCAGGGCGATGCCGCCGATCCAGAACGACAGCACCCAGCGGTCGCGCCGCAGTTGCGCCGCGAACACGGTCATGAACGCGCGCATCAGCGCACCGAGCCGTAGTGACGCAGAAACAGCGACTCGAGCGAGGCCGGCGCCGCGGTGACGGCGGTCGCGCGCTGGCCTGCAACGGCGGCGAGCACCGCAGAGATCGCGTCGGCATCCGCCTCGAAGGTCACCGAGTCGCCCACCATCGCGACGTCGTGCACCCCCGCTATTGCCTGCAGTGCGGCAACATCGTCGACGCCCGCCACACGGAACGACGTGCGGCTCAAGTGCCGCAATTCGGCAAGCGAGCCGCTCTCGACGACGGCTCCGTCACGGATGATCGTCACGCGGTCGCACAACTGCTCGACCTCGCTCAACACATGGCTCGAGAGCAGCACGGTCGCACCCTCGGCGCGCACGCGCTCCACCTGCTGACGGAACACCGACTCCATCACGGGGTCGAGGCCCGAGCTGGGCTCGTCGAGAATGTAGAGCCGAGCGGGCCGCGCGAACGCCGCGATGAGGGCGACCTTCTGACGGTTGCCTTTGGAGTACGTGCGGGCCTTCTTGCGCGGGTCGAACTCAAACTGCTCGATGAGCTCAGCCCGACGCGTCGCGTCAGCGCCACCGCGCAGGCTGGTCAGCAGGTCGATCGCTTCGCCGCCCGTAAGCCCGGGCCACAGGCTCACGTCGCCCGGCACGTAGGCGATGTCGCGGTGAATCGTGACGGCGTCGCTCCACGGGTCGAGGCCAAAGACGCGGGCGGTGCCGCTCGTGGGGCGAATGAGACCCAAAAGCACGCGGATCGTCGTCGACTTGCCGGAGCCGTTCGGGCCGAGAAAGCCGTGCACGTCGCCGTCGGCGACCTGCAGGTCGAGTTCGTTGAGGGCGGTCACTCGCCCGAAGCGCTTAGTAAGCGCCGAGGTTTCAATGAGAGGGATGGATGACACAGGGGGCGGCCTTTCGTCATTGCACGTCAGTGCCCCGGCGGACGCCGATGCACTCCGCGTTGTCGCGGGCCGACCAGGCTTCCCGGCTCTCCGGTGCTGATACTAGACCTGCGCGGGCGCCCGCGTGCGCTCTGCGGCGTCGAGGCATTTCTCCTCGTCAGTACTCCCAGTGCTACTGTGACCCCCATGCGCGACCGTCGACTATTGCTCGCGATCACGATGGCGGTTGCCACGGTCACGACGCTGAGCCTTTCCGCTTGTGTGCCTGCAGAAGCGCCCGACGTGGGTGCCGCCCAGAGGGAGGCGAACGACTTTCTCGAGGACGCGGTGGACCAGGACGGAGTGTTGGCGACGACCTCCGGAACGATCGGGCCACGGGCCGAGAATGCTCCCGGTGACCAAGGGACGACCGTTGACTTCTCCGAAGCAGTCGACCTCGACGGTGTCGACGTGGTCTGCTTCGGGGGCGGTAAGGCGCAGCTCACGGTAACCGTACTCTCCGCGCCGGGAGGCACTGATTCGGTCACCATGCCACTGACCTGCGACGGCCAGAGGAGTGAGGCGACCTTGCCTCAACGCTTGCGGGGAGTGACACAAGTGAGCGTGAACGGGTGGCTTGAGCAGGGGGAACTCAGCGTCTTGGCGGCCGTCTTTCGAGGAACCGCCCCGTAGTACCGCGCTACGCCAGCGAGGGCACAACCTCCGCGTCGACCACGGGCATCACGTGCTTCACGATCGCCTCGAGAAGCGCCACATTGAACTCGACGCCGAGTTGGTGGGGCACGGTGACGAGCAGGGTGTCAGCATCCCGAACCGCCGCGTCGCGCGCGAGCTCGGCGGCGATCTGGTCGGGCTCGCCGATGTACGAGCGGCCGAAGCGCGATTGCGCTCCGTCGAGCATGCCGACCTGGTCGCGTTGCGGACCCTGCGCTTGCACGCCGAAGTAGTACTGCGTCTCGTCGTCGATGATGGGCAGGATGCTCCGGCTCACCGAGACGCGGGGCGTGCGCGTGTGCCCGGCTGCGGCCCACGCTGACCGGAACATCGCGATCTGCTCGGCCTGCAGTTCGTCGAACGGCACGCCGGTGTCTTCGGTCAGCAGCGTCGAGCTCATGAGGTTCATGCCCTGCTCGGCGGTCCAGACCGCGGTCGCCCGCGTGCCGGCGCCCCACCAGATTCGGTCGGCGAGGCCGGGTGACTGCGGGGTGACGGGCTGAGGCGACGCGGTGCCAATCACGCGCGGGTTGCCCGGCGCGAAGCCTTCGCCGTCGATCGCGCGACGGAAGAGGTCGGTGTGCTCACGCGCCATGTCGGCGTCACTCTGCCCTTCGGTCGGCACGTAGCCGAACGAGCGCCAACCGTCGATGACGTTCTCTGGTGACCCCCGACTGATGCCGAGCTGCAGCCGGCCGCCGCTGATGAGATCGGTTGCTCCGGCTTGCTCGGCGAGCGCCCACGGGTTTTCGTAGCGCATGTCGATGACACCCGTGCCGAGCTCGATGCGGCTCGTGCGGGCCGCTGCGGCCGCCATCATCGGGAACGGGTTCGAGTGGTTCTGGGCGAAGTGGTGCACGCGATAGAACGCGCCGTCAACGCCGACCTCTTCGGCCGCGACTGCGAGCTCGACGCCCTGCAGCACCGCCTCGCCGCCCGTGCGCGTGCGCGAGCCGGTGACGCCCATCCAGTTGCCGAACGACAAGAACCCGAGCTTCGTCATGTTCGGGTCAAGCCCTGTCGCCGCAGGGTTATTCCCGCCGCTCGGCTTTCAGCATCTTCCAACATACGCACCCAAGACTCTTGTTATCCAAACGGACAACAGAGGAGAGCGATTATGACCGTTACCGTTCGCCCCGCGCTCGCTGCCGACGTGCCTGCGGCCGCTGCCGTGCTCGCAGAGGCCTTTCGCGACGACCCGATGATCCACGCGTTCGTGCCCGAGGGGCGCCGCGACCACGCGAATCTCACCGACTTTTTCACGGTCACGCTGCGCTCGGGCGCGGGAGCTTCTGGCATCATCGACCTCGCCGAAGGGGCTGATGGCGCGCTGCTCGGCGTCGCGGCGTGGGAGGGTCCCGAGCGGGGTCTCGAGAAGCTGCACCAGCTTCGACACATTGGCGGATACCTGCGCACTCTCGGCGTGCGCGGGCTCGCGCGGGCGATCCGCCTGTCGGCGGCTGTCGGCCACCTGCGCCCCCACGAGCCACACTGGTACCTCGCGACCATCGGCGTGAGTGGCAGCGCCCGCGGCCTCGGCGTCGGGTCAGCGCTGCTCGAGAGCCGCCTCGCGGTGCTCGACGCGACCCAACAAACTGCCTACCTGGAGTCGTCTGCACCGGCCAACCGTCGGCTCTACGTGCGCCATGGCTTTGAGCAGACCACGACGCTCGCCGAGTTGACGGGCACCGAGGCCGTGGGAATGCGGCGCGACCCTCGCGCTTAGGGAGTGCTGGCGCGGTCGTCGGGGGGCTCGGCAGCAGCATCCATCGCCGCCACCTCGTCGGCCGTAATCGTCGCCCCCGGCCGCGTCGTCAGGTAGACGCCAGCAAGCACGATGATGCCGCCGATGACCTGCCACACGGTGATCGCGTCACCGAGCGCGACCGCGATGATCGCCGTGAAGACCGGCAGCAGGTTCAAAAAGACGCCCGTGCGCGAGGGGCCGAGTTGGGTGACGGCGACGTTCCAGAGGAGGTAGGCAAGCGCACTCGGGAAGATGATGATGATCGCGAGGCCCCACCAGCCTTCGGCCGAGGGCTGCGCCTGAATGCCGACGAGAGCCATGACGGGCGCGAGCATGAGCGCGCTCATCCCCACTTGCACCGTCGTCGCGGTGATGGGCGGCGTCTGGATGCGCCGGCTGATGATGACGTAGGCCGTCCACGCGAGAATCGCGCCAAGAATCAGGAGGTCGCCGACCGCGACACTCACGTCAGAGATGCCGCCCGAGCCGCCGAGCAACACGACGATCACGACGCCGACGAACGAGATGGCGATGCCAAGAACTCCGCCGCGACGGATGCGCTCCCCCAGCACCACGACCGCCGCGAGCGCGATGATCGCGGGGTTGATGGCGCTGATCACACTCGCGTTGACCGGCGAGGTGGTGTCGAGCGCCGCATAGAGCAGGAGGGTGTACCCGACCATGCCCAGCACGGCCTGGACAATGTGAATCCACCACTCTTTCGCCGCGAGCCGCCACTTGTCGCGGTGCTGCCGCTCGATCCACAGCGTGATGACGAGCAGAATCGGAAAGGCGCCGAGCCAGCGGAAGAACGTGAGCTCGAGCGGTGTGAACTCGGCAATGACGCGGTCGCCGACGACGAAGTTCATCGCCCAAAAGAGTTGAGCGAGCACGGCGGGCGAATAGCGTCGGAGCAAGTGCACCTCACCAGGCTAGGCCCGCGCGGCGTGCCCCAGGGCCCGCGTCGGCGGCTCATGCGAGCATCGTCACGTGCCGCTGAACTTCACCGCGATCGACTTCGAGACCGCCAACAACCACGCGGCTTCGGCGTGCTCGGTCGGGCTCGTGAAGGTGCGCGACGGCAAGGTCGTTGATCGGGCGGGCTGGCTCATCCGCCCGCCGTTCGGCTTTGACGACATGCTCGAGTGGAACACGCGAATCCACGGCATCACCGCCGACGACATCATCGACGCGCCCCTGTGGGCTGATCAGGTGGATGCCCTCCTCGCCTTCGTCGATGGCGACACCCTCGTGGCGCACAATGCGGGCTTCGACATGGGCGTGTTGACCGCGGCGCAGCAGGCGAGCGCGCTCGAAGTGCCGAGCCTGACGTACGTGTGCAGCTTGCGGATTGCCCGCAAGACCTACCACCTCGACTCCTACCGCCTGCCGGTTGCGGCGATGGCCGCGGGCTTCGAGGACTTCGCGCACCACGATGCCCTCGCCGACGCCGAGGCGTGTGCCGCGATCATCGTCCACGCGGCCAACCGGCACGACGTGACCGAGCTGGCCGAGCTCGCGCGCGCGTGCGGTACAGCAATCGGCCGTACGGGCGCTCCGGCTCCCACCGTTGCGAGTGTCAGCTCGGGCGCCGCCGCGACGGTGAGCCCGGCCTAGCCGCCGAAAGCCGCCTCGTATGTCTCGACGAGCAACTCGCGGTACTCCGGCTTCACGCCGTTGATGATGTCGGTGACGCTGATCTGCACCATGAGAACACCGTTGCGCACGAGCAGAATCTCGTTGAGGTTCTGGGGGGTTCCGAGCAACTCTGCATTCGTCTGCACCCCAGCCTCTTCACCGACGCCCGAGACGGGTTCGATCAGAATGCCGCCGTCGCCGTCAAACGCGGCGCCGCTCAGCGCATCGGCGAAGTACTGCGTGGCTCCTGCGGCCTCGAAGAACTCGCGCACCTCGACACCGATCGTGAGGCCCGTGCCGTCGTCGCTCTGGTTGTAGTCGCAGCCGTACAGAATGCCGCCTGCGCCTCCGGCCTCGATCACCATCGAGATGTCGTTGTCGACGACCGAGAAGCCCCAGATCTCGGCCACCTGGTCGTTGCTCAAGAACGAGCAGTCGGTGTCAGAACCGACCGTCTGCCCCGGCAGGTCGAGGCCCGAGGCGCCGTCGGTGGGGGCTTCGGTCTCCGTGGTGCCCTCAGACCCGGAGCCCGGGTCGGTGGGGGTTTCGGTGGCGGGAGCGGAGCATCCGGCCAGCAAAGCGAGAAGGGCCAGGGTTGCGGGGGCGGCCGCGAGCGGCAAGCGAGAAGTCACTCCCTCACTGTAGGGAGGGCCATTCGGGGGCTTCGATGGGGGAAATCCCCCAGCGGCGCTGCGCGCTCAGCCCGACAGACGGTTGAGCGCCGCGGTGCGACTCGAGACGCCGAGGCGTCGGTAGATCGTCTGGAGGTGATTCTCGAGGGTCTTCTCGCTAATGCTGAGAGCCGCTGCCGCCTGGCGCACGGTGGCCCCGGATTCGAGGGAAGCGAGAACCTGACGCTGACGGGCGGTCAAGAGCCCGCGGGTGTCTCGAGCCGCCGCCGCACGCAGCCGAGCGAGGGTTGCCCTCACCTGACGCGCGAACTCTTCGACGAGCGAAAGCTCGCGGTCGGTGAAGTCGCTGTCTGCCCGGAAGACGGCGAGCGTGTCGACGAGGCCGTCATCAACGCTGAGCAGCGAACCGATCTGATACTCGCCGCCGAGCGGCAGGTAGACCTGCTCGTAGAGCGGCCGTGCGTGCCACTCGTCCGGAGTCAGGGTGTCACTGATGCGCAACGACCCCGGCTCGGGAGCGGCCAGCAGCTCGGCCACCATCGGCACCTCGGTGAGCACGCGCGGCATGAGGGGAATCACGAACGGAATCGGCTCGGGCAGGTGGTTGCCGCTCATGGCGCCCGTCGCTAGATCGATCGTGACCCATCCCGCACGGGTCGACGGCACGAGATCGAAAACGATCTCGACCGCCACCTCGCGAAGGGCGACAGGAGTCGTGATCTGGGCAAGCCGAGCGGCGGCATTAAGCAGGGCGTGCAGATCGGCGGCCTGCAGGTTTTTCATGCGCGAGAGCATACCGATGCCGGCACCCCTCGCCGCGCACCCCTAGCGGTCGCAGCCGCCCGACTTGTCGGCGCGCGAGCCCGGCACGCTCAGGTCGCGCAGGCCTTTATAGGCGTAGGGGTCTTCGCCGGCGACAAGCACGATGTCACGGAAGTCGTACTCGGCGAAGTAGCGCCCCTCACTGTTTTGCCACGGTAACAGCGACTCGGCGCTCATGTAGTGGTTGACGAGCGCGCGGCGATAGCCGTGCTTGCCGCTGTTCTCGAGTGAGCGGTGCAGCAGGTAGCCGTTGAAGAACAGCGCCGCGCCGGCGGGCACCTCCACCGCGATCGCGTCGTCGTCGGTGTACGGAAACCCGAAGGCCTCGTCGGTGCAGTCAAAGCGCTCGTCGGTCTGCTCGCGGTCGGGGTAGAGCACGCCGCGCGCGTGCGAGCCGGGCAGCACCCAGAGGCAGCCGTTCTCGGTCGTGGCGTCGTCAAGCGCGATCCATACTCCGCACAGCGAGCGGTCGCGGGTCGGAATGAAGTGTTCGTCTTGGTGCCAGGCCTGGCCCGGCTTGCCCTCGCTCTTGATGAACAGCATCGACTGCATGGCCTTGACGTTCGGGCCGATGACCTTCGTCAGCCCATCGACCATACGCGGATGACGCATGATCTGCCGGGCGACCTCACTGATTTTGTGCGGGTGGTGGATGCACAGGTACTGCCGCAGCACGTCGGCGTCGCTCTGCCCCGGGTGAGCATCCACTGCCGAATCCGACGGGTTCAGGCCTGCTCGGCAAATGCGCAGGGCCTCGGAGTTGACCTCAGCCACTTCGGCCGCAGTCAGGGCGCCGCGCAGCACGGCGAACCCGTCGCGCGCGTACTGGGCGACGAAGGCTTCGTCGACGGAATCGTGCAGCTGGAGCGGGGCCTGAACAGCGGTGGTCATGGCTTAGATCATACCTAAAGGCGCGAGCGGGCTATAGGGGAGAACCCCCATTGATCACCCTGACCGCCAGGCCCATGCTGGTGGCATGCTGACCCGCACTCTGTCTCTCGCCGTCGTCATGATGGTCGCGCTCACGGCATGCACCGCTCCGGCACCGGCACCATCGGCCGCGCCGACCACGGCGACGTCGCCGACGAGCGCTGCGAGCACGCCGACCCCGACGGCCAGCGCCGACCCCGTGGCCGTGCCCGCTGAACTGGTGGTCAGCACTCTGGGCGTGCAACTCTACGACTCGGAGGGTACCGAGATTGGCGCGTTCGCCTGGGCCGACGAGGCGACGACCGCGCTCGCCGTACTCGAAATCGCGTTCGGAGCACCGTCAGCAACCGCGCTCGTCGAAGGCGACGGCACACACATTGCCGACTACGAGACCTACACCTACAGCGGTGGGTTCACCTACTTGTCTGCCACCAACCTCGGCAAACCCCGCAGCGAGTTCCACTTGCCCTCGGCCGTGCAGATCGACACCGGTAGCGCCATCAATGGCGTGACCGTGCGAACCACCCGAGACCTCCGGGTCGGCGGCACGCTCGCGCAGGTGCTCGCGCTTTCTCCCGTCATCAACCGCCCCCACCCGCTCGGAACCGTCTACTTGCTCGACCCTGTCGACCCGTCAGTCATCGGCGACCCGGAGAACTCGACCGACACGATCGGCGTCATCGTGAACGGCTCCGGAGCGATCGTGAAGATCATCTCGCCGTGGGAGTCGAACCCGCTCTAGCAGCCGGCCGAGGGGCGCGCGGGCGCGCCGACAGGCAGTGCTCAGGGTGGTGCGCTGCGCACGCGCCTAAGCAATAACTGCTTATTGTCGACGTCCCCGTGAGACGGGATGCTCGCACTATGCCCCGTCGCCTCCTCGCGCTCGCCGCCCTCGCCGTCATCGGCCTCACCGGCTGCGCCACCCCCGCCCCCGCCAGCACTCCGACCGCCGCGCCGGTGACAGAGACGCCTTCGAGCACCACAACTCCCGAGCCGGTGGCAGCACCGGTGCCCGCCGAGCTTGTCGTTCGTGGCGCGGGCGTCGAACTCTATGACTCTGAGGGCACGCTCATCGGCTCATTTGTGTGGGCCGACGAAACGGCCGACCAGCTGGAGGTGCTCGAACTCGCCTTCGGCCCCGCACCGACGCCCGGCACGCGCACGGGCGATGGCACGCACTACGCCAACTACGACAGCTACGACTTCATGGGCTTTTCGTACTTCACCGCCACGAACCTCCAGAAGCCGCGCAACGAGTACTTCTTGCCGTCGTCGGTGCAGGTTGACACGGGTGAGCCGATCAATGGTGTGAGCATCCGGACGCTCGATGATCTGACCGTCGGAGGCGACCTCGCCGACGTGCTCGCCGCATCACCGCCGTTGAACTATCCGGACGCGCTCGGCACGGCCTACCTCGTCGACGCCGTCGACCCGTCGAAGATTCCGATTCCCGACGAGATCACCGACATGGTCGCCGCGCTCGTTGACCCTGACGGCACGATCATGCGCATCATCGCGCCGTATCAATCACGCCAGCTCTTCTAGCGCCTCGGCGCCGGATGCGCACCGCAGGCCGCGCACTGGGCGCGACCCGCGAGCACCTTAGTTCTGCGGGAACCCCAGGTTGATGCCGCCGTGGCTCGGGTCGAGCCAGCGCGAGGTGATCGCCTTCTCGCGCGTGAAGAACGGAATCGCCTGCGTGCCGTAGGCCTTGGCGTCGCCGAAGAGCGAGTTCTTCCAGCCACCGAACGAGTAGTAGCCGACGGGCACGGGGATTGGCACGTTGACGCCGACCATGCCCACGGTCACCTCGTTCTGGAAGCGACGCGCAGCACCACCGTCGTTCGTGAAGATCGCCGTGCCGTTGCCGTACTGCGAGCCGTTGATGAGTGCGAGGCCTTCGTCGTAGCTCTTGACGCGCACGACCGAGAGCACGGGGCCGAAGATCTCCTCCGTGTAGACCTTCGAGCTCGTCGGCACCTTGTCGATGAGGGTCGGGCCCAGCCAGAAGCCGTTGGGGTCGCCGTCAACCTCGATACCGCGACCGTCGACGACGATCTCGGCACCATCCTGCTCAGCGATCTCGAGGTAGCTCGCGACCTTGTCGCGGTGCACCTCAGTGATGAGCGGGCCCATGTCGCAGTTGCGCGTGCCGTCGCCGACCTTCAGGGTCGCCATGCGCGACTGAATCTTCTCGATGAGCGCGTCGGCCACAGGCTCAACGGCGACGACCACCGAGATGGCCATGCAGCGCTCGCCGGCCGAGCCGAAGCCCGCGTTGACGGCCGAGTCGGCCACGAGGTCGAGGTCGGCGTCGGGCAGCACGAGCATGTGGTTCTTGGCACCACCGAGAGCCTGCACACGCTTGCCGTGCTTCGAGGCCGTCTCGTAGATGTACTTCGCGATGGGCGTCGAGCCAACGAACGAGATGCTCGCGACGTCGGGGTGCTCGAGGAGAGCATCCACACTCTCCTTGTCGCCGTTGACGACGTTGAACACGCCGTCGGGCAGACCGGCGGCTTTGAAGAGCTCGGCCATCCAGATCGCAGCGCTCGGGTCTTTCTCCGAGGGCTTCAGCACGACGGTGTTTCCGGCCGCGATCGCGAGCGGGAAGAACCACAGCGGCACCATGGCCGGGAAGTTGAAGGGGCTGATGATGCCCACGACGCCGATGGCCTGCTTGATCGAGTAGACGTCGACCCCCGTCGAGACGTTCTCGCTGAACTCGCCCTTCATGAGCTGCGGAATCGAGCAGGCGAGCTCGACGACCTCGAGGCCACGGGCGATCTCGCCGCCCGCATCGCTCAACACCTTGCCGTGCTCGTTCGTCAGAATCGCTGCCAGCTCGTCTTTGCGCGCGTTAAGGCCCTCCCGGAACGCGAACATGATCTGCTGACGCTTCGCGATCGAGGTGTTCGACCAGCCGGGGAAGGCGGCCTTGGCTACCTGCACGGCGTGGTCGACGTCGGCCGTCGTCGCCAGGGCGACCTCGCGCTGCGCCTCGCCCGTGGCGGGGTTGTAGACCGGCGCGGTGCGGGTTGATGCTCCCGCGAACACGGCGCCGCCGACCCAGTGCTGAACAACCGACATGATGACTCCTTTGCGTCTCGAGCGCCCGAACGCGGGGCTCTGCACCCAGTCTGCGCTTCTCAGCATCTGCGATCAAGCACCATTGGTGCACATGCGATGTGCGAAAGTGCACATTCGTGTCGACGGATGCTCGCGCGCGATCACCCCTCGGGTAGCAACTCGTTCCGCCGCTCGGCGACCTCGCGCTGCAGGGCTGCGCGCGCGATCGCCACCGCATCGACCGCGGGGCTGTCGGGTCGCTGCGAGAGCATGAAGGGCAGCCGCACGTCGACCTCGTTGGCCAGCACCGGTTCGAGCCCGGGCGCACCCTCGCCCATGAAGGCGTGCAACAGGCCGATGCCCGCTCCGGCCCGGGTCGCCTCGAGTTGCGCAAACACGTTCGTCGAGCCGAACCCGAGCCGCATGCCCTCGAGCCCGAGCGTGGCGAGGTCGAGTTCGCGCACGGTGAGAAGAGCATCCACATAGAACACCAGGTCATGGCCGTCGAGGTCGCTCACGGTGCGCACGGGCGGCCGGGCGGCGAGGTAGCTCGGAGCCGCGTAGAGCCGCAGCGCATACTCGGTCAGCAGCTCAAAGCGCACGCGCGAGCCGGCGGGCGACCCGACCGTGATCGCGAGGTCGAAGCCCGAGCCCCGCAAGCTCAGCGGGCGGGTTGACGTGACCAATTCGACCGTGATTCCGGGATGCTCGGCCCGCACCCGCGCCAACGCCGGCGCCGCGAACAGCGAGCCGAACCCCTCGGGCGCGGCGACGCGCACGGTGCCCCGCACGGCGTCCGCGCCAGAGACCGCTGCCGCAATGACTTGCTCGACCAACCCCTCGAGCGGTGCCGCGCGCTCGACCACCTCGCGGCCGATCGCCGTGAGTTGCCAGCCGTCGGCTCCCCGATCGAGCAGCCGCACGCCGAGTGCTGCCTCGAGTCGATCGAGGCGCCGTCGCACAGTGGTGTGGTCGACGCCGAGCAGGGCCGCCGCCGAGACCAGCCGGCCGACGCGCGCGACGGCGAGCAAATAGCGCACGTCGTCGGCGCTCACGTCGTGGGGGTCGGGCGTGGCACTCATGCGCTCAGCGTAGGGCGCGGGGCCCGACCAGCGTCGGTTGACCCTGGCACACTGACCGACATGGACTTTCTGCTGCCATTGCTCATCGGGCTCGTTGTCGGCGCCGTGATCGGCGCGCTGCTGGGGCTCGTGCTCGGGCGCCGGTCGAGCGGCGACGCCCCCGCGGTCATCGAGGCTCGCCACCAGACCACGATCGCCGAGATTCGCGCCGAAGAAGCGCAACACCGTGCTGGGCTGTCGACCGAGCTCGCGGCACTGCAAGCAACCGCAGCAGGCTTGCGCGAGCAAATCACGACGGCGCAAGACCAATACCGTGACCTGGTCGAGCGAGTGCGTAGCGAGCAAGCCGCGCAGGCCGAACGTGAGCGCGCCGAAAGTAAAGTGCTGCAGCAACTCGCCCCCGTGCAAGAAACCCTGCGGTCGATGCAGGCCAAAGTCACCGAGCTCGAGACCCAGCGCAGCCTGCAACACGGCGAGCTCACTCAGCAACTGAAGTCGGCGACGGAGGCCGAAGAGCGCTTGCGCGCGACGGCCGAGTCACTTGCCGGGGCCTTGCGCAGCAACTCAACCCGCGGAGTGTGGGGCGAGACTCAGTTGCGCCGCGTCGTCGAAGCCGCGGGCCTCATCGAACGCGTCGACTTCGACGTGCAGTGGTCGGTGAGCTCTGACGCGGGCGCTGGCCGCCCCGACATGGTCATTCACTTGCCCGGTGGCAAGCACATTCCCGTCGACGCGAAGGTGCCGTTCGACGCCTACCTGGCGGCGAGCCAGATTGCCATTACGGCGACCGGCGAAGAAGGCGACCGCCGCAAGAAGCTGCTGAGCGAGCACGTTAAGGCCGTGCGCGCTCACATCGATGCGCTCGGCTCGAAGGCCTACTGGGCGGGCCTCGGCACCTCGCCGGAGATGGTCATCGCGTTCATTCCGAGCGAGTCGCTCGTGTCGTCGGCGATGGAAGCAGACCCGGCGATCATGGACTACGCCTTCTCGAAGCGCGTTGCGCTCGCCTCCCCCGTGACCCTCTGGTCGGTGCTCAAGACCGTGGCGTTCTCGTGGCAGCAAGATGTGCTGACCGCCGACGCGCAAGTGCTCTTCGACCTCAGCCGCGAGCTCTACTCGCGCTTGTCGACGATGGCCGGGCACGTCGAGAAGCTCGGTCGTGCGATCGAGAGCACGATCAAGAACTACAACGGCTTCGTCGGCTCGCTCGAGCGCCAGGTCTTGCCTACGGCGCGCAAACTGCAGAAGCTCGACGAATCAACCGTGCTCGGGCCACTCGCGGCCATCGAAGACTCCCCCCGCGATCAGACGGCAATGGAACTCGTTGCCGCGCTCGAAGCAGGTGAACCCGGCTCGCCCGAACTCACCTTCACAACCCTCGACGGCGAGCCCGCACGCGAGTAACGTGCCCGGCATGGTCGCCTACACCTCTGCCTTCAGCGGTTTCGCAGCGCCCGACGTTGATGCCGCGCGCACCCTTTATCGCGATGTCGTGGGTCTTGCCGTGACCGACGCCATGATGGGCCAACTCTCGGTCGATCTTCCGGGCGGTGGGTGGGTTCTCGTCTACCCCAAGGCCGATCATGTGCCCGCGACTTACACGGTGCTCAACCTGGAGGTCGACGACCTCGACACGGCCGTTGATGAGCTCATTGGTCGCGGAGTCGTCTTCGAGCGCTACGCGGGAATGCCCCACGACGCGAAGGGAATCGTGCGTGGAATCCTCGCTGAACAGGGGCCCGACATCGCGTGGTTCACCGACCCGGCGGGCAACATCATCTCGGTATTGCAGAACCCCGAGTAGCCCAACGAGGTTGCCGCCCGCGAACCTGTGCCGTCGGGCTATCATGAAGCACGCTTCACCATCGCCGGTGCTCCGCCGGCGGTGTCCCCTCTGGCGAAAGATCAACGATGACCCAACGCCCATGGCTACCCCACTACGCCGACGATGTCGCGCCTGACCTGGCAGAGACCTCTCTCACTCATCTGCCGGCGATGATCCGGGCGGCGGCCGCCACTAATGCCTCGACCATTGCGTTCACGCAGTGCATGCCCAACGGCATGAACGGTTCGCTGACCTATGCCCAGGTTGACGCGCTCTCGGACGACTTCGCGTCGTACCTCCGCGAGGTCGTCGGTCTGTCGCAGGGCGATCGTGTCGCGGTGCAGATGCCCAACAGCCTCAGCTACCCCATTGTTGCCTTCGGGGTCATGAAGGCGGGCTGCGTGCTCGTCAACACCAACCCCCTCTACACGGCCACCGAAATGGTGCACCAGTTCTCAGACTCTGGCGCCACGGTGCTCGTGGTCAGCGACCTCTTCGCCGACCGCCTCGCCGAAGTGCTTCCGAAGACCGAGATCTCGACGGTCGTGACCGTTCGTGTCACCGAGTTCTTCCCGCCCGTCATTGCAGGCGTCATTCGCATGGTGCAGAAGCTCTGGAGCCGCAGCCTGCCGAAGATCACCGTCGAGCACACCGCCTTCCCGAAGGCGCTTGCCGCGGGTCGCGAGCGTCGCGACTCGGCCGCTCTCGAGCGCTACCTCGAGGGTGTCGGCCACGACACGATCGCCGCACTGCAGTACACCGGCGGCACGACGGGCGTCTCGAAGGGAGCCATGCTCACGCACGGCAACCTCGTCTCGAACACGCTGCAGATGATTCAAATGTGCGGCGCCTACATGCGCCCGGGCGTCGAAGTGGTTCTCACGGCCCTGCCGCTCTACCACATCTTCGCTTTCACGGTGAATCTGCTCGCGTTCTACCACCTCGGTTCGCGCAACATTCTCGTGCCGTCACCGCGGCCGCCGAGCAACCTCA
The DNA here is from genome assembly GCA_943369205.1 of Gulosibacter massiliensis. Lineage (GTDB taxonomy): Bacteria > Actinomycetota > Actinomycetes > Actinomycetales > Microbacteriaceae > Microcella > Microcella massiliensis_A. Next base: position 7,023 of record CALRMP020000048.1, on the reverse strand, counting down.
AGCGTGCGTTCGAGAACTACAAAATCACGTGGGTCACGGGCGTCAACACGCTCTTCAACGCCCTGCTCAATGAGCGCTGGTTCCTCGACAGCCCGCCCCGTCACTTGCGCGCTTCGGCCGCGGGCGGCATGGCGCTCTTCGAGTCCGTCGCCGAGCAGTGGAGCAAGGTCACCGGCACCCCGATCGTTGAGGGCTACGGCCTCACCGAGACCTCGCCGGTGCTGAGCTTCAACCCCTTCGGCCCCACCGCGAAGGCCGGCACGATCGGCATTCCGGTTCCGTCGACCGAGCTGCGCTGCATCGACGAAAAGGGCAAAGAGGTTCCCCCCGGCACGCCGGGCGAGATCGCGGCAAAGGGCCCTCAGGTCATGGCCGGCTACTGGCAGCGGCCCGATGAGACCGCGATCGCGATCGTTGACGGGTTCTTCCGCACCGGCGACATCGCCGAGATGGACGCCGACGGCTTCTTCACCATCGTCGACCGCAAGAAAGACATGGTTCTCGTCAGCGGCTTCAACGTCTACCCGAACGAGATCGAAGAGCGCATCGCCGAGATGGCCGGAGTGCTCGAGGTCGGCGTCGTGGGCATCCCCGACGACAAGACGGGTGAGGCCGTTCGTGCCTACATCGTCGGCACGCAGACGCCGCCCACCGAAGCCGAAGTGCTCGCGCACTGCCGCGAGACGCTCGCGGCCTACAAGGTGCCCAAGTCGGTGCGTTTCGTCGACGAGTTGCCCAAGAGCCCAATCGGCAAAATTCTGCGGCGTGAGCTGCGAGCCGAGGCCGTCACGTCAGCCACCGCCAGTATCGAGACCCAAGGAAGGGAGCTCTCGTGATCACGCCGCTCATCATCGCTACACAGGCGGTCGTCAACGAGCAAGACGTCGTCACGCCGTTCGAGCAGAACCTGCTGGTCGGTCTCGTGTTCGTCATCATGTTCGGGCTGGGCGCGGGGCTCACGCCGCGCGACTTCAAGCTCGCGCTGAAGCGCCCCTCGGGCCTCATCATCGGCTTCGTCACCCAGTTCGGCATCATGCCCGTGCTGGCGTACGTGCTGTGCCTCGTGTTCCTCTTCCAGCTCGCCCCGGAAATCGCGGCACCGCTGGCCATCGGGGCACTGCTCATGGGCGCGGTGCCCGCGGGAACAACGTCGAACATGTTCACGTACTTCTCGAAGGGCAACCTCGCGCTCAGCGTCATGATGACGACGAACTCTACTCTGTGGGCGATCATCATGACGCCGCTCGCACTGGCGATCTTCGGCGGCCTGCTCTTCGCCGGTGAAAACTCGGAGTTCCAGATTCCGATCACCAACATCGTGGTCACGCTGGCCGTTCTGTTGATTCCGGTGGTCCTCGGGATGCTCATCCGTCGCTACAGCGCCAACATCGGTGCCGTGCTCGAGCTCTTGGGTGGCTTCTTCGGGCTGTTCTTCATCGTGTTCCTGGTGGCCACCTGGGTTCCGCGCAACTGGGCGCTGCTGACCTCGACGGCGTGGCAGGTCTACGTCGTCGCGATCGGGCTCGGTCTGTTCGGCATCCTGATCGCCTACGGAATCTCGAAAGCGATCCGTCTGCACCCGGCCAACGCGCGCACCATTGCGCTCGAGACGGGCATCCAGAACGGGCCGCTCGCGATCGCGATCATCCTGCTGACGTTCCAGGGCAACCCTGACATCGGGCTCATCCTGATCGTGCCAGCGCTGTACTCGCTGTTCATCGTGCTGATCTCGACGGTCGTGACGTTCGTCTTCCGTCGCGCGAACACGGCGGCCGAGCAGAAGATCCCGAACCTGCTGTAGGGCACGTTCACACGACGGGGGCGGGGCCACACGGCTCCGCCCCCGTCGGCGTTCGCGGGGCCACACCTCGTACCGAAAACGACGCCTCGCACGGTCCGTTCCGTGCGAGGCGTCGTTTTCTGTGAGAAACGAGCGGATGCTCGGCGCGGGCAACGCGGTGCGCCGACCTACGCCTCGTCCGAGGGTGAGGCGTATTGCGCCTCGTAGAGGCGCGCGTAGGCGCCGGGCTTGGCGAGGAGTTGCTCGTGCGTGCCCTGCTCGACGATGCGGCCCGACTCCATGACCAGAATCAGGTCGGCGTCGCGGATGGTTGAGAGGCGATGCGCGATGACGAAGCTCGTACGATCGCGGCGTAGTGCTGCCATGGCGTGCTGCACGAGCACTTCGGTGCGCGTGTCGACCGAGCTCGTCGCCTCGTCAAGAATCAGCACGCTCGGGCGCGCGAGGAACGCGCGCGCGATCGTGAGCAACTGCTTCTCGCCCGCGCTCACGTTCGAGCCGTCGTCGTCGAGCACGGTGTCGTAGCCGTCGGGCAGAGCGCCGACGAAGCGGTCGACATAGGTGGCGCGGGCTGCGTCGAGAATCTCGTCGTCGCTCGCATCCGGCCGGCCGTAGGCGATGTTGTCGCGAATGGTGCCCCCGAAGAGCCAGGTGTCTTGCAGCACCATGCCCATGCGCGAGCGCAGATCGTCGCGCGTCATCGCGGCGATGTCGACGCCGTCGAGCGTGATGCGCCCGCCGTCGAGCTCGTAGAACCGCATCATGAGGGTGACGAGCGTGGTCTTGCCGGCCCCCGTGGGGCCGACGATCGCGATCGTCTGGCCGGGCTCGGCTACGAGCGAGAGCCCGTCGATGAGCGGAACCTCGGGGTCGTACCGGAAGGCCACGTCCTCGAAGACCAGTCGGCCGGTGGTGGCCTCAGGGGTCGCCGCGGGTGACGGGTCGGGGGTTTGCTCGGGCGCATCCATCAGTTCGAAGACGCGCTCGGCGCTCGCCACACCCGACTGCAACAGGTTTGCCATCGAGCCGAGCTGGCTGAGCGGCTGCGTGAACTGGCGCGAGTACTGAATGAAGGCCTGCACGCCGCCGATCGTCATCGAACCGGTCGTGACGAGCAGACCGCCGACGACGGCGATGGCGACGTAGACGAGGTTTCCGACGAACATGATTGCGGGCATGATGATGCCGCTCACGAACTGCGCGCCGAAGCTCGCGGTGAAGAGCTGCTCGTTCTTCTCGAGGAACTTCTGCTCGACTTCGCGCTGTCGGCCGAAGACCTTGACGAGCGCGTGGCCCGTGAAGGTCTCTTCGATCTGCGCATTGAGCTCGCCCGTGTGCGCCCACTGCGCCACGAAGAGCTTCTGCGAGCGCTTGGCGATGACCGCGGTGATGATGAGCGTGAGCGGCACCGTGATGAGCGAGACGAGCGCCAAGATCGGCGAGATGACGAACATCATGACGATGACGCCGATGACCGTGAGCAGCGAGGTCAGCAATTGGCTGAGGGTTTGCTGCAGGCTCTGCGAGATGTTGTCGACGTCGTTGGTAACGCGGCTGAGCACCTCGCCGCGCTGCACCTTGTCGAAGTAGGTGAGCGGCAGGCGGTTGAGCTTGCCCTGCACCTCTTCGCGCAGTCGATAGACCGTGCGCTGCGTCACGCCGTTGAGCAGGTAGGCCTGCAGCCACGAGAACACCGACGAAAACACGTAGACGAGCAAGACGATGCCGAGCAGCATGTGAAGCGCATCGAAGTCGATGCCGGCGCCCGCCCCGGCCTGACCCGCGCCATCGCCATTGCCGAACACGCCGTCGACGATGATGTTGGTCGCCATGCCAAGCAAAGCGGGGCCGACTACGCTCAAGAGCACGCTCACGACACCGAGCAGAATCACGAGAATCACGAGCCCGCGTTCCGGCGCAAGCCGCCCGACGAGACGCTTGGCCGAGGGCCCAAAGGTCATGGCCTTCTCGGCGGGCATGCCGATGCCGCCGCCCATGGGGCCGCCCATCGGTCCGCGGCGCACTCCACCAGGGGGGCCGACGGGCCGTGCCGGTGCCGTGCTCATGCGCCCACCTCCGCTCGTAGCTGACTATTGACGATCTCGGCGTAGGTCTCGTTGCTCTCCAGCAACTCGTCATGGGTTCCGCGGCCGACCACGACGCCTCGGTCGAGCACGATGATCTGATCGGCGTCGTGCACTGTGGCAACGCGCTGAGCAACGACGATGAGGGTGGCGTCGAAGACCTCGCGGCGGAGGGCGGCTCGCAGGCGAGCATCCGTCGCCGTATCAAGGGCCGAGAACGAGTCGTCGAAGACGTAGATCTCCGGTGCCTTGACGAGGGCACGCGCGATCGCCAGACGCTGCCGCTGGCCACCCGAGACGGTCGTGCCGCCCTGGGCGATGGGGGCCTCGAGCTGCTCAGGCATCTCGCGCACGAAGTCGGCGGCTTGCGCGATCTCGAGCGCGGCCCACAGCTCGTCGTCGGTGGCGTCGGGCTTGCCGAAGCGCAGGTTGCTCGCAACCGTGCCGGAGAACAGGTAGGGGCGTTGCGGCACGAGGCCGATGCGGCTCCACAGCAGGTCGGCGTCGAGCTCGCGCACGTCGACGCCGTCAACGAGCACGGCACCGCCCGTCGCGTCGAACAAGCGCGGCAACAGGCTGATGAGCGTCGTCTTGCCCGCACCGGTGCTGCCGATGATGGCCGTCATCTTTCCGCGCTCGGCCACAAGGCTGACGCCGTCGAGCACCGGATGCTCCGCCCCCGGGTACGCAAACGTCACGTCGCGCAGCTCAACCCGACCGCTCGCGGTGAGCGTCGTGACGGGGTTCTCCGGCAGCACCACCGAGGACGGCGTCTCGAGCACCTCGCCGATGCGGTCGGCCGAGACGGCCGCCCGCGGCAGCAACACGGCGATGAACGTCGCCATGAGCACGGCCATCAAGATCTGGATGAGGTACGTGAGAAAGGCCGTGAGCGCACCGACCTGCATGAGCCCCGACTCAATGCGGTAGGCGCCGAACCACAGCACAGCCACGCTCGAGACGTTGAGCACGAGCAGCACGATCGGGAACATCAACGCAAACAGCCGGCCCGCCCGCAGCGCCGTGTCGGTGAGTTGCGCATTCGCGTCGGCGAAGCGCTCGACCTCTTGCCGCTCGCGCACGAAGGCGCGCACGACGCGCATGCCCGTCAGTTGCTCGCGCAACACGCGGTTGACGGTGTCGATGCGCTCTTGCATGACGCGAAACAGCGGCACCGTACGCACGATGATCGCGCTCACGGCGATGAGCAGCACCGGAATCGCGACGGCCATGATGAGCGAGAGTTCGAGGTCTTGCTGCAGCGCCATGATGACGCCGCCGATCGCGAGAATCGGAGCGCTCACGAGCATCGTGCTCGTCATGAGCACGAGCATTTGCACTTGCTGCACATCGTTGGTCGTGCGCGTGATGAGCGAGGGGGCGCCGAAGCGGCTCACCTCGCGCTCAGAGAAGGTGCCGACGTGCGCGAACACCGCGCCGCGCAAGTCGCGCCCGAGCGCCATCGCGACGCGTGCACCGAAGTAGACAGCTGTGATGGCACACGCGATCTGCACCAGGGTGATCGCGAGCATCGCGCCCCCCACCTGCAGAATGTAGGCCGTGTCACCCGTGGCAATGCCGCGGTCGATGATCGCCGCGTTGAGCGCGGGCAAGAAGAGCGAGGCGACGGCTTGAGCGAGCTGAAAGACGACGACGCCCGCGATGAGCAGCCCGTAGGGCTTCAAGTACCGCCGGAGGATGAGTGCAAGCATGGCCTGCCCATTCTTCACCCGTGCAGGCTATGTGCCTGCCACGAGCGTGATGCTCTCAGCGAACGCGAGGCGTCGGATGCTGTGGGCGACGGTCGCCTTACGGCCAAGGCCAACAAGTCGTCTCTCAAAATCCAGAGATGTGAGAGAGCCTTCTGAGACTCGCCACCCGGGCGTGTCGGCAGCTTGGCCAGCTGTCTCAATAGACGATCCATTAAGCGACCCGGCGCACTCTAGCGTCGCGCGATAGTGGTTTCGAGCACCTTTCCGTGCAAGAAGTGTGAATGGAGGCCTCGGGGGCACGCTCTGACCTTTCTCACTTCGGGGTAGAACAGTTGGTCTCTTTTCCTTGACATGTTCTCGATTCGCTGAATACGTTGAGCACCTATCCAGTCTGTTGAGCGGTAACGCACGCAGTTGAGCTCTCTCTGACCGGAGCATGGATCTTCAGCCTGAATCGCCCCGGGTTTGATGGAGGGCTTGATTCCCCGAGAGGATCAAGTCATGCCAGCACCAAGGAAGTATCCGCAGGAGTTGCGGGAGCGAGCAGTCAGGCTCGTGCAAGAAGCCCAGAAGGAAGATCCAGAGCTGTCACTGAACGCGGCGGTCATCCGGATCGGGCAGAGAACCGGCGTGAACCCCGACACTCTTCGAGGGTGGGCTAAGCAGGCCGCGATCGATGCCGGGCAGCGGCCGGGGGTGACCACGAGTGAGGCGAAACGGATCAAGGATCTTGAGGCTGAGGTGCGTGAGCTGAAGCGTGCCAACGAGATCTTGTTGGCGGCCTCCTCGTTCTTCGCGCGGGAGCTCGACCCGCGACTGCCGTGGTAGTTCACTTCATCGACGATCATCGTGACCGGTTCGGGGTCGAGCCAATCTGCCGAGTGCTCACCGAGCATGGCGTGAAGATTGCCCCGTCGGGTTACTACGCCTTCAAAAAGCGTCCAGCCTCAGCCAGGGCGCTGCGCGACGAGCAACTGATCGCCGAGATCGAGCGGGTCTTCTGGGATCGCAAGCTTGGCCGTGGGATCAGCGGGGTTCGCAAGATGTGGCATCTGCTGCGCCGTGAAGGCACCCCGGTGGCCAGGTGCACGGTCGAACGGCTCATGCGAACGCAGGGCCTGCGCGGGATCCGTCGTGGGAAGCGGCTCATCACCACCAAGCCGGATGAGAAAGCGCTGCGGCCGCATGACCACGTCAACCGCGACTTCACCGCCTGCCGGCCAAACCAGCTCTGGGTGGTCGACTTCACGTATGTTCCGACCTGGTCGGGGATGGCGTTCACCGCGTTCGTCACCGACGTGTTCTCCCGCCGGATCGTGGGCTGGAGAACTATGGGTCGCATGCCGACCGAGCTGCCGTTGGATGCGCTGGAGATGGCACTGTGGATTCGAGATCGCGCCGGCGAAGACGTCACCGGCGTCATTCA
>CALRMP020000047.1:0-23091 GCA_943369205.1 Gulosibacter massiliensis | reverse complement strand
TCGATGCGCTCCTCGTTCACGCCATCCCAACTGATCACCGAGTACCCCACACCCGACACGATGTAGATGACCGCCTCCGTCGTGTGACGGTGATTAACCGACGCACCCATCGGGGGAAGCTCACTCAAGTGCGGCTGAAGACGAATGTCATGACCCAAACGGTAGAAACGCGCACGCGTGTTGCGGTACTCACGCGGAGTCAGCTCCGTCGTCTTGAGGTCCTTGATGATCACAGCCTCCGTAGGCGGGTTCTTCACGTTCCACGACTCCCGCGGGCCCATCTCGCTGTTAAACGAGTCACTCAGCGGCTGCTTACGGTGCTCAATATTGTTGATGTCAGGAAGCCTAGACATTCGACCTATCTCCTCTACTGCCGCGTGGGGCATCTATGAACCGACGCATCGCCAGCACCCGCCACACACGACGCGGCAATGCTGAGAATGTACCCGAAAGCTAACAGGTCCTGGATACAAAATCAACGCAATGAGATGGCGAAGCGTCCGAGTCCCTTTTTGTGGCGGAACTCCCGAACAGAGTGTTCCGCTCCGGCGCGACAGCGGCGATTGCGAGACTCAGTCGTCGCCTTAGTCGAGAGGCTTCGGGTCTGGTCCGACGATGTTGCGCCGACCGACAAAGACGGCGGCAGCGAGCGCAAGAACAACGAATACGATGATCGTGCCGTCGATCGAGAGCGTGGCCAGGGCGCCAGCGAGCAAGGCAAAGAACGGGCGTAAGCCAAGGTGGGCCATCGTGAAAGCAGCCATCACTCGACTGCGATAGCTGTCGGCCGCGCGCAACTGTAGCCCCGCGCTCAGTCGAGGAATAGCGAGCGAAAAGCCCACACCTATGGGAATCGCTGCGACCAGCATCAGCGCTACGGTTGGAGCAACGGCGACGAACCCGAGCCCGATCGCCTGGAGTGCGAAGGCCACGGGCAGCAATCGCTGTGGCGGGATGTGCCGTTCTGCTTGACCAAAGAACACTAGGCCTAGCAACCCACCAATGCTGTACCCCATCACAATGAGGCCCGCAGCCTCGGGCACGCCCTGTTCCGCCGCTAACGATGGAGAGAGAATCCGCAGAGCTTCAACTGCCCCATTGGCCAAGACGATCGCAATGAGAACAAGACGCATGGTTCGATCACGAAAAATGTAACGAAGCCCCTCCATGATCGACCCCCGCTGTCGTTCACCCGACGAGGGTTCGCTGCTGGCCTTCTCGGGAAACCTGATGATGAGCATCGCCACAATGGGAGCGAGATAACTCAGCGCGTTGAGTCCGAATGCCCAGCTCGGTGACGCTGTCAAGAGCAGGAGCGCCGCGAGCCCAGGTCCGGCGGTCTGGCCAAATTGAAACTGAACAATGTACAGCGCGGTCGCACGGCCAATTGACTCCCGAGGCACGAGCGCCGGAATCATCGCGCTCAAGGCCGGCTTCGCGAGAGGGTTGGCACACCCGATCACGAAACACAAAGCGATGAGGGATGCTGGCTCCAGGTTTCCCCAGACGCTCAGTATCGTCAACGCGACTGCCGCAAGTGCACCAAGACCGTTTGACAGTGCGACCACCCAGCGCCTGTCGAATCGATCTCCGAGTACGCCCGCGGGCAGGCTAATGAGGAGATTCGGTATGAAGATGGCGAAGTTGAGGAGACCGACCATGAGCGGCGACTCGGTCAGGGTGTACATCACGACGGATGCCGTCACATTGTGCATCCAGTTGCCAGGGGACGAAATGAACCCGCTCCACCAGTAGATGGCGAAGTCTCGACGGCGGAGCATCTCCCGAGCGCTGAGCGGTTCTGATGAGTCGTCCATGTCGGAGATCTCGGCCATTTTTCTCCTCATTGCTGCGCACCGCGCGCGATTGGATACTCTATCCAAAGAATGGCTCTCGGAGGGTAGGAGCTCTCTCCGACAGCGTCCCGGCAGGAACATGGCGTTCGCCTAAGCTCATCAACCAGAAAGCCGGTCAGTCCAAATCTAGTCGGCCCGATTTAGCCAAGACGAGATCCCCACCACGCAATGCAATCCCCGTTCACGAGAGAAGGAACACAATGTCGACGGAGAACAGCGGCCGCCCGATTGGGCTTCATGCTCTGGTGTATGCACGCCTGCCGAAGGGCGCCAAACCCACCGACACCGCGTGTCATCCCCTCAACCGGCGCATTCTTGACCGCGCCGGTTCTGACGTTATCGAGGTAACGACTCGAAAGATTGGCGACGTTTTCGAAGGGCGTCCGCACATTGTGTTCGAGATTCGCGACGGCGATCTTGATCCCGAGCACGACGGTGAGGTTCTCGGTCTTCTCGAACAGACAAACGGCGGGGTGGTCGTCTTCGGCGTTTCCTACGACGAAGCTCCCCCGTCCTGACCAATCACACCTGCTGGAGGACGACCCCGCCGGCTAGAGATCCCCTTGACTGACAGGGAGAGGAGCGCCACTCGTGGTCAACGCCACGCACACACCTGCCGAGAGCACAACTCGATCGCTCAATGAGGGAGTCGGCCTCATCGGTCTCGGAAAAATGGGCCTACCGATGGCCCGCAACTTGCTTGCGAAGGGTTTCCGGGTCGTCGGGTTCGACGTGCGCGAAGAAGCGCGCGATGCCGCTGCCCGGGTGGGGGTCGAGGTCGTCGGCTCCCCCGCTGGGTCGTCCGCAACAACAGCAATGACTCTTGTCGTGGTCGGCTTTGACGAACAGGTCTCCGAGGTAATCGAGTCAGACCGCACAGGGCTTCTCACAACAGCCCGACCCGGCCACGTCATCGCGATCTGCAGCACTGTCGAACCACAGACCGTTATCCACGCGGAGCAGGTTTGCCGGGAGAGTGCGGTGCACGTCATCGATGCACCGGTGTGCCGCGGTGAACCATCGGCCGAGGACGCAACCCTCCTCATTCTGCTCGGCGGCGATCACGCGGTCATTGACGCTGTGCGCCCTGCACTCGATGCCATTGCGTCAGACATTCGCATCCTGGGTGGCGTTGGCGCGGGGCAAGTCGGCAAGATGCTGAACAACTATGTCTTGTGGGCGACCGTTACCGCCAACTACGAGGCGATGCGCCTCGGTGATCGGCTCGGAGTCGACCTCGAACCGTTGCGCGAGGCACTCATGCTCAGTAGCGCAAACAATTGGGCGCTCGAGACGTGGACACGATCTCGACCAATGCCGTGGGCAGAGAAGGATATGCGAATTGTCATGCAGCACGCCGACAATGTTCACCTTGCCATGCCCCTGGCGCGACTCGTCCAGGACGAAATCGCGTCGATCAAGGAGGTCAAGAACGCGTGGGTGGACGGTGGCGGGCCCGAGTCAAGCATGGACGACTTCGTTCGCAGCCTCTCTTCCGACCAGCCCAATCCGAGTTGAGCGGGCGCACACCCGGAGTCGAGCGCGGCATTCCACACCGATACGATCGAGCTATTCGTAAGCTCAGAATGGACGCACATGCCTCACTTTGAGAGTTGCCCCGAGTGCGACTCCTCCGACTACACCGTCATCGACAGCGGCCAAAGCGCAAGCGACAACTCCATGAGCACAGAGCTCTTGCAGTGTGCTGAGTGTGGCGCAGCGTGGGATTCGATTCCCGGCTCGACACCTCGTCAAGGCTTCGGCGGTCCTTCAACGATTCAGGTGAAGCCCTCGTCGCTATAGAACCAGGTGTGTGATCGCGGCCTCAGTCGTCCCGTTGACCAACGAGATGCTGAAGCGTCTCAGACACGCGGTTCAAGTGTCGGGCGAGCCAAGCGCGTGCACCCTCCACGTCACGGATGCGCAAGTACTCAAGCAGTTCCGTATGGACCGGAGTCTCTTCCACTCGCTGGAGCAACAGGTAATGGCCAACTGCCGCGCGCAGGTTGTCGACGAGTGCTACCGCGCGAGGACTATCGGCAAATGAGTACAGCACACCGTAAAAATCACGACGTCGGTCAAGTCGCGAGGGAGTTTCCTCAGAGGCATTGAGCTCGTCGAGCACCGTCTGGAGCGCAGCAAGGCCCGAATCGTCGAGCCGTTCCATGGCCTTTCCGAGGAGATACGACTCCAAGACGACGCGCATATCGTAGACCTCAGCGATCTCCTTGGCGCCCAGCACGGTAACGGTTGCGCCTCGGTGAGCATGAATGGTCAAGAGACCTTCGCCCTCCAACTGCCGAAGACTCGCGCGGACGGGCATCCGGCTCACTCCCAAAGTCGAGGCGATGACATCGAGGTTCAGGCGCTCTCCGGGACGGAACACTCCTTGAATGATCGCCTCGCGGATGAAGGACTGTGACATCTCTTCAACCGTCTGGAAAGACCCACGCACTGACTCGGCTATGGCCGCCAGGGACTCCGGTGAGCCACGAAGTTCTGTGTTGTTGCCCGCGGTCATGCGTTTCCTTTTCGTGTTTGCCGACCACCAACTTGCAAGTCGTGGTGCGGACACGGCCGCGCGTGTTCTCTATGGAGTGCCGAGCGGATGAGCGAACAAAACGATACAGCAGACGTGTCCGTTAACGATGGTGGCTCAACTGCAGGTTTACTCACGACCCGTCAACGGCTGGACTCGACGCGTTGTGATCCACGAGGAGCGTGATCTGCTTTCGACTCAACAATACAGTCTCGGCACACGCCTGACAGTGCGTGATGAGCAGCCTTGAGCTCGAACCCGAGTTCATCGCGCACGCGATCAGCCACCGAATCCATCAAGGAGCCAGGGAGATCGACGACTCGACCGCAGCGCTGGCAGAGCGCGTGAAGATGTGCGCGTTCTCGGGGAAACTGTATGAGGTGGTACACCGCCGCACCCTGCCCAAAGTGAACGTGGGCAACAATGCCCATGTCGGCGAGCGTTTCTAACGTGCGATAGACCGTCGCTCGGTGCACGGCTGGATACCTCTGTGCAATCGTTGCGGACAAGTCATCCGCCGTCGGGTGACCGCCATCGTGAACGAGCGCCTCGATGACGACACGTCGTGCTGTCGTGACCCGCTGACCGCGTTCACGGATTCGATCGACTGCTGACTCGACGCGCGCCCGCGACTGCTCGTCAACCACATCACTCGTTCGGTTCACCACGCCCGGAAAATACCACAGACCGTGCCCAGCTCCCGCGGTCTGATGAAAAGAGAGGTCACTGAGGCACCTGGCGCACCGTCGTCCATGTCGAGCGAATCCTTATTGCGATTAAGTCGCAACAACGACATCATGTATCCATGCACGTTCCCGATGGCTTCCTCGACGTACCGACATCGATTGCGACCGGCGTGATGGCCGTTGGTTTTGTCACCCTGGCTAGCTACCGCGCTCGGGACGAGCTCGCGGCACATGGTCCTGCCCTTCCCGGCCTAGCGGCGGCCTTCATCTTCGCTGGCCAGATGGTCAACTTTCCTGTAGGCGTCGGCACGAGCGGCCATCTGATGGGCGCCGCGCTCGCTGCAGCATTAGTCGGCCCCTGGACCGCCATCTTGGTCATGACTGTTGTCTTCGTCGTTCAAGCTCTCGTTTTCGCCGATGGGGGGATCACGGCGCTAGGAACCAACGTGCTGCTGATGGCGGTCATCGCGGTACTCGCCGCGTCGATAATCCAGCGACTCGTGCTGTCGCTTCTCCCGCACCGCACGGCAAGCACCATTCCCGCTGCCGCAATCTCGGCCTTTTTGTCCGTTCCGATCGCAGCGTTCGCATTCGCGGGCCTGTACCTCGTGGGTGGAGCGGTGCCCCTCCCCGCTGGAACACTTGTGGTCACGATGGTGGGCTGGCACCTCGTCATTGGGGTCGGCGAGGCGATCATCACCGCGGTGGTCCTCGGTGCCATCATCGCGACTCGCCCTGACGTGGTGTACCTCGCCCGGCCGTTTCTTGCCGGCAATGCCCCCGCGTCTCACGAGTCTGCCCCGCCGAGGTCGACTCGCTCGATTGTCGGAGTTGGTCTCGGTGCTTCATTGATTGTCGGCGGCGGCGTGAGTCTTCTCGCCAGCGCGAACCCCGACGGCCTCGAATTCGCGGCCGAGTCGCTGGGTTTTCTCGACAGCGCAACCGAGTCTGCTGCCACGATGAGCCCGTTCGCAGAGTATGCCTTTCTCGGCGATAGCGCGCTGGGGTCAAGCCTTGCGGGGGTTGTGGGGGTCTTGCTGACACTCGCCGTGACTTTCGCGATCGCGATGGTGTTGCGCCTTCGAGGTTTCCGCGCCACTCAACCAACCACCACTGTGTGAGCGACACGATCTCATGACGGCCGACCTTGTGCAGGAGCGGTCGCACAGCATCGTGAGAGAGCTTCCTGCCCACGTAAAGCTTGTGGGCCTGCTGGTATTCGTGTTTAGCGTCGTTGGTGTTGCGGCGGGCGCGTGGTGGGTATTCGCGTGCCAGGCGGCGATTACTCTGTGGGTGCTCGCCATCGGGCAGGTATCTCCCTCCCTGGTGCTTCGCCGCATGACAATCGCTATCCCGTTCGTGATCTTTGCCCTTGTCACTCCGCTCGTCGCCCTCGGGCCGCGCACGGAAGTGCTCGGCCTATCTGTCTCCGCTCCGGGCCTTGATGCAGCACTCGGCATGATCGCGAAGATCGTCGTCGCCTTACTCGCCTCGATCGCTTTCTCAGCAACAACGGGCGGCCAGGAGTTGCTCCTTGCCTTTGAACGACTCAAATTGCCGGCTGCCTTCACCGCCATCATGTCGTTCATGCTCCGGTACGCCGTGATCGTCATCGACGACATCAATCGAATACGTATCGCGCGAGAATCGCGAGGAGGCCGCGACACCGCGTTCAGTCACATCAAGGCCATCGGGGCGGGCGTGGGCACGTTGTTCATCAGGAGCTACGAACGCGGGGAGCGTGTGCATCTCGCCATGATGGCTCGTGGCTACAACGGGGTCTTTCCCGTGGCGGCGGGCAGGCAGGCAACCCCAGCGGAATGGGCCCGTGCGGCTGTTCCCGTGACTCTGGCCGTTGCGCTCTCGATCTCAAGCCACATCGTGACGTGGTGACTTCACTGTGACCGCAGCAATCGAAATCCACAACCTATCCGCCGCCTACCCAGACGGCACGCAGGTGCTTCACGACGTAACGCTCACGATCGAACGCGGAGAACGGGTAGCCCTTCTCGGCCCCAACGGTGCCGGCAAGACATCGCTCGCACTCCATCTCAACGGAATCCTCGGAAGCGGCCGAGGAAGCTCTCGATCTGGACGCATTGTCATTGACGGGCTCGAGGTCACCGCGAGCACTCTGGCCGAAGTGCGGCGTCGAGTTGGCGTGATCTTTCAAGACCCAGACGATCAGCTCTTCACACCGCGCGTGCGTGACGACGTCGCGTTCGGTCCTGCGAACCTGGGACTCCGCGGCGAAGAACTCGATGCGCGCGTGACGGAAGCACTGCTCAACGTTGACATGCTTGACGCGATCGATCGCGCTCCGCATCACCTCTCTTACGGCCAGAAGCGTCGGGTCGCTGTCGCAACAGTTCTCGCGATGCATCCCGACGTGCTGATCCTCGACGAGCCGTCGACCAATCTTGATCCCACCAGTCGTCGCGAGCTCGCTGACGTCCTTCGTCGCCTCCCGCTGACGATGCTCATGATCACCCACGACCTGCCATATGCGCTCGAACTGTGTGACCGAGCCATCATCCTCGATGAGGGGCGAGTTGTTGCCGACGGATCGATCACCCAGATTCTTCGTGACAGCGAACTTCTGCGCCGCCACAGGCTCGAGCTACCCTACGGGTTTGCGCCGCCTCCTGAGCGCTAGCGGCCACCACGACCTCGTGGTTCGTGAGGCGCGGCGATGCGACCACTGGGGCCGTGCCCGCGGCGAAACCGCGGCCGTTATCCCCCATCCCCATGGCTGAGGCGATCCGCGGTCGTCGAATCGGGGGTTGGCACTCGGTGAATCGGGCCATCGTGATCCGTCAGTCGCGAGCCACTGCCTCCTCCCGAGAGCGCAATGATCTCGGCCACGATCGAGACGGCCGTCTCTTCTGCGGTGCGCGCGCCGATATCAAGCCCGATCGGAGAAGAGAGTCGTGCAAGCTCGCCCGCTGTCAGGCCAGCCGCTCGAAGTCGCGCGAGTCGGTCGTCATGCGTTCGGCGCGATCCCATCGCACCGACATACCGGATGTTCGGAAGACGAAGGGCGACGTCGAGAACTGGCACATCAAACTTGGGATCATGCGTAAGCACCGCGAGCACAGTCCGCTCGTCAAGTCGGTTCGCCGCTGCTTCTGCCGCCAAGTAGCGGTGTGGCCAGTCGACGACGACGTCATCGGCATACGGAAACCGACTCTGAGTGGTGAACACTGACCGAGCGTCGCACACCGTTACGTGATACCCGAGAAACGACCCCGCCTGCGCGAGGGCACGAGCGAAGTCCACAGCCCCGAACACGATCATGCGGGGGCGTGGGGCATACGACGCGACGAAAACGCGCGCACCGTTTTCGAGACGTTCCCCCTCTGCCCCGTAGGTCAGCGTTGTCGTCAGTCCGGCAGCGAGCGCACCCCGGAGGTCCATGGCGACCGCGGCATCAAAGGCTGGCGAACCCAGACTGCCCGAGAGCGAGGTTCGCCCCGTATCGAAACCATTGTCCTCGGCGCGATAGATCAGCCGCCGCCCTATACGCGAACGGTCCGGATGCTCGACAAGCGTTGCGACTGCCACAGGTCGCCCCGCTTCAATGTCGGTGGCGATCAATCCGAACTCCGGGAAAGACACACGATCGATGCGTTCAACGAATACGTCGAGGATTCCCCCACAGGTGAGTCCGACGGCGAACGCATCATCATCGCTGACGCCATACCGCTCGAGCGCCGGTTCGCCATCGGCAATCGCGAGTTGAGCAAGCTCGTACACCGCCCCTTCGACGCAGCCCCCCGAAACCGAGCCGACGACGTTTCCATTCGCGTGCACGGCCATCGCTGCGCCGGCCGGTTGCGGAGCAGACCGCCACGTCGCGACGACCGTCCCGACCGCTACTGGGCTATCAGAGTTCCAGGCGGCGAGCAGGTCGTGCAGTATCTCGCGCACTCGTTATCCTCCAACGTGCCGGGGGTTCAGGTCGTCGCGAACGGCGAGGTCTTCAGGCTAGCGGCGGGCGAGAAACCTAGTCCTCGTCCTCAAGGTCATTGATGAGGCGCCACACGCGCTCCGGCGTGAGTGGCAACTGTGTGGGCCACTTGCCGATGGCTCGAGCGACCGCCGCAGCGACGGCGCCACCGATCGGGTTCAATTGCCCTTCGCCCGCTCCTTTCGCGCCATATGGCCCGACCCCGTCACGGCGTTCTGCCAAGATCAAATCGATCTTGCGCGGCATGTCCGTCATGCGCGGCACTCGATAATCGACCACATTGGCGTTGACGAGCTGCTGCCCGTCGTAGACCAACTCTTCGTAGAGCGCAGCCCCGAGCCCTTGCGTCGCAGCGCCCAAGTCTTGACCTTCGACGGCACGCGGGTTGATGGCGAATCCCACGTCGGCCACCGTCACCAGTTGGTCGACCACCACCATGCCTGTCTCCATGTCAATATCGACTGCGACGCCCACCATTCCGGTTTCCCAGAATGGCGGCATCTTCTCGGTCACGCCCTCACGACGCAGCAGACCAACGCCCGTCACTTCGCCGGCTGAACCGCCGAACCACTTTCGCACCACTTCGCCGTATGACAAGGTCGCGCCATCAGGACTCGAGACTCCGCCGTCGACATCGTTCACATCGTCAGCGCCGCAACCCCACAGCTCCGCAGCCATGTCGCGAATGCGCGACCGAGCGTCGGCACACGCACGCTGCAGCGCAAGACCGACGAGGGTCGTCGTGCGGCTTGCGCCCGTCGTTCGTTCATAGGGAGTAACGGCGGTATCAGACTGCACGACCGACACCACATCGAGACCGACTCGGAGTTCCTCTGCAGCGATCTGCGCGAGAACGGAACGGCTGCCTTGCCCCATTTCGGTTGACCCACTCAGCACGATGACTGAGCCGTCGGCCTGAATGCGAACCTGCGCAGTTGAGATCGGAAACGCTCCGGCATCAGAGGCCGAGCATCCGAACCCGATCCCGTAGCCAGGCTTGTCAACGCGATCGCGTTCGAGCGACGCAACGACGAGTTCGAGGTCGGCCGGGAGGTCGGCATCGATGCCGCGCTTTCCGCGCAAGATCTCTCCGCCGGGCAAGACAAGGTTGCGTCGACGAATGTCGGCGGGGTCAACACCCAGCTGCTCGGCGGCACGGTCAAGGTTCGTCTCACCCGACAGGTTGCCCTGCGGGGCGCCGAACCCCCGGTACGACGATGCCGGAGAGGTATTGGTATAGATCGAGCGTCCGCGCACCCGAAGGTTGGGCACCCGGTAGGGGCCGAAGCACCGGTTGACCGCCTTCGCCAACACGAGGGGGCTGTTGTCTGCGTAGGCTCCCGAGTCGAGCACGATGTCAAACTCTCGAGCAAGGATGAGTCCGTCTTTGTCAAACGCGCTACGAACGTAAACCTCAGCGGAGTCGACTCGCGTCGTGTAGATGGAGTCGGCCACCGAGAGCACGAGCTTGACGGGTCGGCCAGCAACCCACGACGCCACAGCAGCCAGGGGCTCAACCTTCGTGTACGACTTCGTACCGTAGCCACCACCAAGATACGGAGACGTCACTCGCACCTTTGAGAGCGGCAAAGAGAAGACTCTCGCAAGATCGTCCCGCACCATGTAAGGGTGCTGAGCAGTGCTGATGACCGTCAGCTCACCATCACCATACGAAGCAACAGCGTTGTAGGGCTCCATCGCATACCCGTACAGCATGGGGTACTTGACGGTGTTCTCAACAACAAGGTGCGCGGTCTCGAAAGCAGAGTCAACGTCGCCCCATTCAAGACTGGCTTCGTGACACACGTTCGTGAGGGCGGAATCGGAGGTGTCATCCGAGTTGCCAGCCAAGTTCTTGAAGCTGTCGTCTCCAGTAGAACCGTATGACTGCTCGTGCACGAGCGCCGCGCCATCGGCAAGGGCCTCCCGCGCAGTCATGACAGCCGGCAGGTCTTCATAGCGAACGTAAACCAATTGCGCGGCATCGGATGCTGCGCCAGGGGTCTCGGCCAACACAACAGCCACGGGTTCGCCAAAGTAGCGAACCTTCTCGGTGGCCAGAATGTAGTGGTCGGAGATGACGTGCCCGAACCTACCGAACAGTGGCTCAAGGTCGTCGGCGGTAACGACGGCGACGACATCTGACAGTGCGAGGGCTTCAGCTGAATCGATGCCAAGGATTCGAGCGTGCGCGCGATCAGAGCGCACGACGGCCGCGTGCAGCATGCCAGACATAGTCACGTCTACGGTGTACTGGGCCGTTCCGGTTACCTTTTCGACCAGGTCGGGGCGTCGAACCGATTGGCCCACCGTCATGAAATCACTCATGAGACGACCGCGCCTGGGCAGCAACGCTCTCGACAGCCTCGACGATGGGCCGGTACCCGGTACAACGGCAGATATTGCCTTCGAGATACTCCACGATCTCTTCATGTTCCACATCGGGTTGACTGTCAAGAAGTGCTTTCGACATCATCAGGAATCCGGGGGTGCAGAATCCACACTGCAACGCTTGACACTCGACGAAAGCTTCCTGCAAAGGGTGAAGTGTCTGACCATCAGAGAGCCCCTCGACCGTGGTCACCGCGCGACCATCTGCGTCTGCTGTCAGGTAGGTGCACGAACTAACGGGCCTGCCTTCAACGAGAACAGTGCACACTCCGCAGACCTGCAATTGGCAACTCACCTTGGTGCCGGTGAGCCCGAGGTCTTCTCGCAAGAAATCGACGAGAACCGAGCGAGGTTCAACGGACCGTTCAACGGTCGTGCCGTTTACCTCGATCGTCACGGGAACGAGATCTGGCTGGTCGCCCATCTAACTTCCTGCTTTCGCTAAGGCCGCAATCGCCCGGTCGACAAACACGCTTGTGATGTGCCGTTTGTATCGTTCGGAACCGGCCAGGTCGGGCGTGGGGTCAATCTGCTCGGCAATCGCGGACGAATCAATCTCGTCGAGCGAAGCGAATGTCCAGGCCATCGGCACTTCTCCCACAGCGCCAATAACGAGACGGGCTTCTCCGGCCTCCGCGTCGTTCGTGAGGGCCACCCCAACGGTCGGGCGCTCCATCGTCTGGTACTTCAGGTACGTCGACCGGACGCCCTGTGCCGGTATGGGAATCTGAACGTGCACAAGAATCTCGTCCGGCTCCTTTTCTGCGTAGTACGGACCCACGATGAAATCTTCGACCGTCGTCTCTCGCCGGCCTCGCGGAGAGTCAAGAACGACGGTGGAGTTGAGCGCAATAAGGGCGGTGCCCACATCAGACTTCGGTTCGGCGAAACACAGGTTTCCGCCGATGGACCCCTGGGCGCGCACGCGGGCATTGCCCACCTGCCGTGCAACGGTAACCAGCATGGGTGTGTGACGAAGGACGAGCGGGTTGGCCGCGATGTCCATGTGGATCTCGCGTGCCCCGATGACCAGGTGTCCGCCGTCGACCGCGATTCCCGCGAGCTCCGGAATGCGCTTGACGTCGACGAGCGCCTCGGGCCGAGAGAGCCCCGCGCGCATGGCGAGGAGTAACTCGGTGCCACCGCAATACGCGACTTGGTCATCCCCCACGGCGTCAAGCGCCTCGGCGAGCGTTGCAGGTCGCGCGAGCCGGAAGGGGGGAAGCATCAGACCGTTCCGAGCGCCGAGGCTGCCGTGGCGAAGAACTCTTCCATAATCTTCTCGGCTTTCTTGTTAATCGTGCCCGACCCCAAGGATGCAACCTTGCCCGAGACCTCATACGAACCCGTGACCGTGACGACAGTGCCCGAGGGTTCGCGAGGCTTCAGGCTTACGCTACCCTCGACCGAAATCCGCGAGCCAACTTGGCGGTCTTCGCCGCTTGCCCTGCCCGACAGAGATTCACCAACAACAACATCAAAGATCTCGATGTCGAGGTCGGCCCGCAACTTGAAGGGGCCGAGGCGGTCCATCAGCACAGCCGTGTACTTCGACAGAGGCTCGATTTCCACCGCATCTTCGACGATGTCGACCCACCCGACTACGACCGGCACCGTCGTGATGACCTTCCAGGTCTCCTCTGGCGAGGAGGAAACAGCTACCTCTCGGTGGAATTCGCTGAGTGCCACGGGCCGATCCGTTCTCTCGAGGTGTGGGAGTCTATCGACCACTCTCACCTTAATTGGATATTAGATTCGATCGTACGCCGCGGGCTTACCAATCGCAAAGCAGAAGTTCTCGCTCCACCTCGAGACGCGACAGAATGATGCACCGACCTGTTTATGAAACGCTGGGAGTCTCGCACCCGTATCTCGTGCGGCGAGGGGAATTCCAGCACGAACATCGCGAACGAGATCGAGGGCAACCATGCCGGTGAACGACGTGGCGTGTGGCATCCTGCTCGCTGCGGGCGGCGGCAGACGGTACGGAATGCCCAAGGTTCTGGCTCATGACGGAGCGTGGTTGGCACGCGCACTTGCGGCATTGCTCGACGGAGGATGCGATCACGTGTTTCTCGTTGTTGGCGCCGCCGACGTGCCACCGGCCGCACTGATTCGGGCGCTCGGCGTCACGGATTCTGCTGACGAGCTTGCGGTCTCGGTGGTAAACAACCAGGAATGGTCCGCGGGTTTGGGGAGCTCTCTGCGCTCCGGCCTCACGGCTGCCACGGAGACTGGCGCGCAGCTAGCCGTCATTCATCTCGTCGATATTCCCGATGTGAGCCCCGAGGTTGTGCGGCGGGTAGTGAGTGCGGCCGGAGGGAATACTCACGGTCACGACGGCCTGGCGCGGGCGCACTTCGAAGGGATGCCCGGTCATCCCGTGGCGATCGGGCGGCAGTTTTGGCCCGAACTCATCGCCAGCAGCGAGGGCGATGTCGGCGCCCGCGAGTTCTTACGCGGCCGCTCTGATGTTCACGTGGTGGAATGCTCCGACCTCGCTACTGGGCGCGACTACGACGAACCCGAGATCCCCGCCACATAGCCTTCGTCATAACCCTGCTGGCGCGCCTCAGCACTGCCCAGCCAAAACAGGTCGTCGGCAGGCGGGCGAACGAGGCTCCGGGCACCGGGGGCATGAGCATCCACGAAGCGATCAAGGCCGCGCACGACCGCGAGAGGGATCCCGCTGCTCTTTCCCTTGACAAGATCAGCCGCCGCGGCGATCTCATCCCCCACGGCCGGCGCTGTGACTTCGAGCAACTTGCCGGCGGCATCCCGTGATCCGCGCAGGTCATCGAGCAAGCGCACGCCGCTCGCACCAATGACGATGTCGGTCTGCCCTTCGCGCCACGGTCGACCCGCCGTATCGGTGATGATCACCCCAATCGGCTTGCCCACCTGGGCCTCGACGGCCGCGCGAATCGCGGCCGCACTCTGATCGGGGTCGAGGGGTAGCAAGAGCACCGTGCCATCAGCAGTGTTGCTCGCGTCAACCCCGGCTGCGGCCATCACGAGACCGAGGCGGTTCTCGACAATGCGAGTGGTGCCTCCATCGGCCCTCGTGCGCGTGGCGACCACGCGCACCGTCTCGTCAGTGATGGCCTGCTCGCGATCATGCGCCTTGAGCATGCGCCCTTCAGCCTTGCTGACGATCTTGCTCGTCACAGCAACAATGTCGCCCGCCTGCACAACGTCGGCGACAGCTTTCGCGATGAGGCGGGGCAGGTCGTCGCCAGCGGCAATTTCGGGCACACCGTCAACGCCGAAGACCATGAGCGGAGGAAGCGAGGGGGGCATAGGTCCATTCTCCCTGACGCCGTGTTGGGCGACTTAGCGGGTGAGCTTGGGCAACACGTCTCGGCCGAAGACCTCGAGGAACTCGTCCTGGTTTCGACCCGCGTTGTGCAGAGAGATGCGGGTGAACCCCAGGTCGAGGTAGCGCTGGATGTTCGCACGATGTGCGTCAGGATCACTCGAGATGAGCATCCGCTCGTCAAAGTCATCGGGGCGCACGAGCTTGGCGATTTGTTCGAGGTCGTACGGCGAGCGAATGTCGCTCTTGGCAAAGCGCATGCCCGCTTGGGGCCACTCGGTGAGGGCGTTGGTCATCGCCTGCGCGTCGGTCTCTGCCCACGACAGATGCAAACGGAGGGCGTGGTGCCCCGGAGCGCGGCCGCGCCCCGCCTCACGGGCTCCGTCGCCGAAGCGCTGCAGCAAGCTCGCGAGCTTCTCGTACGGAACAGAATCGATCAGCAAGCCGTCAGCGACCTGACCGGCCCGGCGCGCTGTAACCGGCCCGGCGGTGGCGATGAGGAGCGGCGGTGCAACCTCAGGGCTGGTCCACAATCGGGTTGATTCGAGCTGGTACCACTGACCATCGTGCTTAACGTCTCTGCCGTTCAACCCTGACGCAAAGAGCTTCTTGATGATGCTCACGGCTTCGAACATGCGGTTGATGCGCTCAGCAGGTTCAGGCCAGTACGCGCCAACGATGTGCTCACTGATCGCCTCGCCACTGCCGAGCGCGAGCCAGTGGCGGCCGGGATACAGCGCAGCAAGCGTGGCAGAGGCTTGCGCGACAAGAGCCGGGTGCCAGCGAAACGTCGGCGCGAGCGCCCCGACACCGAGCTCGCCCGTGGTCTGGGCGCCCAGTGCAGACATGACGTTCCAGACGAACGAGGCCTGCCCCTGGCTGGGAGTGAACGGTTGGGCAGCATCGGCCGCAAGGGTGCCGGAAAAGCCATGCTGTTCCGCGAGCGCAGCGAGACGAACGGCCTCGCGCGGCGCGAGGCGTTCGAGTGCGGCGGCAAAGCCGATGGCAGGCGCGGTCACGACGCTGGCGCCTGCGAGACGCTCTTGGTCGTCTTGCCCGCGAGGTGCGGCCCCGCCATGACGGGCTCATAGCGCGGGGCCTCACCCTCGGCGAGGCACGAGGGCAAGCACTCGACGATGGTCGAGTAGTTGGCGTTGTGGAAGAACGGCATGCTCTGGCGGCGCTGGCTAGCGGCTGCGGTCGACCCGGGCGCAGCATCCGGATTCACGACACGGTGAAGCGTTGAGGTCCAACGGTCGTTCGTCCAGCGCGCCATGAGGTCGCCGATGTTGATGACGAGGGCCCCGTCTGCCGGCGGAATCGGCACCCATGAGTCGGTCGCCGGATCGTGCACTTCGAGGCCCGCGCGGCCCGCCTCTTGCCGCAAGATCGTGAGCGTGCCGTAGTCGGTGTGGGCTCCGGCGCGCAGCTGTCCCGGCTCTGGAGCCTGCGTTTGCTCGGGGTAGTTGATGGCGCGTAATGCGCTCGGGCTCGCGTCGATGTGTCGCGCGAAGAACTCGGCCGGCAGGTCAAGCCCGAGCGCGAACATGCGCATGAGTCGGTCAGCGAGGCGGCCCATCTCGGCGTAGTAGGCCTGCCATGTTTGCTCGAGCTCAGGGAGGGCCGCGGGCCACACGTTGGCCGTGAACAGTGCCGCCTCGGTCTCATCGACGGGCACGTGAGAATCACGGATGCCCGGCCCCATGTTGTACGACTCTTTCAAGTCGCCCGGCGTCACGTCGCCGCGCGAGGCCGCGAGTGACTCGCTGCGCATCGGGAAGTAGCCGTAGAGACCACCGGGCGCGCGCTCGACCGCGAGCTTGTCGGAGAGCGGCAGGTCGAAGAAGTCGCGCGCGGCGTTCCACGCGGCATCGGCGATCGCGGCGTCGACGCCGTGGTCGACAACCTGGAAGAAGCCGACCGTACGGAGCGTCTCGTCGAACTCGCGCCCCACCACCGCCGGGTCGCGATCGAGACTGATGGTGGGAACGGCAATCGATGACGTCATGGCCACACGCTACCGCCTCGGTCAGGCGGTGCACACCGGGCGACCACCGCTCACCCAGGCGACTCGCTTAGCGTCGAATCACCGAGAAGAAAGTGACGCCATGCCGACTATCCGTGCCCTGCTGTCGACGTTCGACCGGTTTGTCGTGTGGACCATGGATGCGTTCGGCATCAAGTTCGCGCGCCTCGCGCTGGGCATCGTGTTCATCTGGTTCGGCGCGCTCAAAATGATCGGCGACCTGAGCCCCGCCTACGACCTTGTTGCCGCGACGGTCTACTGGCTCACTCCCGAGATCATCATTCCGCTCATCGGCCTGTGGGAAGTGGCGATCGGTGTCGCCTTCCTCTTCCCGCCGCTGACGCGGGTGGCGCTGCTGCTGTTGATTCCGCAGATGCCCGCGACGTTCCTGCCGCTCGTGCTGCTTCCCGCGGTGACCTTCACGGTCGTGCCGTGGGGCCTCACGCTCGAGGGCCAGTACATCGTGAAGAACCTCGTCATCATCGCGTGTGCGCTCATCATCGGCGGCACGGCGCTGCGAGAAGACCACAGTGACCGCGAGGCGCGCACGGGGGCAATCGAGGTGCCGGTCAACGCCGGCTAGATCGGCGACTCGCCCCGCTCGAGCTGCTCGATATAGCCCGCGAGCTTGCGCTCGCGCGTCTCGGCGCGAACGACCCCGTCAAGGCGAAAGACGATGCCGAATCGCGCTTGTGCGCTCAGGGCGGCGAAGCTCGCCGCGGTCGCGGGCGAGGCGTCGAGCGCCGCCTGCAGGTCTGAGGGCACAACCATGCTCTTCTGGCTGTAGGCGGCATCCCACCGACCGTCTTCTTTCGCGCGCTCGACCTGGGCGATGCCCGCCGGCCGCATGCGACCCGCCTCGGTCAAGCGCTCGATGATGCCCACGTTGCGTTGCGACCACACCGAGCGAGGCCGCCGAGGCGTGAACACCTGCAGCGAGTAGTCATCGTCGAATCCGTAGATCTGCCCGTCGATCCAGCCGAAGCAGAGCGCCGAATCGAGCGCCTCGTCGTAGGTGATGCCCGGCGCGGTCGAGCGCTTCTTGCGCATTTTCAGTCGAACTCCGGGGTGCTCGGGATGCGCCTCTAGCCACTCTTCCCACAGCTCGACGCGCTCGAAGAGCATCAAGGGCTTCTCGGAGTTGGCGACCACCGACTCAGCCTATGGGGGTCAACACGATCAGCAGGAGCCCATGATCACCGTGGTGAAAACGAGAACTGACCAAGCCTGAGATCGAAATTGAGGTAGTCGGCAGAGGTCTGGCCCGTAGTCGTCTGAACGTGTTCTCAGTGCCGCGTGCCCTGTGCTGCTCGCCTTACAGTGCGCGGCGAAGGGGCGGTGAACCGACGCGAGCGGCGCGAGACCCGATGCTCCCGCCCGCGCCGGCGCACGCTCGCCGTCACTGATGCGGGGGCAGGCCGGGAGTAGAACCACCGCTTCGCCGACTCAACGAGAACCAGATAGACACCGATCATGCCCAGCAGGGCCAGGAAGAAGGGGGCGGGCAAAGGCTCGAAGCCTAGCGCTCCCGCGATAGGCGAGAAGGGCAGCCAGATCCCGATGCCGACAACCGCAACAGTCGCCAACAGCAGACCAAGCGAGGGCCGGCTCCGGAAGAAAGGAACACGACGCGTGCGGATCGCCAGGATGATGAGCGACTGCGTCGCAATCGACTCGATGAACCAGCCGGCCTGGAACTCCCCTTCGGCCGCGGTGAACACCAGGATCATGAGCGCGAACGTCGCGAAGTCGAAGAGCGAGCTGATCGGGCCGAACACGAACATGAATCGGCGAATGTAGGCGATGTCCCAGTGAGCAGGCGCTGTGAGCTGCTCGGCATCGACACGATCGCCGGGGATCGCCAATTGCCCGGCGTCGTACAGCAGGTTGTTGAGCAGGATCTGCCCCGGAAGCATCGGCAAGAACGGCAGGATCACCGAGGCGACGGATGCGCTGGCCATGTTGCCGAAGTTGCTCGAAGTGCCCATGAGCACGTACTTCATTGTGTTGGCGAAGATGCGCCGCCCCTCAATGACACCGTCGGCGAGCACCCCCAGATCCTTTTCGAGCAACATGACATCGGCGGCATCCTTCGCGATGTCGGCACCGGAATCGACCGAGATGCCCACGTCAGCGGCATGCAGCGCGAGGGCGTCGTTGACGCCGTCTCCCAGGAACGCCACGGAGCGCCCCGAACGGCGCAGCAGCCGCACGATGCGCGCCTTCTGTTCGGGCGAGACACGCGCAAAGACCGTCGCCGTTGAAGCCGCTTCGGCAAGCTCGTCATCGCTCATCGACTCCACCATGGATCCGTCGAGCGTGCCGCCCGATGCAAGCCCCACGGCCGCCAACACCGTCTCGGCGACGAGCGCGTTGTCGCCTGTCGCAATCTTCACCGCGATGCCGAGCGACCCGAGGCGCTCGAGCGATTCCCGAACATCCGGTTTCACTTCGTCGACGAAGACCAGGTAGCCGACGAGCGTGAGCCCGGTCTCATCAGCGACGGTCAGCCCCGTCAGCGTCGCCGCATCACGCACGGCGACCGCGACGACCCGGGATCCCCGGGCGTACTGCTGCTGAAGCACGTCGCGAGCGTGCGCCGAAATATTGATGCAGAGCTTGAGCAGGTCGTCGGGCGATCCCTTGGTTACGATCAGGCGGTGCCCATGGCGCTCGACCAGCGCGCTAACTCGGCGACGATCGTGGTCGAAGGGGATGAGGGCGATGCGGTGGTCGGTCGTGAGGTCCAGGGCATCGCTCGTCGGCGCGCGCCAGAGGGCCTCATCGAGCGCATTGAGCCCGAGCGGCAGGGCTACGCCGCGCGTCAGATCGGCTTCGGAGGCCAGCAGGCCCCAGCGCACCAGGTCGGCCTCAGTACACGCGGCATCGACGGGGAGCGCGGCGGCGAACGCGATGCGGCCATCCGTCAGTGTGCCGGTCTTGTCGGTGACCAGCAGGTCAACGTCGCCGAGATCTTCGATGCAGACGAGCCGCTTCACGAGCACCTTGCGGCGCGCGAGCGCACGCGACCCCGCCGCGAGACTCGCATTGACGACAGCGGGCAGCAGTTGTGGCGTGATGCCGACTGCGATCGCGAGCGAGAAGAGCAGCGAGTCGAGCACCGGCCGCTGGAGCACGATGTTGATGATGAAGATGGTTGTTGTCAGCGCAACAGCTACCTGCAACAACAGAACCGAGAACCGCTGCAGACCAACTTGAAAGCCGGTCCTCGGCGGCGAGGTGCCTAGCTGCAGCGCGATGCGGCCGAATTCGGCCTGAGTTCCGGTGGCCACGACCACGCCGACAGCCGAGCCACTGTGAACGATCGTTCCCATGAGCGCGCACGAAGCCAGATCCCCCACGCCCGCACCCGATGGCGTCGGTGACACATCCTTTTCCACCGGCAAAGACTCTCCTGTCAACACCGCCTCGTCGCACCGCAGGTCATCGACGACGATCAAGCGCAGATCGGCAGGCACGATGTCGCCCGGCCCGAGGCGCACGATGTCGCCCGGCACCAGCCCGGTCACCTCGATCGCCGCCTCGTCCCCGTCGCGGCGCACGATGGCAGTGTGGCGCACGGTGTCGTGCAGGGCATCGGCCGCGAGCTCCGCACGGAACTCGCTCGCGAAACCGAGCCCGACACTGACCGTCAAGATCACGCCGATGATGATGGCGTTGGTCTGCTCCCCGAGAAACAGGGAGACGCCCGCGGTGACGAAAAGGAGGATGAGGATTGGGCTGCGGAGCTGACGCCCGAGTACCCGCCAGCCTCGGGCGTGGTGCTTATGGATGGCGTTCGGCCCGAGGCGGGCGAGCCGCTCGGCCGCGACCGAGACTCCCAGCCCCGTGACGCTGGTGTCGACGGCAGCGAGCACGTCCTCGACCGGCTGACTGGCCGCCTCGCGAATCGTCGCCGGAGAGTTGATGAGTTGCATGGGGTCAGCATCCTCGCCTCCGTGGCATTGCACCAGTGCCGCAGGTCCCTGTGGAGGCATTGCACCGAACCCAAGCCGTGGGGAGATCGGCGACTCGCCCTTTGCCAGCTGATCGATCTAGTCAGCAAGCTCGCGCTCACGCCTAACGTCGCGCACGAACCCGTCAAGGAGGCAGACGATGTCGGACCTGGTTTGCGTGCTCAGCGCGCCGAAGGCGGCCACGACCGAGGGAGACGCGGCGTGAAAACCCGCAACGAGTAGTCGTCGTCGAGGCCCTAGATTTACCCGTCCGTCTACCCGACGCACAGCGCCGACTCGAGCGCTTCGTCACGGGTGATGCTCGACGCTGTCGACCGCTTGGTGCGCACTTTCGGCGGGCTTTTCAGAGTTGGCGACCACGGTGCCAGCGTATTCTGCCGGGACGACACTCTAGAGCGTGACGATGACCTTGCCGCGCGCGTGCCCCGTCTCGCCGTGACCGACGGCCTCCGCGATTAGGTCGACGGGGTAGACCTCATCGACCACGACGCGCAGCGCACCCGTGGCCAACCAGTCGGCGAGCGTCTGCAGATCGGCCGTGTCGCGCTTGGCGAGAAACGACCCGAACTGTCGCCGCGAGAAGAGCGAGGCGAGAGCAAGCTTCGCGGGAGCGGCGAGCGGCGCAACCCAGTCACCGTTCGGAGCCCCACACGCCACGAGCGACCCCGTGGGGGTCAGGATGCGCGCCAAGTCACGCAGCCGTCGGTTGCCGGCGAGCTCAAAGATGAGGTCGAACCGCGCGATGCCGCGCGTGACTTCGGTGGTCGTGTAGTCGATGACATCGTCGGCGCCGAGGCGCGCCACCAGCTCGAGGTTGCGCGTGCTCGTGACGGCCGTCACGTGCGCCCCGAGCAGCTTGGCGATCTGTACGGCAAAGGTGCCGACGCCACCGGATGCTCCGATGATAAGCACGCGCGGGCGCATGGGCTCGACTTGGCCGGGGCCCCACGTGAGCGGGGCAACGAGGCCGCCGCGGCGCAAACCTTGCAGGGCCGTGATGGCCGCGACGCCAACCCCGCCGGCGTCGGTGATCGAGAGACTTGCGGGCTTGAGCACGAGGCCCGCTTCGCCGACAACCATGAGCTCACTCCAGGCCCCCGACCCAAAACCGAAGACCTCGTCACCCACCGCGAACCGCGTGACGCCCGGGCCCACCGACTCGACGACACCCGCGACGTCAGACCCCATGGCCTGGCCGCTCGGCTTGGGGGCGCGCAGGCCTCGCATGATCCGCACCACATAGGGCGTGCCGCGCAGCTCGTGCCAGTCGAGCGGGTTGATCGAGCTTGCGGCGACGCGCACGAGCACCTGGTTCTCGGCCGCGACGGGCGGCGGAGCATCCACGACCCGCAGAACCTCAGGGCCGCCATAGGTCGTTGCGACAACGGACTTCATTACGCGCCTTTCGATTGCTTACAGTGTATGCTTACGCCGTAAACTATGCCACGACCGCGGCACTGTCAAGGAGGAACCATGGCGAGAACTCGGGATGCCCTCACGCACGACCGCGTCGTGCAGGCCGCGCTCGCCCTCGCCGACTCCGAGGGTCTCGACGCGCTCAGCATGCGTCGTCTCGGCGCCGAGTTGGGGGTGGAGGCGATGTCGCTCTACCGCCACGTGCCCAACAAAGACGCACTGCTCGACGGAATGGTTGATGTGGTCGTGCAGAGCTGGGTCGATCCTGGCGACGCGGCAATCGCCGACTGGCGCCGCCGCTTGGGCGCCATCATGCATCGTGCTCACGACGCGCTGATCGCTCGGCCGTGGGCTGTCGAGCTCATCTCGTCACGGCCCCGGGTCGGCGCGGCGCGACTGCGGTACGCCGAGACGATCACGAGTGCCGTGCTCGAGGCCGGGTTCACCCCGCAGCTTGCCCACCACGCTCTGCACATCGTCGACGGCACGATCATGGGTTTCAGTGCTCAAGACGCCCGTCGGCCGTCGGCAGACGCTCTCGGCGAGCGTGTGCGCGCACTCTACGACGGCGAGCTTCGAGACGACTACCCCGCGATTAGCATCACGATTCGTGAGCGTCACGACCACGACGAGGAGTACGCCCTCATGGTCGATCTCGTGATCGACGGGCTTGACCGGTTGCAGGCGGGAGGCCGCCCGCCTCGTTACGCGGTGGAAGACAGTCGGGAGAAAAAGCCCGGCTCGCTTTCGTGACCCTGGCAGCGGGCTAGCTGTTCTGTCTCGGACCGTTGTTGACGCGATCGATGGGTCGTTGACCCCCGATGCCGAGGTGGGGCCGTTCCAGGTTGTAGTAGTTCAACCACTTCGGCAAGGCCGCAGCTCGCTCCTGGTTTGATGCCCACGCGCGCGAGTAC
>CALRMP020000046.1:0-23500 GCA_943369205.1 Gulosibacter massiliensis | reverse complement strand
GTACTCGCGCGCGTGGGCATCAAACCAGGAGCGAGCTGCGGCCTTGCCGAAGTGGTTGAACTACTACAACCTGGAACGGCCCCACCTCGGCATCGGGGGTCAACGACCCATCGATCGCGTCAACAACGGTCCGAGACAGAACAGCTAGCGCGGCGCGCGCGGCACGGAAACGCGGGCTCCCGACTCGTGCGAGCGGATCACCGCGTGCGCGAGCTCGAGTGCACGGCGACCCGCCGACGCGGGAACGGGTGGCGGGGTGCCGGCCCGCAGAGCCGTGAGTACAGCATCCAGGTGCCGATCGAAGGTGCGCTCGAATGACCGCGCTTCGTCGTCGAAGTAGCCGGCGCGCCACACCCGCTCGGTGTCGTCGCCGACCGACTGCAGCGTCAGCGCGCGGACGGTGTCGTGGATGACCGCACGACCCGCGGTGCCGTTGAGCTCGACGCGCTGCGTGTCGGGGTAGGCGTACGACGAGTCGTACGAGCCGAGCATGGTTCCGACGGCTCCCGATGCGAACTCAAGCGCGATCGCCACGGTGCTGAAGGCCCCGTAGGTCATGGATGTCATCTGCGCGGCCACCGAGCTGATCGGCCCGCACAGGTGCTCGAGCATGTCGAAGCCGTGGCACTGGGTCTCGATGAGGTTGGCGTGCGGCGAGGGCCCGCGGTTGGCTTCGCCGCCGAAGCGCCAGGTGGCGAACACGAGCTCGCCGAGTTCACCCGCGAGCAGGGCCGCTCGCGCGCGCAGCACGGGTTCGGCGTAGCGGTGGTTGAAGTTGACGGCGAAGAACGTGTCGCCAGCGGCGTCGAGCAGCGCGTCGGCTTCAGCGAGGTCGAAGACGAGCGGCTTCTCGACGAGCAGCGGCACACCCGCCTGCAGCAGCTGCAGCGTGGGTGCGAAGTGCTCTTCGTTGGGCAGGCTGACCATGACGAGATCGGGATGCTCGGCCTCGAGCATCCCGTCAATCGAGGTGTAGGAGCGCGCGCCATACGCGGCTGCACGGGCAACGGTGCGCTCGGGTGACCGGCCGACGACGGCGACGAGTTCGGTGTCGACGCGCTCGGTGATGACGCGAGCGTGCTGGGCTCCCCAGCCGCCGGCGCCAACGACCGCGACGCGCAACGGCGTCACGCCGCGGGTTCCGGGTCGTTCAATGCTGAGTGCGCTGCCTGTCACGGTGACTCCCTCGTCGCGCTGATCACAGCGGGCGGCCAACACCGCCGTGCGCCACGCTACAACCCTGCCCGCCGATAGAGTGGGGGAGTGACGGAGATTGAGATCGGGCGAGCAAAGCGCGGGCGCAGGGCGTATTCGTTCGACGACATTGCGGTAGTGCCGAGCCGACGCACGCGCGACCCCGAAGTAGTGTCGCTGGGCTGGAGCATTGACGCGCTGACCTTCTCGATTCCGGTGATTGCCGCGCCCATGGACTCGGTCGTGAGCCCGCAGACCGCGATCGCGATCGGGCAACTCGGCGGCCTCGGTGTGCTCAACCTCGAAGGCCTCTGGACTCGCTACGACGACGCCGAAAAGCAACTCGAGATCATTCGCGGCCTTGCCGACGAGGGCGCCACGGCCGAGATGCAGCGCATCTACGCCGAGCCGATCAAGCCCGAACTGATCGGTGCGCGGCTTGCCGAGATTCGCGCCGTCGGTGTGCCCGTCGCCGCAGCCTTGAGCCCGCAGCGCACGCACGAGCACCACCAGGCGGTGATCGACGCGGGAGTCGACCTCTTTGTGATCCGCGGCACGACGGTGAGTGCCGAGCACGTCAGCACCGATCGCGAACCCCTCAACTTGAAGAAGTTCATCTACGAGCTCGACGTGCCCGTCATCGTGGGCGGCGCCGCGACCTACACTGCGGCACTGCACCTCATGCGCACGGGCGCGGCCGGGGTGCTCGTCGGCTTCGGCGGGGGCGCTGCGTCGACGACGCGGCTGAGCTTGGGCATCCATGCCCCGATGGCGACTGCCGTGAGCGACGTTGCCGCCGCACGCCGCGACTACCTCGACGAGTCAGGCGGGCGCTACGTGCACGTCATCGCCGACGGAGGCCTCGGCACGAGCGGCGATATTGTCAAGGCGGTTGCGATGGGTGCCGACGCCGTCATGCTGGGCACGGCCCTCGCGCGGGCGACGGATGCTCCGGGCGGCGGGTGGCACTGGGGCGCCGAGGCGCACCACCCCGAGTTGCCCCGCGGGCGCCGGGTGCACGTTGGCCAGCTCGCGCCGCTCGAACAAATGCTGTTCGGCCCGAGTGCGACAGCCGACGGGCAAGTGAACCTCATGGGGGCACTGCGCCGCTCGATGGCGACGACCGGTTACTCCGACGTGAAGGAATTCCAGCGGGTCGACGTCGTGGTCGCTCCGTACCCGGCCAGCTGAGGCCTCACCGACACTCACTCACCACCACTGGAGGATTCATGGCTCGCACCGTCACTCGCTCGTCGAAGCTCGGCCCAGCGGAGCGAACGGCCGCGATCGAACGCCTCAAGGCCAAAGAGCTCGACGTGCTCGTGGTGGGCGGCGGCATCGTCGGAACCGGTGCGGCTCTCGACGCCGTCACGCGCGGACTCAGCACCGGGATGCTCGAGCAACGTGACTGGGGAAGCGGGACCTCGAGCCGCTCATCCAAGCTCGTGCACGGAGGTATTCGCTACCTCGAGCAGCTCGACTTCCGGCTCGTGCGCGAGGCTCTCATCGAGCGCGGCCTTCTGCTGCAGCGTCTCGCGCCCCACCTTGTGAAGCCCGTGAAGTTCTTGTACCCCCTGACGAAGCCGCTCATCGAGCGTGCGTACATCGGCGCGGGCATGGCGCTCTATGACCTCTTCAGCTACACCGGCGGGCGCGCGCCCGGCGTGCCGCACCACCGGCACCTCAGCAAGCGCCAGGTGCTCAAGGCGGCTCCGAGCCTCGCCGATGACGCCTTCACGGGCGGGCTCACCTACTACGACGCACAGGTCGACGACGCGCGCTACGTCTCGACCCTGGCGCGCACGGCTTCGTTCTATGGCGCTCACGTCGCGAGCCGCGTGCGGGTCGAAGGCTTCATCAAGGTCGGCGAGCGCGTCGTGGGCGTCAAGGCGCACGACCTCGAGACCGATGAGCACTTCGAGGTCAGGGCTCGCCAGGTGGTCAACGCCACGGGCGTCTGGACAGACGACACGCAGGCGATGGTCGGTGAGCGCGGTCAATTCAAGGTGCGGGCATCCAAAGGCATTCACCTCGTCGTGCCCCGCGACCGTTTTCAGTCAACGGTCGGCTTGTTGCTGCGCACCGAGAAGAGCGTGCTGTTTGTGATTCCGTGGGGGCGGCACTGGCTCATCGGCACGACCGACACCGACTGGAACCTCGACAAGGCGCACCCGGCCGCGACGGCTGCCGACATTGACTACGTGCTCGAAAAGGTCAACGAGGTGCTGCGCATCAAACTCACGCGCGAAGACGTCGAGGGCGTGTTCGCGGGCCTGCGGCCGTTGCTCTCCGGCGAGTCAGAAGAGACGTCCAAGCTGAGCCGCGAGCACATCGTCGCGCACACGGTTCCGGGCCTCGTGGTTGTTGCCGGGGGCAAGTGGACCACGTACCGCATCATGGCGAAAGACGCGATCGATGAGGCCGCGGCCGCGCTCGACGGCACGATCGCGCCATGCGTGACCGAGCACATCTCGTTGCTCGGCGCCGAGGGCTACCAGGCCGCGTGGAACAAGCGTCGCAAGATTGCGCGCGCCTTTGGTGTACACACCGTGCGCATCGAGCACTTGCTCAACCGCTACGGGGTCATGACCGACGAACTGCTCGATCTGATCGTCGCGCGCCCTGAACTGCAAGAGCCGCTACCGGGCGCCGACGACTACATCGGTGCTGAGGTCGTCTATGCGGCGACCCACGAAGGCGCCCTGCACATCGAAGACGTGCTGGCGCGCCGCACGCGCATCTCGATCGAAGCCTGGGACCGCGGTGTCGCGGCCGCCCCCGTGGTTGCCGAACTCATGGCGTCCGAATTGGGGTGGGATGCTGAGCGCACGCAGTGGGAGATCGACCACTATGTGCGGCGCGTGGCCGCCGAGCGGGCGAGCCAAGAGCAGCCCGACGACGTCAGTGCTGACCGTGTGCGGCTCGAGGCGCCCGAGGTCGTGGCGACCTCAAGGACGTAGGCGATGGGCTTCTGGGCGATCGCGCGGCGCCCCCGGTGGATCGCCGCTTTCGTGCTCGCCCTCGGGGTCGCCGCCGTATTCGCCGCGCTCGGCCAGTGGCAGCTCGAGCGATCACTCGAGACCGCGATTGTCGACGAGCGCGACACCGAGACCCCCGTGCCTCTCGACTCGATCGCCGAGCCACAGCAAGTCATGACGACCGAGGCGAGCGGACGCGTCGTCACCGTGCGCGGCTCCTGGGTCGACGGCGACGAAATAGTCGTGACCGGGCGGTTGAGCGGGGCTGGCGCCGCAGAATCCGGTGGCGCGGGCGAGCCGGGCGACTGGGTGCTGCGGCACTTCGTGGCCGAGAACGGCGCGAGCCTCGCGGTGGCTGTCGGGTTCGTCGAGCCGGGGGCGAGCATCCCGACTCTGCCGAGTGGTGACGAGAGCCTTCTTGGTCGGTACGTTCCGAGCGAGTCGCCGCAGCTCAGCGACTTCGAGGAAGGCGAGCGCACGGCGATTGCCGTGGCCGAGTTGATCAACCTGTGGCCAGAGGTCGATGCGGTCTACTCGGGTTACCTCGTGCTCGAGACGGCGCCCGCGGGTCTCGAAACGATCGCTGCCCCAGCGCCCGTCGCCGACGTATCTCTCAACCTGCTCAACCTGTTCTACGCGATTGAGTGGGTCATCTTTGGCGGCTTCGCTGTGTACCTCTGGTGGCGACTCGTCAAGGATGAGCAAGAGAAGCTTCAGGCCTTCGCCGCGGGCGATGCCGAGCCCGCAGACGGCCCGACCGCCGAGCCGACCGCTCAGCCAGCCCCCGTAGACTGAACCCATGGCGATCGGCCCTCAGCCCCGAGACATTCCCCTCATCACCCGCACCCTGTCGGTCTACAAGGTGTCGTCGATCATCACGGGCATCTTCTTGCTCGGACTCGTCGTCATGATGATCACGCGCTATGGCTTCGGCAGTGACATCGAGTTGGGCGGCGAGAACGGCTTTCTCGCGCTGACACCCGTCGATACCCTCACGGGCTTCAACGTCTCGATCTTCCTGCTGACCGTGCACGGGTGGCTTTACGTGCTCTACCTCGCGTGCGACTTTGTGCTGTGGCGCGTGCTGCGCTGGCCGTTCTGGAAGTTCCTCTGGATCGCCATGGGAGGCATCATTCCCTTCCTCTCGTTCTACTTTGAGCGCCAGGTGCCGCGCGAAGTGGGCGCGATCGTCGACCGTTTGAGCGCCCCAGTGCCGGCAGGAGGAGCCGCGTGAACGAGACCGCTCACCGCCCCGTTCTCGTCGTCGACTTTGGCGCGCAGTACGCCCAACTGATCGCGCGCCGAGTGCGCGAGGCAGGCGTCTACAGCGAGATCGTTCCGCACACCATTACGGCCGCCGAGGTCGCCGCGCGCAACCCCGCCGGCATCGTGCTGAGCGGCGGGCCGTCGAGTGTCTACGAGCCGGGCTCGCCGAGCCTCGACGAGGGCATTCTGCAACTCGGTGTGCCGGTCATGGGCATTTGCTACGGCTTTCAGGTCATGGCGCAACAGCTGGGCGGCGAGGTCGCCAAGACGGGTCGTCGCGAGTACGGTGCCACGACCACAACGGTGCACGGCGATGGCGGTGCGCTTCTCGCGGGTCAGCCCGAGCTGCAGACCACGTGGATGAGTCACGGTGACTCCGTCGCCCGAGCGCCGGAAGGCTTCGCGGTGCTCGCGTCGACGGCAGATACGCCCGTCGCCGCGTTCGCGAGTGACGAGCGCAAGCTCTACGGCGTGCAGTGGCACCCCGAGGTCAAGCACTCGGAGTTCGGCCAGCGCGTGCTCGAGAACTTCCTGCACACGGCGGCGGGCATCCCCGCCGACTGGAACAGCGGCAGCGTCATCGCCGAGCAGGTCGAACGCATTCGCGCTCAGGTGGGCTCGGCCCGCGTCATTTGCGGGCTGTCGGGTGGCGTTGACTCCGCCGTCGCGGCGGCCATCGTGCACGAGGCCGTCGGCGATCAGCTCGTCTGCGTTTTCGTCGACCACGGCCTGCTGCGCGCCGATGAACGACGCCAGGTCGAGGAAGACTACGTTGCCGCCACGGGCATTCGCCTGGTGACGGTGGATGCTCGCGAGCAGTTCATGACCGCGTTGGCAGGTGTCACCGACCCCGAGTCGAAGCGCAAGATCATCGGGCGCGAGTTCATCCGCACCTTCGAGCAGGCCGCGGCCGACCTTGTGGCTGAGGCGGCGAGTGCCGGAGGAGCGATTGAGTTTCTCGTGCAAGGCACCCTCTACCCCGACGTTGTCGAGTCGGGCGGCGGCACCGGAACGGCCAACATCAAGAGCCACCACAACGTGGGCGGGCTGCCTGACGACCTCGAGTTCGCGCTCGTCGAACCGCTGCGCACGCTCTTCAAGGACGAAGTGCGGGCCATCGGCCGCGAACTTGGTCTGCCCGAACCGATCGTGGCGCGCCAGCCGTTCCCGGGGCCGGGTCTCGGCATTCGCATCATCGGCGAAGTGACGCTTGAGCGGCTCGAGTTGCTGCGCGAGGCAGACGCGATCGTGCGCGCCGAGCTCACGGCGGCCGGACTCGATGCTGAGATCTGGCAGTGCCCGGTCGTGCTGCTCGCCGACGTGCGGTCGGTAGGCGTGCAGGGTGACGGGCGCACCTACGGGCACCCGATCGTGTTGCGCCCCGTGTCGTCGGAAGACGCGATGACCGCCGACTGGACCCGCTTGCCCTACGACGTGCTCGCCCGCATCTCGAACCGCATCACGAACGAGGTTGAGGGTGTCAACCGGGTCGTGCTCGACGTCACGTCGAAGCCCCCCGGCACGATCGAATGGGAATGACCGCGCCAAGAGCGAAGGCCATTTCTGGCCTTCGCGCGCGGTCATTCCGAGCGCCGTCTCGGCGCTCGGCGCGCTGTTGAGGGCGAAGGCCATTTCTGGCCTTCGCGCGCGGTCATTCCGAGCGCCGTCTCGGCGCTCGGGTCACACGCGCGGGCAAACCCCGCTGAACCAATGTGCCTCCTGCGGCACATGCCGCGAACGGCACACAGCCTGAGCGGCGCTCCCCTCCCGGCGGAAGGGGCGCCAGTTGCTCTGCGGATTCACCCCGGGTACGAGAAAGGGCCGCCCCGAAGGGCGGCCCCATCCCGATAACTCAGAGATCTAGTTGCTGCCGCGCAAGATCGCGAGGAGGCGCAGAATCTCGAGGTAGAGCCAGATCACGGTGACCATGATGCCGAAGGCGGCGGTCCAGCCGTACTTGGCCGGGGCCCCCCGCTCAACGCCCGTCTTGACGGAATCAAAGTCGAGCACGAGCGAGTACGCGGCGAGCAGAATCACGAACACGCCGATGATCACACCCCACGGGATGCCGAACAGCGGGCTCGGCTCACTGCGCAGGCCGAACGCTGAGTCGGTCACGCCGAAGATCATGAGGCCCATGTTGATGAGCGAGAACAGCATGTAGCCGACGATCGCCACGAGGAAGATCTTTGTCGCGCGCTTCGACGCGCGGATCTTTCCGCTCGCGAACAGGGCGAGCGTCACACCCACGACCGCGAACGTGCCGATCACGGCCTGCGTGACGATGCCGGGCCACTCCGCTTCGAAGAAGGCAGAAATGCCACCGACGAAGAGCCCCTGCGCTGCCGAGTAGGCAAGGATCAGGGCCGGCGACGGCTCTTTCTTGAAGATGTTCACGAGCGCGAGCACGAAACCGGCGATCGCCGCGGGAATCATGAGCGCGGGGATGAACCAGCCGACAGCAGCCGTCACGAGGAGCACGACGAAGGCGATGACCGTCTTCTGGATCGTGTTCTCGTACGTCATGCGGTCCATCTGCTCGGGCGTCGCCGAGGAACGGGCGTAGAGCTCGTCGAGCTGCTGGGCTGAGGGCTCCTGCGTCCACTGGATCGCCTTAGTGGCGCTCTGCGTGAAAGCAGGGGAGTTGGAGAATGCGGGGTTGGAAGTGGCCATGGCAGAAGTCTAGAGAAACTCGCCCCAAAATGCGCTCGACTTCGCCTATGCCTCGGCTGTGGAGACAGGCTGTGCAGCGGCAGACCCAGCAGGTCTTGCGAGGGCCCAGGCCCACCATGCCGACCCAACGAGCACAACGGTGGACAGCGCCAGCGAGAGCACCATTCCGTCGTATTCGCCAAAGAGTCCGACAGCAGCCACACCATTCAGCAGCACCGGGCCGAGAGCGAGATAGCTCCGTGCCGGTCGGTGGCGCACGATCAGCCAGCAGATGAAAGGAACCGTGAGAGTCCACACCGACTGCGGGCCCGTGAGCAGCAACCAGACCACGAGCGTGCTCGGCAGCAGCGGCACGAGTCGTCTCCATGCCCTGGCCGGCATGATCAACCAGCCGAGCATGTGGGCGCTTGAACCGACGATGAGCGGAATCAGGTTCTCGGTACTCGCCGCCTGCAGGTGCACGAGACCTCCCACGATGAGCACGAGCCCGGCGATGATGCGCTCGCGGTAGCTACCCCACCGCAGCGGCAAGCGCGCCGCCGGTTCGACCCACGGCGAGGCGGTCATCCGGCGAGCACCTGCCAGGCAACGATGCCGATCACCACCGCCCCGAGCAGCCACAAGTAGCCGAGCCCGACGGAAACCCAGGCAATCACGAGCCCCCGCTCGCCTCCGCGTGACCGAGAGATCTGCCCGACGGCGATGTGCCCGAAGAGAGCGGCGAGCGGGCTGAACAAGATGGCGAGAATCAGCGCGGCAACGGCCAACGCGTTGAGTCGGGGCTTACCGGGCGCAGCTGCCGGCGCCGCGTCACTCGTCGAGGCGAGTTCGGGCAGCAGGTCGACGCGGGGCGCAGGCGGCACGGCGTCTGCACGGGCAGGTAGCTCGGGCGGCAGGGCGCTCATGCCCCGACGCTATCGCGTAGCGTGGTCGCCGTGAATGAGCGTGCGGATGTGTCATCAATAACGACGGATGCGCGCCCGCTCGTGATCGCCCACCGAGGGGCGAGCGGCTACCGCCCCGAGCACACCGAGTCGGCCTACCGGCTCGCCATCGCCCTCGGTGCAGAGGCGATCGAGCCCGACGTGGTTGCCACGCGCGATGGCGAACTGGTGCTGCGGCACGAGAACGAGATCTCGGGCACTACCGATGTCGCCGATCACGCCGAGTTTGCCGATCGTCGCACGACGCGCGAGATCGACGGCCAGCGCATCACCGGGTGGTTCACCGAAGACTTCACGTGGGCCGAGTTGAGCACGCTCCGCGCTCGCGAGCGACTTCCGCAGGTTCGTGCGGCCTCAGCGCGCTTCAATGATCGGTTCCCGTTGCTACGCCTGCGCGACTTGATGCGCATCATTGACGAAGCGCCGCCCGCCCCCGGCACGGGACGCCCGGTGCGGCTCGTCGTTGAGGTAAAGCACGCCACCTATTTCGCGTCGTGCGGTCTGCCGCTTGATGAACTCATCGAGGCCGACCTGCGCGGGTGGGGACACCCCGGCCAGCTGGTCGTGGAAGCCTTCGAGCAGACGGTTCTCGGGCAGCTTCGTGCTCGCGGCCTGCCGGCCGAGTACGTGTACTTGCTCGAGAAGGCGGGCAGTGCAGCCGACCTCGTCGCGCGACATGGGCTTGCTGCCGTCTCGTATGCCCGCCAACTCAGCGATGCGGGGCTTGCCCGCATCGCTGCCGCCGGCATCGATGGCGTGAGCGTCGACACTGCCCTGCTCGTGAAGGCCGAGCCGCGAGGCGCAGGCCTCCCCGGCTCAGCCTGGAAGCCCGTCGGCCACGGGCTCGCAGCATCCGACCTCGTCGATCGCGCGCGGGCGCACGGCCTCGCCACCTACACGTGGACTCTCCGGCCCGAGAATCGCTTCTTGCCCGCCCCCTGCCGCATCGGCTCGAGTGCCGCCGCGCACGGCGACTGGTTCACGTTCTTCTCGTCGATCATGCGCACGGGCCTTGACGGCGTCTTCGCCGACCAGCCCGACTTAGCGCTCGAGGTTCGCGCCACTCTGTGAGGCGGGGTCGGGATGCCCGCGGCAAGCCCGTCGGCGGCGCAACCTAGACTGGGGCGGTCATGAGCACCCCTGCCAGCGCCTCTCTTGCCGATGCTGATCCGCTGCTCGATGGGCTGAACCCGCAGCAGCGCACGGCCGTGTTGAGTCGCGCGAAGGCCCTGCTCATCGTCGCGGGCGCGGGCTCCGGAAAGACCGCGGTGCTGACGAGGCGCGTCGCGCGCCTGATTCGGGACCGCGAGCTGTGGCCCAGCCAGATTCTCGCCATCACCTTCACCAACAAGGCGGCGGCCGAGATGCGCGAGCGCGTCGAGCTGCTCGTCGGCCGCGAGGCGGCTCAGGGCATGTGGATCTCAACGTTTCACTCGGCCTGCGTGCGCATCCTTCGCCGCGAAGCGGAGCAGTTCGGTTTTGGCGCCGCCTTCTCGATCTATGACTCGGCCGACTCGCGCGCGCTTATCAAGCGGCTCGTGAAGGACATGCAGGCCGACACCATGGGCTTCACGGTGAGCGGGGTCGCGGGGAAGATTTCGCGGCTGAAGAACGAACTCGTTGACGCCGAGGGCTATAGCCGACAGCTCAACCCGAACGACCCGACCGAGGTCATGTTTCTCGAGTTGTTTCGTCGCTACACGGCCGAGCTTCGGCGCGCCAACGCGTTCGATTTCGACGACCTCATCGCGCAGACGGTTTACCTGTTCCGCGCCTTCCCGAAAGTCGCGTCGCTGTACCAGCGGCGGTTTCGGCACATTCTCATCGACGAGTACCAAGACACCAACCACGCGCAGTACGCGCTGATTCGTGAATTGACCCGCCCGGTCGAGGCGCAGCACGTACCGGCCGATACGCGCGTCGAGCTTGAGCCCGACGGCACGATTGCGCCCGCGAGTCTCACTGTGGTGGGTGACTCTGACCAGTCGATTTACGCCTTCCGCGGCGCCGACATTCGCAACATTGTCGAGTTCGAGCGCGACTTCAGCGGTGCGGAGGTTGTGCTGCTCGAGCAGAACTACCGCTCGACCCAGACCATTCTTGACGCGGCCAACGCCGTCATCGCCAACAACTTCGACCGCATTGCCAAGAACCTCTTTACGGCTGTCGGCGCGGGCGACAAGATCGTTGGCTTCACGGGGTACAGCCAGCACGACGAAGCCCAGTTCGTCGCCGACGAGATTCAGGCCCTGCACGAGGCGGGAACGCCCTACAGCCAGATCGCGGTCTTCTACCGCACTAACGCTCAGACCCGAGCGCTCGAAGAGATCTTCATTCGCTCCGGCCTTCCCTACCGCGTGCTGGGGGGCACGAAGTTCTACGAGCGCGCCGAGACCAAAGACATGATGGCCTATCTGATCGCGGTCGCGAATCCGGCTGACGGTCTCGCGATGCGGCGCATCCTCAACACTCCCAAGCGCGGTATCGGGCCGGCGACCGAAACGGCGCTCGCGAACCACGCCGACGAGCTCGGCGGCACGATGCACGACGCGTTGCGCGACGCCGCCGCGCTCGGGCTCGGCCCCAAGGTCACGACCGCCATTCTCGAGCTCGCGGCTCTCCTCGACGAGGTGTCGGAAAAAATCGACACGATGCCGGTTCCGGATGCTCTCACGACGATCATCGAGCGCACGAAGTACCTCGAGCTCTTGCGGGGCAGCCGCGATGCGCAAGACGAAGCCCGTGCCGAGAACGTCGAAGAACTCGTGGCGGTGACGCGCGACTTCCAGAAGAACAACCCGGAGGGTCGCCTGGTCGACTTCCTCACGGAAGTGGCGCTCGTCGCCGCGGCCGACGACCTCGACGACTCGAGCGGCACCGTTTCGCTCATGACCCTGCACACGGCGAAGGGGCTCGAGTATGACGCCGTGTTCATCACGGGAGTCGAAGAGAATCTGCTGCCGCACCAGATGAGCGCGGCCGAGCCCGGCGGCCCGGCTGAAGAGCGGCGGTTGTTCTACGTCGGCATCACGCGAGCCCGGAAGCGCCTGCACGTGAGCTTGGCGATGACGCGCTCGACGTTCGGCGACACGACGGTGGCGAGCCCGAGCCGGTACCTGCAAGAGATTCCGACCGAGCTCATCGACTGGCGCGACTCGCCCGGAATGGGCACACGGTCGACCACCCGCAGTATCGCCGAGGGCCGCGATCGCTTCAGCTATGGCACCTCGCTGCCGCCGGGAAAGCCCAAAACCGAGTGGGCGAATCGCGTGACCGCGACGGTGCGCGATAACGGTGACCTCACGCTCGCGGTCGGCGATCGCATTCGGCACGTCGACTTCGGTGACGGCACCGTCAGCGCCGTGACGGGCGTCGGGCCGAAGAGCATCGCCGAAGTACAGTTCGACACGGCCGGGCGCAAGAGGCTCCTCATCAAGATCGCTCCCGTGGAGAAGCTGTAGGTTTAGGTACCAGTCAACGAGGGCGAGGAGGGCAGATGGACATCACCGTGGTGCATCACCCCTTCGGCGTTGCCGAGGTCACGGTTTCCGGGCGCCTCAACATGGTGACGGCAGCGCGCATGCGGGAAGCGATCGAGCAGGCAGCCGACGCGAATCATCCCAACGTTGCCGTCGACCTGTCTCAAGTGGTCTTCCTCGACTCTTCGGGACTCGGGGCTCTCGTCGCAGGGCTCAAAGCTGTTCGGACAACCGGAGGAGACTTGCGTCTCGTTCGACCGGCCGAACAGGCGCAGCTCGTGCTCGAGCTGACGAACATGGGGACAGTGCTCAAGACCTTTGATTCGGTCGGTGCTGCCTTCCCCCATGCCTGAGGTCGTTCGCCGATCATTTCGGCTGCGTTGCCCGCCCGACTCGGTCGACACGGTCCAAGACCTCCTGGCCACGGTGTGGGGCCACGTCGCCGATATCGACGCCGCCGACGTGATGGCCGCGGAGCTTGCCATCGTCGAACTCGCCGCCAACGTCATCCAGCATGCCAATATGGGCGATCCGGTCGACATGGCGCTCGCTGTTGTCGTCTATGACGATCGCATCGAGGCGACGGTGACCGACGATGGTCGCGTCGACCACGTCGATCTTCGGCCGCGATCGATGCCGGACGGTGAGGCGGAAAACGGCAGGGGAATTCCTCTCATGCAGTTTCTTGCCGAGACGGTCGAGCACCGCCGCATCGACGGGTACAACCACTGGACGATCGTGCGGGCGCGACGCGCAACCTCAACCCGACCGCGCAAGGCGATGCCGTCAATCTCGATTGCGGGAGTCATCGACGAGATGGCGCGACAGCGCGCGCTCGACGACATGGGAGTTCTCGACACCCCACCCGAAGAACGCTTCGACTGAGTCACTCGTCTCGCGCGCCAGTTGTTCGGGGTTGAGACCGCGGCCGTCAACCTGATCGACGGCGATCGGCAGTGGGCGAAGTCGGTCTCAGGCAAGGGTCTGCTCGAGATGCCGCGCGATGAGTCGATGTGCACCGTCACGATTCAGTCGGACGAGCCACTGGTTGTCCCCGACATGGCCGCAGACCCCGCCCACGCATCGAAGGTCGTCCCGGGGCTGTTGAGCTTCTACGCCGGCTACCCGCTCTATGCCCCTGGCGGCGAGCGCATCGGTGCCTTCTGCGTGTACGACTCGCAGCCACGCCACTTTTCGGCGCGCGAAACCGAAATGTTCCGCGACCTCGCGAGCTGGGTGCAGCAAGAGCTCACCGTGAGCCAAGAGCTCAGTCGCGCATCCGAAGTCCAGCAGGGTCTTTTGCCGCACCAGCTGCTCAGCCTGCCCGGGTGGAAGACGGCAGGCGTGTGTATTCCCGCCCGAGCCGTCGGCGGCGACTTCTACGACTGGTATCCGGTCGGGGAAGGCGCGGCGTTCACGCTCGCTGATGCGATGGGCAAGGGCATCGCTGCCGCGATCATCGCCGCGACGGTGCGTGCGGTGCTGCGGTCAGCCGCGCGCTTTGGCGACGCCGCTGGCGCCGTCGACGCTGCATCGGCCGCGCTGACGGTCGACCTCGACAATGCCGGTGTGTTCGTCACCGCCTTTCACGCGCGGCTCGACATGGATTCAGGGCTTCTGAGCTATGTGGATGCTGGCCACGGTCTCTCGATCGTCGCGCGTGCTGACGGCAACTCTGAGCGCCTTCGCTCGACGTCGCCCCCGCTCGGCGTCGACCCCGAGACGGAGTGGACGGTTCAGACCGTGCAACTCGACCCCGGAGACACCCTCATCGTCGTCAGCGACGGCGTTCTCGATCTGCATGACGGCACTCTCACGTCGCTCGACAACCTCGTGACGTTGGCCCTTCTCGCGCAAGACCCGTGGGAGATCATCGACGCGATTCGGGCGCGCGCACGGGGCACGAGCGCCGATGACGTGACTGTCTTGATTGTCCGCCGCGAAGCTGACTGAGAGTTCGTGAGCGCACGTGGAAGAGGCAGAGACATGACAACTCACATCGAGGGACTGCCGGTGCCGATCGACGCCGGGTGTGCACAACAGCGTGCTCGTGTATGCGATGCGCTCCCGCGGGCTTGACCCCGCAGCTCGGGAAGGAGAACGGGCATGAAGATCACACAACACGAACTCGCTAACGGGGTCATTGTGCTCGAGTTGGTTGGCCGACTCAACATGGTGTCGACCGGCTTGCTGCACGAGACAGTCCACACGGTCGTCGACCAAGGTTCAGCACGCATCGCGATCGACCTCACGGGCGTTGACTTCGTCGATTCCTCGGGGCTGGGAGCGCTGGTCAGTGGC
Source organism: Gulosibacter massiliensis (assembly GCA_943369205.1). Taxonomy (GTDB): domain Bacteria; phylum Actinomycetota; class Actinomycetes; order Actinomycetales; family Microbacteriaceae; genus Microcella; species Microcella massiliensis_A. The sequence goes on along the minus strand of CALRMP020000046.1, from coordinate 8,665 downwards.
TTGAAGACCGCACGCCAAGCCGGGGGTGACCTCCGCATCGCGGGCGTCAACAATCAGGTGCGGCTCGTGCTCGGGCTCACCAACCTCGAACGCGTTCTCACGCCATACGACTCCGTGGAGGACACCTATGCCTAGTCCAAAAGTCGTCGAGCGGAGCGTGCGCCTGAGCGCGCCTCCCGCTGACGTCAATGACGTCCATGACTTCTTGGCCGACGTGTGGGTGCACGCTCCCGGGGTGTCCGAAGTCGATCGAATCAGCCTGGAGACAGCCCTGGTCGAGCTTGCCGCGAACGTGCTGCGGTACGCCGATGGTGAGGGGGCGGGGCTCACGTGCGAGGTGACTATCTCGGTCGACGACGACGCGATCTCCGTCGCGATGCGCGACACGGGTGAACCGGGCAACCTCGTTCTCGCCGATCTGGAGATGCCGGATCTCGACGCCGAGTCAGGCCGAGGGCTGCCACTTATCGATGCGTTGGTTGATGAGGTCGAGCACCGACACGATGGTGAGCACAATCACTGGCGGCTGGTGCGTCGTCGTCGCGCGTGACGCCCCCTGATGCTGTAACCCTGATCGTGGTGGGTCACGAAGACGTTGATTGACCGCTCGTGCGGTCTAGTGGGCAATCGAGCGGCGGTAGAGTTAGCCCTGCGATTTGTCTCGATATCGAGAAATCTCCCGTGTGAGCGTACTCATCGTCGCGTGACAAATCGCATCACCCCTTTTTTTGCACGCGGATGGGACGAACAGCGTGGATCTTTTCGAGTATCAAGCCCGAGACCTTTTCGAGAAGCACGGTGTGCCTGTGCTTCCGGGGCTGATCGCCGACACCCCGGAGGGGGCGCGCGCCGCTGCCGAGTCGATTGGCGGCCTCACCGTCGTCAAGGCGCAGGTCAAGACCGGCGGTCGCGGCAAGGCTGGCGGCGTCAAGGTCGCCAAGACTGCCGATGACGCTGAGGCGGCGGCCCGCGACATCCTGGGCCTCGACATCAAGGGCCACATCGTCAAGCGCGTCATGGTGGCCGCGGGTGCCGACATCGCCGAGGAGTACTACTTCTCGGTGTTGCTCGACCGCGCGAACCGCAACTATTTGGCGCTGTGCAGCTTTGAAGGCGGCATGGACATCGAGCAGTTGGCGGAAGAGCGCCCCGAGGCGCTCGCCCGTGTCGCCGTGAACCCGAGCGTGGGCATCACCCTCGAGAAGGCTCGCGAGATCGCCGTTGCGGCGAAGTTCCCGGCCGAGCTCGTCGAGAAAGTCGCTCCCGTCTTCGTGCTGCTCTACGGCGTCTTCGTGAAGGAAGACGCCACGCTCGTCGAGGTGAACCCGCTCGTTCTGACGGGTGCCGGCGAGATTCTCGCTCTTGATGGCAAGGTGACCCTCGACGAGAACGCCGAGTTCCGTCAGCCGCACCACGCCGAACTGGCCGACGCCGATTCGGCTGACCCGCTCGAGGCGAAGGCCAAAGCGCACGACCTCAACTACGTCAAGCTCGACGGCGAGGTGGGCGTGATCGGCAACGGTGCTGGCCTCGTCATGTCGACGCTCGACGTCGTCGCCTACGCCGGTGAGAACCACGGCGGCGTGAAGCCCGCGAACTTCCTCGACATCGGAGGCGGTGCCTCCGCCGAGGTCATGGCGGCCGGTCTCGACGTGATTCTCGGTGACCCGCAAGTCAAGAGCGTGTTCGTCAATGTCTTCGGTGGCATCACGGCGTGCGACGCCGTGGCCAACGGAATCGTGGCCGCACTCGCCATGCTCGGTGACACGGCAACCAAGCCGCTCGTCGTGCGACTCGACGGCAACAATGTCGACGAGGGCCGCCGCATTCTCGCGGCCGCGAACCACCCGCTCGTGACGCTCGCGAGTTCCATGGATGAGGGCGCCGACAAGGCTGCTGAACTGGCTGCGAAGTAAGGGATACGCGAACAATGTCGATCTTCCTCAACAAGGACTCGAAAGTCATCGTCCAGGGCATCACGGGCGGTGAGGGCACCAAGCACACCGCTCTCATGCTCAAGGCCGGCACGCAGATCGTCGGAGGCGTCAACGCCCGCAAGGCGGGTACGACCGTGTCGCACGTCGCGGCCGACGGGTCGCCCGTTGAGCTGCCGGTCTTCGCGACCGTCGCCGAAGCGATGGCTGCGACCGGCGCCGACGTGTCGATTGCTTTCGTTCCGCCGGCATTCTCGAAAGACGCCGCGTTCGAAGCGATCGATGCCGGTATCGGCCTCCTCGTGATCATCACCGAAGGAATTCCCGTGCTCGACACGGCCGAGATCTGGGCGCACGCTCAGGCCACCGGCAATGCCACACTCATCATCGGCCCGAACTGCCCCGGCATCATCACGCCCGGCGAGTCGCTCGTGGGCATTACGCCCGCCAACATCACGGGCAAAGGCCCCATCGGCCTGGTGTCGAAGTCGGGCACGCTGACCTACCAGATGATGTACGAGTTGCGTGACCTCGGCTTCTCGACCGCTATCGGCATCGGCGGCGACCCCATCATCGGTACGACGCACATCGACGCTCTCGCGGCCTTCGAAGCCGACCCCGAGACGAAGGCGATCGTCATGATCGGCGAGATCGGTGGCGATGCGGAAGAGCGTGCGGCCGACTTCATCAAGGCCAACGTGACGAAGCCAGTTGTGGGCTACGTCGCCGGCTTCACCGCTCCCGAGGGCAAGACGATGGGCCATGCCGGCGCCATCGTCAGCGGCTCGGCGGGCACCGCGCAGGCGAAGAAGGAGGCCCTCGAGGCCGCCGGAGTCAAGGTCGGCAAGACGCCGAGCGAGACGGCCGCCCTCATGCGCGAGATCATCGCGGCTCTGTAGACCCGGCTTGATGATGACGGCGCCCACCCGAGCACGGTGCGGCGCCGTCGTCGTTTCTGCGGCTCTCGCTATCGCCGTCGCGGCGGGGGTGGGCGGATGCTCGCCGCGCCTCATCGAATCATCGAGTGGGCTCGTGGTCGTCCTTGCCGCCGAAGGCAACGGTATGCAAGCACTCCTTGAAGGAGAGCTCACGACCACGGCGGGCGGGTGCCTCGCGGTACGTGGGGGAGAATCGGCGCTCGTCACGATGCTCGCGGCACCGCCAGGCACCCGTCTTGATGGGCCTGATGCCGTCGTCATGCCGAAGTATGGGCGACTGGAGCTTGGCCAGCAGGTGGCCCTCGGCGGCGGGTTCGCATCATTGGACGAGGCGTGGTCAGCCCTCGAAGTGCCCGCCGCGTGCGGTGACCAGGTCGGGGCTTTCTTCGTCAACTCGTTCGGCTGAGCGCACGACGGCGCTTTAGTCGCGGCGCTCGTGGGCGCGCGGCAGAACGTGCTCGGGCGGAGCATCCGTCGCCGGCGGGAAGTCGCACGTGAAGCGGCCCTCGTAGCCGAACAGGAAGCCGAAGACACGATTGCGCACCTCGAGCCTGATCACGTACTCGCCCGCGGCGTCGTCGAACGACTCGTGTAGGGTGGCGCGGCCCGAGAAGAGCATCGGGAAGCGGAAGGCGAGGGGGCCGGCGTAGAAGCGTTGAGCATCGGACCGCAAGCGCAGTGAGCCGTCGGGCTCGGCACTGAGCTCAAGGTCGACCGCGAGGTGCTGTTTGGTGCCGAGGTAGTCGACGATGTGGCCGTCGTTGCCGAGAATCATCGTGGCGTCGAAGCGGCCCGGCTTCGCGGGGCGCCGCGGGTAGTCGAAGGTGCGCACGAACGTGACCGTCTCGCGCCCGAACGGATCGCGGTATGGATAGTTCTCGACCGTGAACGGCACGCGCTCGCCCGGGTACGGGGCGAGGATATTGCGGATTCGTCCGATGTGCAGAAACGGCACCGTCCACCATGGCCCGCGGCGAATCCGGGTCATGACGCCACGCCCGACGCAGGCATAGCCCCCCGCAAGGCTCACCCCGAAGCGCTTCTGCAGCATCGGGTGCAGTCGCGCGAAGTCGTCGCCCATCGCGACGGCGAACATGCTGGGGGCGGACTCGCGTGACGTCACGGCGCACCCAACGTGGCAAGCGAGGCGGGAGCATCGGCCATCGCGGTCGGCCGCCCGATGGTCCAGGTGCAGTCGGATGCTCGCGGACGGTTGCGCGCACCCGGCAGCGCCATCCGCCACAGGGGCCAGCGCTCGGGTGCCTCACCGCTCTCGGCCCACCGGCGAAGGCGAGCGAAGCTGGCGGCGGTCATCCACGCGACGAGTCGGCGCACGAGGAGCCTGTCGAGCAGCGTGCCCCAGCCGGGTTCGTAGTCGTAGCCGGTGATGAACCGCACACCGCCGTCGACGGGCTCGTAGCGCCAGTAGCCCCGACCGTCGCGCAGGGGTGACAGCCGATCAGTGGTGGTGAATCTCAGAGCAGAGGTGCGTGCGCCGTCGAGTCCCGCGCGCGAGCCGAGCGAGATGCCGGTGCCGCGGATGGTGTGGACGAGCATCCGTCGCTCATAGCGAAATCGCCACAGGCCGTCGTCGCCGCGTTCGGTCGGAACGATGCGGCTGAAGCGGGCATCCCATCGTGCGTGCGCTTCCGGGTCCTGCGTGAGGTGCCACACCGTGTCGAGGTCGGCGGCAATCACGATCTCCACCCGGATCGAACGATTGCTCACCCCGTCAGTTTGTCACGCGCGACACCGCGAGAGGCGGCCCGTCGCCCCGGCCTAGACTGGCGCTGCGATGAAGAAGCTCATCTCCAGCCCCGAGAGCGTGGTCGTTGACGCCTTGCGCGGCATGGCGGCAGCGCATCCGCAGCTACGTGTTGATCTCGACCAGCGGGTCGTCTACCGGGCGACGCCAAAGGACTACGGCACGGTCGCACTCGTGAGCGGCGGCGGCGCGGGGCACGAGCCCCTGCATGGTGGCTTTGTCGGCTTCGGGATGCTCGACGCGGCCTGCGCGGGTGCGGTCTTCACTTCGCCGACGCCCGATCAGATTCTCGCCGCGACCCGCACGGTCGACCGCGGTGCCGGCGTGCTCATGATCGTCAAGAACTACACCGGCGACGTGCTGAACTTCGAACTCGCGGCAGAGCTCGCGGCCGACGAGCGCATCGACGTGCGCACGGTGCTCGTTGCCGACGATGTCGCGGTCACCGATTCGCTGTACACCGCGGGTCGACGCGGCACCGGCACGACCGTGTTGCTCGAGCGCATCGTCGGCGCGGCTGCCGAGCAGGGTTTCGACCTCGACGAAGTGCACGCGCTCGCCACGCGCATCGCCGTCGCGGGCCGGTCGATGGGTATCGCGTTGAGTGGCGCGACGGTGCCCGCCGCGGGGCGCCCGACTTTCACGCTCGGCGACGACGAGATCGAGTGGGGCGTCGGCATTCACGGCGAGCCGGGTCGCGAGCGGCAACCGATGGCGCCTGCGCCCGAGCTGGCTGCGCGACTCGTACAGCCCCTCATCGATGACGGCGTTGGCACCGGCGACGCCATCGTCATGCTGAGCGGTCTCGGCGCGACCCCGCTGATTGAGCTCTACGGGATGCTCGCCCACGTCACCCCCCTCCTCGAGCAGCACGGCCTGCGCGCCGTGCGTGTGCTCGTCGGTGACTACATCACGGCGCTCGACATGGCCGGGTGTGTGCTGACGGTGCTGCCGGTCGACGCCGAGTTGCTGTCGCTCTGGGATTCCCCGGTCTCCACACCCGCGCTGCGGTGGGGGCGATGACGGTGCTGACTCATGCCGCGACGACCCAGTGGTTGCACGTCTTTGCCGTGGAGATCGCCGAGAACGAAAGCGCCTTGACCGACCTCGACGCGGCCATCGGCGATGCTGATCACGGGTCGAACATGCGCCGCGGCACCGAAGCGGTGCTCGCGAATCTGGCCGCGCAGCAGCCGGCGTCGATCAGCGAAACCCTGCGGTCGGCAGCCATGACGCTCATCAGCACGGTCGGTGGAGCGAGCGGGGTGCTCTACGGCACGCTCTTGTTGTGCATGGCCAGCGCGAGCGCTGACCGTACTGAGATCTCGGCGCCCGACGTCGCGAGTGCCTGGAGGGCCGGCCTCGACGGGGTTCGCGCCCGCGGCCAGGCTGAGCTCGGCGACAAGACCATGGTCGACGTGCTGGTTCCCGCGATCGACGCGATGGATTCCGCCCTTGCCTCGGGCGCATCCCTCGCCGAAGCGGCGGCGAGTGCTGCGGCGACAGCCCGCGTGGCGCGTGATGCGACGGCGCCGCTGGTCGCCAGTCGGGGCCGAGCGAGCTATCTCGGCGAGCGCAGCGCCGGGCACATCGACCCGGGTGCAGCATCGAGCGCGTTGCTCGTCGCGGCGTTTGCGCGCGCGCTCCATGACTCTGCAGGGGAGGCCCGCTCATGAGCACTCAGGCGGGTGATGCCCGCGTCGGCATCGTGCTGGTGTCGCACAGCCCCGCGCTCGCGACGGCGGCACGCGACCTTGCTCTCGAGCTCGTCACGGGGGCCGAGCCGCGCATCATTGTCGCAGCGGGTCGCGCTGACGGCGCGACGGGCACGAACGCCACGCGGGTCGCTTCCGCGATCAGCGAGGCCTCGCAGGGTGTCGGCGTGGTCGTGCTCACTGACCTCGGTTCGGCCGTTCTCGCGGCGGACATGGCGCTTGAGTTGCTGGGCGGCCGAATCGACGCGCGCGTTGTGGCCGCACCCTTCATCGAAGGCTTGCTGGCCGCAGTGGTGCGGGCGAGCGCGGGTGACGATGTTGACACCGTGGCGCGCGAAGCGGTCGCGGCGCTCGAGCCGAAGCAAGCGTTGGCGCCCGCGCCCGACGGCACGAGGTCAACCCCAGCACCCCCGTCGGCACCGGTGTCGACGGAACCCGCTCAGCCCGAGATCACCACGGTCATCACGGTGCGCAACGAGGGTGGCCTGCACGCTCGCCCCGCGGCCGAGGTCGCGGCTCTCGCGGCCAGCTTTGCCGCTGACGTCACCCTCACCGTCGCCGGCCGCCCACCCGCCCCCGCCCGCAGCATGCTGAGCATCTCGATGCTGGTCGCGGGGCCGGGAACGGTTGTGCGCATCACCGCCTCGGGCAACGATGCGCCCGCTGCGGTCGACGCGATCACGGCGCTCATCGAGAGCGGCTTCGGCGAGCGACACGTCGGCGTAGATGGGCCAGCGGCATCGGTCATCGAACCGCACCGTGCGCACGAAGCGGGCGCACTGGGGGTGAGCGCGGGGCGCGTGGTGGGGCCGGTCGTCGTGCTCGTGCATCGCATCACCGAGCCCAGCGCCACAGCGGTTCTCGCGCCGCCCGCCCGCCGTGCGGCCGCGGGCATCGTCGTCGACGCGATGACGGCAACGGCGGCGGCCTACCGTCGTCGCGCCGAGAGAGTTGAGGGCCACCGGCGAGACGTGCTCGGAGCGACCGCGGCAATCGCCGAAGACCCCTTGCTCATCGAGGTCGCGACGACGGCGGTTCGCGAGCGCGGCCTCACGCCGGAACGCGCCGTCTGGGAGGCCATCGGGCGCGCTGTCGATGAGTACCTTTCGGTCGGCGGCGAGCTCGCTGACCGCGTGACCGACCTCATCGACGTGCGCGACCGCGTGATCGCCGCCCTCACGGGCACCGAGCCTCCCGGGCTGCCGGAGCGCGACACCCCGTACGTTCTCGTCGCCGACGACCTCGCGCCGGCGGACACGGTCATGCTCGACCCGACACAGTGCCTCGCGCTCGTCACCGAGCAGGGCGGGCCAACCTCGCACACGGCGATCATCGCGCGCGAGCTGGGTTTGCCGGCGGTCGTCGGCGTCGTCGGTGCGACGGCGATCGCCGATGGAACGCTTGTGCTCGTCGACGGCGAAACGGGAGAGGTGATCGTGCAGCCCGACGTTGCCGCGCAGGCGACGGCCACGGGGGTGATCACGACGGCACCGTTCGCGGGGCCGGGTCAGACGGCCGATGGTCACCGCGTGCTGCTGAGCGCCAACGTTGGTGCGCCCCGCGAGATCGCCCGCGCCGTGGAGCGCGGGGCCGAGGGTGCCGGCCTCTTTCGCACCGAGTTCTGCTTTCTCGATCGCGCCGACGAGCCGAGCATCGACGAGCAAGTCGAGGCCTACCGAGAGGTGTTTGCGGCATTCGCGGGTCAACGGGTCGTGGTTCGCACGCTCGACGCCGGGAGCGACAAGCCGCTGCCGTTCTTGACCCCGATTGTTGAACCGAACCCCGTGCTCGGCTTGCGCGGCGTGCGCACGGCCATTCGCGACCCCGGAGTGCTCGATCGACAGCTGGAGGCGATCGCGACGGCTGCTGCGCTCGAACAGGCAGAGGTCGCCGTGATGGCCCCGATGATCGCGACGCTCGCGGAGACGCGCGAGTTCGCGGCGCGGGCGCGCGCGGCGGGAATCGCCAGCGTTGGCATCATGCTGGAGACCCCGGCCGCTGCCGTCACGGCCACCGAGCTCTGCGCGGAAGTCGACTTCATCAGCGTCGGCACCAATGACCTCTCGCAGTACACGATGGCGGCCGACCGCATGTCGGCGGCCCTCGCGTCGCTGGCCGACCCGTGGCAGCCAGCTCTGCTGCGCATGATTCGCCTCGTGGGCGAGTCGGCGGCCGCAACGGGCACGCCGATGGGCTTGTGCGGCGAATCGGCTGCTGACCCAGACTTCGCGGCCGTGCTCGTGGGGCTCGGCGCGACGAGTCTGTCGATGGCGGCGCGCGCGATTCCAACGGTGGGTGCGCGGCTCGCCGACG
>CALRMP020000045.1:0-24451 GCA_943369205.1 Gulosibacter massiliensis | reverse complement strand
CGATCGAGGTGGATGCTCGCATCGACTGCAGCTCGGGCACCTACATTCGCGCCCTCGCGCGCGACCTCGGCGCTGCCCTCGGTATCGGCGGGCACCTCACGGCCTTGCGGCGCACGCGCGTCGGACCCTTCGAGGTGGCCGACGCCGCGACACTCGAGGCTCTGGCCGAGCAGGGTGCGAGCATGCTCACGAGCCCCGCGGAGGTCGCCGCGCGGTTGTTCCCCGTGCTTGAGGTGGACGCCGCGCAGGCCCGCGACCTTGGGCACGGCAAGCTGCTCACGCTGCCGACGCACCCCGACGCCGAGCCGGTCGCCGCGATCGAGCGGGGTGCTGGTGGCGAGCATCCCGACCGCCTCGTCGCGCTCATCAGCGTGCGTCAGGGTCGCGGTCGTACGCTGGTCGGGTTCCCGAACGAGAGCGCCCAGGAGGCCCCCCAGTGATCGAGTGGTTCACCACGATCGCCATCATCGTGAGCATCGTTGCGGGCCTCGCCGCGCTCGTGCTCGGCGGCATCGGCCGCAAGCCCGATGACTTCAGCGTGCTGCCGACGGCGGCTGTTGCCCTCGTGTTGCTCGTGCAGATCGTCATCGGCATCGTCGCCCCGTTCGTCGGCAACGAGCCGACGGGTGACATCGTCGAGTGGTGGATCTACCTCGTCGTCGCCCTGGTGTTGCCCGTCGCGGCGATCGCCTGGGCGCTCGTCGACCGCACGCGCTGGGCGACCGTCGTGATGGGCGTCGCGAGCCTCTCGGTCGCCGTCATGATTTTCCGCATGAACCAGATCTGGTTCGTGCAGGGTGTGGCGCTCGTCAGCTAGCAGAGCCGCGGGCTAGAGGCTGTCGATCGCGGCAAGCACTGCATCACGCGACGCGGCGAGATCGGCCACCACGAGCACCGCGCCTGTCTCACGCAGATCGTCGACCGTGAACACGCCCGTCGCGACGCCGATGAACGGCATCCCCGCCGCCGCGGCCGCTTCGTCGTCGCGCGGCGTATCGCCGATGATCACGAGGGTTTCGCCCGGCAGCGCCTCGCGCGCCGCGCGGGTGATCTCGCTGCGCTCGCGTGCTGTCGCGCCGAAGAACGAGCGATCCCAGTCGAACCACTCCGGCCCGAGCCCGGCGCCCTCGAGCTTGACGCGAGCCCGCACGAGCGAGTTGCCCGTCAACAGCGCGTTGTGCCAGCCGCGGGCGGCGACCGCGGTGAGGGCATCCACAACGCCCGGGGCGATCTCGCGCCGATCGCCTGCCTGCGCCCGCTCGATCGAGAGCTCGTCGAGCACAGCCCGCGCGCGCTCGTGCCAGCTGTCGTTGTAGCCAAAGTGGGCAAGAATCTCGCTGAGGATGAGCCCGTCGGGCTTGGCGTGTGTGCGCGGCAACGGCGGATGCAGCTCGCGGCCCACGGTGCGCTCGACAGCGGTGTGATACAGCTCGCCGCCCCCGCCATACGAGTTGAGCAGCAGGGTTCCGTCGACGTCCCAGAGGATGGTGGTGGTCACCCGTCAACCCTGCCAGACCGCCAGCCCCCGTGCCGCCGGTGCATCTCCACAATTCAGGAGTTCGGGATGCTCGCGCGCCGCGACACGCCCGGCAGGGCATCCGCACCCCGCTTCTGTCGGCGCGACTCCTGAATTGTGGAGACGCGCCTGGGAGGATGGGCACGTGCCCAGCGCCTTGCCCCTCGCCGACCCGGCCCCCGACGACGGGATGCTGCCGCCGAGCGTGATCGACGGCGCCGAGCACCGCGACCTCGGGGTGTACCTGCACGTGCCGTTCTGCCGCGTGCGCTGCGGCTATTGCGACTTCAACACCTACACGGCCGACGAGGTGCGGGGTGTGAAGCAGAGCGACTTCGCCGACCAGGCGATTGCCGAGGTTGAGCTCGCCAAGCGCGTGCTGCGCGAGAGTGGCCTGCCCGCGCGGCCGGTGAGCACCGTGTTTTTCGGCGGTGGCACCCCGACCCTCCTGCCGACCGACGATCTCGCGCGCTTGCTCGATGCCGTGCGTGAAGCGTTCGCCCTCGCGCCCGACGCCGAGGTCACGACCGAAGCCAACCCCGATTCGATCGACGCTGCGGGCCTCGAGCGCCTCGCCGCGGCGGGGTTCACGCGCGTGAGCATCGGCATGCAGTCAGCGGTGCCGCACGTGCTCGCGGTGCTTGAGCGCACGCACAACCCCGAGAACGTGCCGCGCGTCGTCGCAGCCGCGAAAACCGCGGGGCTCGCCGTGAGCCTCGACCTCATCTACGGCACGCCCGGCGAGACCGAAGACGACTGGCAGCGCAGCCTCGACGCGGCTCTTGCGTGCGAGCCCGACCACCTGAGCGCCTACGCGCTCATCGTCGAAGAGGGCACGAAGCTTGCCCGCCAGATCTCGCGCGGCGAGGTGCCACCCGTCGACGACGATCTGCACGCGGCGTTCTATGAAGCGGCAGACGCACGCCTGACCGGGGCCGGCTACGACTGGTACGAAGTCAGCAACTGGGCGCGTGGCCCGCACCAGCGCTCACGCCACAACCGCGCCTACTGGCTCGGCCACGACTGGTGGGGCGTCGGCCCGGGCGCGCACAGCCACGTCGGCGGCGTGCGCTGGTGGAACGTCAAGCACCCCGCCGCCTACGCCGATCGCCTCGCTGCGGGCCTCAGCCCCGCGGCGGGGCGTGAAACGCTCGACACTGAAACGCGTCGTGTTGAACGCGTGCTGCTGCAGACGCGACTTCTCGAGGGGCTGGCGACGGATGCACTCACCCCGCTCGGCCGCCGAGCGGTCGCCCAGCTCATCGCCGACGAGCTCGTCGAGCCGGGCACCGCGCTGCGCGGCACGATCGTGCTCACGCTGCGCGGGCGCCTGCTCGCCGACGGCGTCGTCCGCCGCCTACTGCCCGACTAGGGACTACTTGACGAAGGGAATCGTCAACGGGTAGGTGTACGCCTCGCCACGGTTGGCCGCGAGGGCCGCGATGATCGAGAAGATGATGACGAGCACCGGAATCGCGATCAGAACGAGGATCCCGACCAAGACCACCGTCAGGATGCCGCCGATCGCGTACCCGATCAGCATTGTCAGCTGGAAGTTCAGGGCCGTCGCGGTGTGGCCGCGAACGAACGGACCGCGATCCTTCAGCACGAGGTAAGCCACGAGCGAAGGAATGAAGTAGAAGAAGATGCCGCCCACGTGAATGAGCGTTGCCCAGAGCTTCTCATCGGCGGGGCTCATCGGCTGCGGGGCAGCGGCGTACGGGTTTGCAGGAGGCTGATCGGTCATGCGCCCATTAAACACCTGTGGGGCCCGGCCGCGATGGCCGGACCCCACAAGACGTTCGATCGTCTTACTTGATGAGACGGATCGAGACGGGGTAGCGGTAGCCGTTGCCGTCCTTCGACTTCACGAAGCCGAGGACCGAGAAGATCACCGCGGCGATCCAGACGAGCGGAACGAGGAAGGTGATGAGGCCGCCGAGGCCGAACGTCACGGCACCGAGAATGACGCCGAGGATGTTCAGCGCGATGTAGACGATGGCGACGGCGATCTGGAAGTTCAGGGCCTCTTTGGCTTCCTGGTTCGTGAACGAACCGCGGTCCTTGAACACGAGCCAGATGATGAGCGCCGGGAGGAAGCCAAGGATGCCGCCGAGGTGCGCGAACGACGCCCACTGGCGGTCTTCGGCCTCGCTCAGCGGTGCGGCAGGTGCCGGGCTGGCGGGGGGAGGGGTCTGGTCACTCATGAGTGCTGCCTTTCAGTTATCCGTATGCGGACTGGTTTCCCGGGGTGGAGTACAAGCGCATGACTTGCCGACGCGGAGCAACAGTTCACTCTCATCGGCGAGAGCACGCTGACAACCTAGCGCGCGCGACACCGGCAGGCAACGATGGTGTCAGGGTGTGGCGGGGTAGAATTGGCAGTTGAACAGCGTGAGTGCCAAGCGGCGAAGGGAGGCGGTTGTGGTTTCTGATCGCGCCCTGCACGTGCTCCGGGCGATTGTGCACGACTACGTGGCCTCCCGCGAGCCGGTTGGGTCGAGAGCGATCGTCGATCGCCACCAGTTCGGCGTCTCGGCAGCCACGATCCGCAACGACATGGCGCTGCTGGAAGAGGAAGAGCTCATTGCGGCTCCGCACACCTCCTCAGGCCGGGTTCCGACCGACAAGGGCTACCGGGTCTTCGTCGATCAGTTCGCTGACCTCAAGCCGCTCAGTGCGGCGCAGCGTCAGGCGATCCAACAGTTTCTCGACCAGTCGGTCGACCTCGACGATGTGTTCGCGCGCACCGTGCGGTTGCTCTCGCATCTGACGAACCAGGTCGCTCTCGTGCAATACCCGACGCTCGGCAACGCGCGCGTGCAGCACATCGAGCTTGTTCCCATGAGTGCGACGCGTCTCATGACGGTGTTCATCACCGACGGCGGACGCGTCGATCAACGCATCATCGAGTTGCCGGTCGAGGCCGACGAGGTGTTCGTCGGCGAGCTGCGGGCCAAGCTCAACGCAACGCTCGCCGGTCGATCGCTCAGCGACGTGACCGACGCCGCCGCATCCCTCGGCGAGCAGTTTGCGCCCGATCGGCGGCCCGCCGTGTCGGTCATCGGCGAAGCGCTCGTGGGGCATGTGGATGCTCATCGCTCCGACCGCCTCGTCATGGCGGGCGCCGCGAACCTCGTGCGCACGGAAGGCGACTTCGTCGGCAGCGTGTATCCCGTGCTGGAAGCACTGGAAGAGCAAGTGACGCTGTTGAAGCTCTTCAGCGAGATGCAGGTCGACGAAAACGGCGTCTCGGCGCGCATTGGTCGCGAGAACGACGAAGCGCTGAAGGAGACCGCGGTCGTCACGAGCGCCTACCGGATGGGCGGCGACAGCACCGCGAAGCTCGGCGTGCTCGGGCCGACGCGCATGGACTATTCAAACAACATGGCAGCAGTGCGCGCGGTAGCTCGCTACGTTTCGCGATTGCTCGGTGAGGAATAAGTGGCAGACCATTACGAGGTTCTCGGGCTCGATCGTCAGGCCAGTGCCGACGAGATCAAGAAGGCCTACCGGCGACTCGCTCGAGAGCTCCACCCTGACGTCAACCCGAGTGCGGATGCCGCTGAACGGTTCAAGCAGGTCACCCACGCCTACGACGTGTTGAGCGACCCGCAGCAGCGGCAGCAGTACGACCTGGGCGGGTCGGGAGGCTTCGGCGGAGCATCCGGATTCGGCGGCTTCGGCGACATCTTCGAGACCTTCTTCGGCGGCGGACAGCAGCAGCGCGGCCCCCGCAGTCGCCGTGAACGCGGGCAAGACGCCCTTTTGCGCGTCGAGGTCGAACTCGACGAGATCATCTTTGGCACGTCGCGGCAGATCGACGTCGACACCGCGATTTTGTGCTCGACATGCGAGGGTTCCTGCTGCTCGCCCGGCACGAGCCCGCAGACCTGCGACATTTGCCGCGGCTCGGGCCAGATTCAGCGCACCGTGCGCAGCCTGCTCGGCAACGTCATGACCTCGAGCCCGTGCGGCACGTGCCGTGGGTACGGCACCGTGATTCAGAGCCCCTGCCCCACGTGTGCCGGCCAGGGTCGCGTGCGTGCGCGCCGGGCGATTCCCGTCGACATTCCGGCTGGCGTCGACACGGGAGTGCGCATCCAGCTTCCGTCGCAAGGCGAAGTTGGCCCCGCCGGCGGGCCCAACGGCGACCTCTACCTCGAGATCAAGGTGGCCACGCACGAAACCTTCAGTCGCAGTGGCGACGACCTGCTCGCGACCGTCGAGGTGCAAATGGCCGATGCCATTCTCGGCACCACGGTGACGCTGCCTGCACTCGACGGCGACGTGCCCGTTGAGATCAAGCCCGGCACCCAGAGCGCCGAGATCATCACGATCAAAGACCGCGGCATCACCCGCCTGCGGGGCTCGGGTCGCGGCGACCTCAAGATCGGCGTTCAGGTCATCACACCGGTGCGGCTCAACAGCAAAGAGACCGAGCTCATCCGGCAGTTCGCCTCGAGTCGGCGGCCGGTTCCGCCGCAGTTTGCGACCTTCCAACAGGGGCTGTTCTCGAAACTTCGCGACCGGTTCTTGAACCTCTAGCCCCACGATGGCGCACTTCTACCTCGACGACTCACTCGCCGCCCAATCGCACGAGGTCGGTTCCGCTGTTTACCTTCGGGGCACGGATGCCCGGCACGCCGCCACCGTCGCCCGCGTGCGCCCCGGCGAACGCCTGCGGCTCGGCGACGGCGCAGGCCTCGTGCTGCACGGCACCGTCACGAGCGTGGACTCTGCGGAGGTCGCCCTCGAGGTCGAGCACGTCGACCGCTCCGAGCGGCCGACGCCGCGCATCCACCTCGTCCAGGCACTCGCGAAAGGCGACCGTGACGAGCTCGCGGTGCAGGCGGCGACCGAGCTGGGGGTCGACGTCGTCGTGCCCTGGCAGGCGGCCCGCAGCATTTCGCGCTGGGATTCCGCGAAGGCCGTGAAGGGTCGCGAGCGCTGGGCGACGATCGCGCGCGAAGCGAGCAAGCAGTCACTGCGGGGGTGGCTGCCGGAGGTTCAGGCGGTCGCCTCGACGAAGGAGCTTCTCGAGCGTGTGCACGCCACGACCGTGCTCGTGCTCGACCCCGACGGCGACATTCCGCTGAGTTCGCTTCGCTCTTCCGACCTGGGCGACCGCGACATCGTGCTCGTTGTCGGGCCAGAAGGCGGAATCTCGGCCGATGAGCTCAGCGCGTTCGAGGCCGCCGGCGCCCGCCGCGTGCGGCTCGGAGCGACCGTGTTGCGCACCTCAACCGCGGGGCCGGCGGCGATCGCCGCGCTCTCGGCGACCCTCGGCCGCTGGTAGCGCCATCGCGCGGCCCCGCTTCGCTGAGAGCGAGCGCCCTGGGTCGGTTCAGCGCGGCGCTCTAGACTGACGGCATGAGCAGCACCGAACCGTCGATCTTTGAGCGCATTATCGCGCGCGAGATTCCGGCCGACATCGTGCACGAGACCGACACGATCATCGCGTTTCGCGACATCGCGCCGGCTGCGCCCGTGCACATTCTCGTGGTGCCCAAGACGCCGCGCTATCGCGATGTCGCCGAGCTCGCCGCCTGTGACCCCGCTCTGCTTGCCGACGTCGTGGCGATTGCCCACCAGCTCGCCAACGAGCTTGCCGACGGCCATTTCCGGCTCGTCTTCAACACCGGCGCCAACGCCGGTCAAACTGTTTTCCACGTGCACGCTCATGTGCTCGCGGGAGGATTGACGGAAGGGTCCCTTGCCCACTGACGATTCGGCGCGCGAAGCGCCCGCTCGCGAGCAACTCGACGTTGACGGCATCGCCATGGTGCGACTGCTGGGCCCGCACGATCGACTCCTGACGACGATCGAGACCCAGTACCCGCTCGTTGACGTGCACGTTCGCGGCAACCAAATCACGCTCGAGGGTGACCCCGGGCAGGTCGCTGCTGCGCGCACACTGGTCGATGAGCTGCTCGCGATGGTGCGCAGCGGTCTCGACCTCGACCCTGTCGAAGTTACGAGTTCGGCGCGCATCATCGACGCCGGCGCGGGGAGCCCCGCCGAGGTTCTCAGCCAGGCGATCCTCACGAGTCGCGGCAAGAGCATTCGCCCGAAGACCCTCGGCCAGAAGGCGTACGTTGACGCCATCGATCTCAACACGATCGTCTTCGGCATCGGCCCGGCGGGAACCGGTAAGACCTACCTCGCCATGGCGAAGGCCGTGCAGGCGCTGCAACGCAAAGAGGTCGACCGCATCATCTTGACCCGACCGGCCGTCGAGGCGGGCGAGCGACTCGGCTTCCTGCCCGGCACGCTCACCGACAAGATCGACCCCTACTTGCGCCCGCTCTACGACGCCCTCAACGAAATGATGGACCCGGAGCTCGTACCCAAGCTGCTCGCCAGCGGAGTGGTCGAAGTGGCACCGCTCGCTTACATGCGCGGTCGCACGCTCAACAACGCGTTCATCGTGCTCGACGAGGCCCAGAACACGAGCCCAGAGCAGATGAAGATGTTCCTCACGCGTCTCGGCTTCGGCTCGAAGATCGTCGTCACGGGTGACATCACCCAGATCGACTTGCCCGTCGGCGCGAGCGGGCTGCAGCTCGTCACGCGCGTGCTGGACGACATCGATGACATCCACTTCGCGCGATTGACGAGTGACGACGTCGTGCGGCACAGCCTCGTCGGCCGCATTGTCGACGCCTACACGAAGTACGACGCCGAGAAGCAAGCGCAGCAGTATGCGCGCGAGAACGGTCTGCCTGATCCGGTTCCCGGTGCGAATCGCGACGAGCGCCGCCGAGGAATCCCGCGCGATCGCGCGACTCGCCGCCCGCGACCCGGAGCGGGAGGCCGCTGATCATGGCCGTCGAGATCAACAATGAGTCGGGCATCCCGGTCGACGAAGCAAGCCTTCAGCGGCTTGCTCTGCACGCCTTCGACCACCTGAATGTGCACCGCGATGCTGAGCTCGCGATCGTTCTCGTTGACGAGGCCGCGATCGAGCAACTGCACGTGCAGTGGATGGATGAGCCTGGCCCGACCGACGTCTTGAGCTTCCCGATGGACGAGTTACGACCCGGAAGCGATGACGAGCCGACTCCGCCGGGGCTGCTCGGCGACATCGTGCTGTGCCCCCAAGTGGCCACGACGCAGGCCGAAACGGCGGGCCATTCGGTTCACGATGAGCTGCTGCTGCTGACGACGCACGGCATCTTGCACTTGCTCGGCTTCGATCATGCAGAACCCGACGACGAGAAAGAGATGTTCGGCATTCAGCGCGACATTCTGGTCGGATTCACACTCGCGGAGCGACGTCACCCCCAATGACAGCGCTCACGCTCGTCTTCTTTGCCGTCGCGATGGTGCTCGTCGGATTCGGCGGTTTGCTCGCCTCGATCGATGCCGCGCTCGGAGTGGTCAGCCGCATCGAGCTCGTCGACATCGCCGGGCAGCGGCGGCGCCCCGCACGACTGCTTGCCGTGGCGGCCGACGTCGGAGCCCACGTCAATGCGCTGAACTTCTTGCGCATTGTCGCGGAGACGATTGCCGCCGTGCTCGTGACCCTGGCGTTTGCCACGCTGCTCACCGAGTGGTGGGCTGTGTTGCTCGTGAGCGCCGGCATCATGATCATCGTTTCGTTCATTCTCGTGGGGTCGAGCCCGCGATCGGTCGGTCGGGCGCACCCTCGTGCGATGCTCGCGCGCACCGACTGGCTCGTGCGTGGAGTTCGTGTCTCCCTCGGCCCGATCGCCGATCTGCTGGTCGCGCTCGGCAACCGCGTGACGCCGGGTCGCCCGAGCAGCGCGAGCTTCTCCAGTGAAGAGCAACTCTTGAGCATGGTCGATGAGGCAACTGAGCTCGACGTGCTCGAAGAAGAAGACCGCGAGCTCATTCACTCGATCTTCGAGTTCAACGACACGATCGTGCGCGAGGTCATGGTGCCGCGCACCGACATGGTCGTGCTTGAGCGCGACCAGACGGTGACCGAAGCGATGTCGCTGTTCTTGGTGCGGGGGCTTTCGCGCGTGCCCGTCATCGGCGAAAGCACCGATGACGTGCTCGGCATTATCTACTTGCGCGACGCGGCCCGCCTGGCCTACGAGAATCCCGAGGCCTGCGCCGTGACACCCGCCGAGCAATTGGCGAAGCCCGCACTCTTCTTGCCCGAGTCGAAGAAAGCCGACGACGCGCTGCGTCAACTGCAGCTCGAGTCGAACCACTTAGCCCTCGTTGTGGATGAGTACGGCGGCATCGCCGGCCTCGTGACCATGGAAGACCTCATCGAAGAGCTCGTGGGTGAGATCGTCGACGAGTACGACCGCGAAACTCTCGACAGCGAGCAGCTCGACGAGAACCTGTTTCGCGTCAGTGCCTTCATGCCCGTCGATGAGCTCGGCGACCTGTTCAACATCGAGCTCGACGACGACGACGTCGACACCGTGGGCGGCTTGCTCACGAAGCACCTTGGCCGGCTTCCCGTCGCGGGCTCGACCGTCGAGGTCGATGGTTTGCACCTCACGGCCGAGCGCACCGAGGGCCGCCGCAAGCGCGTGACGACCGTGCTCGTCCGGGCCGATCAGGCGCTGCTGGATGCTCGCATCGCGTTCGCCGGCGACCGCGACGAGTCCGAGTGAACGCCCGGAAGCCGCGCGGCGGCGCCGCACAGCCTGACGAGCCGACCTTCCGGGCCGGCTTCGTCACCTTCGTGGGCCGCCCCAACGTCGGCAAGTCGACCCTTACGAACGCCCTCGTCGGCGAGAAGGTCGCCATCACGAGTTCGAAGCCGCAAACCACGCGCCGCGCGATCCGCGGCATCGTGCACCGAGAATCCGGCCAGCTGATCGTCGTCGACACGCCCGGCATGCACCGCCCGCGCACGTTGCTCGGCGAGCGACTCAACGCCGTCGTGCAAGACACCCTCGGCGACGTTGACGTCATCGGCTTTTGCGTGCCCGCCAACGAGCCCATCGGGCCCGGCGACCGGTTCATCAACGAGCAGCTCGACAACTTTCCGCGCACGCGCAAGATCGCCATCGTCACCAAGACCGACGCGGCAGGCTCGACGAAAGTCGCCGAGCAGTTGCTGGCGGTTTCAGAGCTGCGCGAGTGGGATCTCGTGATTCCCCTCTCGGCCGTCACGGGGGAGCAGGTCGACTTGCTCGCCGAGCAGGTCATCGCGCTCATGCCCGAATCGCCCGCACTCTACGAAGCCGACGCCGTGACCGACGAGTCAGAGACCGATCGCATCGCCGAGCTCATCCGCGAAGCCGCCCTCGAGGGCGTGAGCGACGAGTTGCCGCACTCGCTCGCCGTGACGATCGACGAGATGGCCGAGCGCTCACCCGGCGGCGTGCTCGACATCTTCGCGAACGTCTTCGTTGAGCGCGACAGCCAAAAGGGCATCATCATCGGCCACAAGGGCTCGCGCTTGACCGAGGTCGGCACGCGCGCCCGCCTCGAAATCGAGAAGCTGCTCGGTCGTCGCGTCTACTTGAAGCTGCACGTCAAGGTCGCGAAAGAGTGGCAGCGCGACCCCAAGCAATTGGGCAAGCTCGGGTTCTAAGGGGTCAGCGGCGGGGCAACAGGCCGTGGTCGTGGGCATAGAGCACGACCTGCACGCGGTCGCGCAAGCCGAGCTTGGCGAGAATCTTGCCGACGTGCGACTTCACGGTTGCCTCGGCCACGAACTCGCGCGCGGCGATCTCGGCATTGCTCAAGCCCTCGGCGACGGCGGCGAAGATCTCGCGCTCGCGTTTGCTGAGGGTGGGCAGCGCCGCGTCGCGCGCCGCCGCACGTTCGGCGGGCGTGGTGGTGCGGCGAGCATCCGTCGCGCCGCTGCTGAGCGCGCCGGAACCACCACTCCCCGGCCCCACGTGCGCGAGCAGGTCGGTGATCGCACCGGGCGCGACGACCGCGTGACCCCCGTGCACGGCCCGGATGGCAGCGAGCACAAACTCTGGCTCGGCGTCTTTCAGCAGAAAGCCGCTCGCCCCCGCGCGGATTGCGCGCAGCGCTGCGTCGTCGAGGTCGAAGGTCGTGAGCACGATGACGCGCGGTGGCGTGCGCCTCGCCTCGGTCGCTGATCGCAGGATGCCCGCCGTGCCCGCGATGCCGTCGGCGTGCGGCATCCGGATGTCCATGAGCACCACGTCGGGCAGCACCTCGTCGGCGACGACCACCGCCTCGCCTCCGTCGCCGGCCTCGCCGACCACGGCCAGATCGGGCTGCGAGTCGATGAGCATGCGCACGCCCCGCCGAAAGAGCGGCTGATCGTCGACGAGCAGCACGCGGATGCTCGTCACGCAGTCACCCCGGCCAGCTCGACCTCGAGCGGCAGGCGGGCCCGCACGCGGAACACCGCACCCTCGTGCACGCTCAACTCGCCAGCGGCGAGGGATGCCCGCTCGCGCATCCCGTCAATACCGTGTCCGCGCTCGCCCTCGGCAGCCGCGTCGCTCGCGGTGTTCGTTACGACGAGATCGACGGCCTGGTCGCCCCACTCCAGCTCGAGCGTCGCCGCGCCGTCGCCGTGCCGCAGCGCGTTCGTGAGCGACTCTTGCACGATGCGGTAGAGCGCGAGCTCGCGCGTCTCGGTGAGGCGCCCGCGGTCGCCGAACTCGCGCACGTCGAGCGTGAGCCCCGAGTCGCGCATTGACTGCAACAGCGCGTCGAGGTCGCCCAACCCCGGCTGAGGCCCGGCCTCTTGCGTGTGGCGCAACTCGGTGAGCAACACGCGCACGTCGCCGAGGGCATCTCGCGCGGTTTGCGCGATCGTCTCGAAAGCGTCGGCCGCCGCGGGGGAGTCGCCCGCTGTTGCGTACCGCGCCCCATCAGCCTGCGCGATGACGACGGTGAGCGAGTGGGCGACGATGTCGTGCACGTCGCGCGCGACCCGCGTGCGCTCGGCCTCGAGGTCGGCGCGCGTGAGGGCGGCGTCGCGCTGCGTGCTGACCGTCGCGACGGTCGCGCTGAGTTGACGCCGATTCCGGATGCTGCGCACGAGCTCGCCGAGCAGCCACGGCAGCAGCGGAAGGATCGACAATACGAGCAACCACAAGCCTTGTCCGATCACGTAGGCAAGGTTGACGCCGTAGTAGAGCCCGACACCAACGAAGACCGCCACGAACAGCACGAGCGCTGCAAACACCGAGAATGCGAGGCCGATCCAGCGTACGGGCGCCGAGCCGTACGCCGAGGTGCCGAAGAGCGCGACGGATGCTGCGAGATACACGAATCCGTTCACGGGAGGACCCGCCAATACCGTGGCAACAAGACCGATGAAGCTAGCGCCAGTGACGGCGACCAAGGCGGTTGCCGGTCGTACGCGATACAGCGCCACCGCGAGTCCCAGCACGACGGCGAGTGCGTAGCTCGCGACTGTGGCGAAGAAACCTCCCCGCCATGCCTGGTCGAGGAGCAAAGCAAGTGTGATGAACGCCCCGAGCCCAATCTCGAGTGGGAAGGCGATGCGCGCACGGCGCTCGGGCGTGAACCACGTGATGACGGAATCGAACATGTCCGCCACGGTACGGGTCGCGCGGCCCCCAGCCGAGCAAGACTCGCGCGGCTCACTCGAGCGGATGACCGTTTTCATCCGAAAGGCGCACAAGAGAGCATCCCGAGCCGCATTCGGCACCGGCCACGTCGCGGGTGTACCCTGAAAGCGTGTTCGGCCAGCTCCTTCTTCGCTGCCGCGACGAGGCTTAGCAGTACAGCCTCCCTCGTCGCGGAGTTTGTCGTCGGCTGACAACCACACCACGACCTACGCAGGAGCACCTCATGCAGAACCGTCAGCAGCCGTCGGGCATGCCGATTCATAAGTACCAGCCGTACCACGAGCAGTTCTCGGTTGAGCTGCCTGACCGCACGTGGCCGAGCAAGCGCATTACGCACGCACCCCGCTGGTGCGCCGTTGATTTGCGCGACGGCAACCAGGCCCTCATCGACCCGATGAGCCCCGAGCGCAAGCGCATCATGTTCGACTTGCTCGTGCGCATGGGGTTCAAGGAGATCGAGGTCGGCTTCCCGTCGGCGAGCCAGACCGACTTCGACTTCGTCCGCACGCTCATCGAACAAGACCTGATTCCCGATGACGTGACGATTCAGGTGCTGACGCAGGCGCGCGAGCACCTCATCGCCCGCACCTACGAGTCGATCAAGGGCGCCAAGCGCGCGATCGTGCACTTCTACAACTCGACGAGTGCCCTGCAGCGCGAGGTCGTGTTCCGCACCGACGTCGAGGGTGTGAAAGAGATCGCACTGCAGGGCGCGCGCTGGTGCCAGCAGTACGAGGCGACCGTGCCCGAAACCGAGGTGCTCTACGAGTACAGCCCCGAGAGCTACACGGGTACCGAGCTCGAGACCGCGCTCGAAATCTGCAACGCCGTCATCGAGCAGATCGCGCCGACCCCCGAGCGTCAGCTCATCATCAACCTGCCGGCGACGGTCGAGATGGCGAGCCCCAACATCTACGCCGACTCGATCGAGTGGATGCACCGCCGCCTTGCTCGCCGCGACAGCGTGCTGCTGAGCCTGCACCCGCACAACGACCGCGGCACGGCCGTGGCCGCTGCCGAGCTCGGCTACCTGGCCGGAGCCGACCGCATCGAAGGCTGCCTGTTCGGCAATGGCGAGCGTACGGGCAACGTCGACCTTGTCGCTCTCGGCATCAACCTATTCACGCAGGGCATCGACCCGCAGCTCGACTTCAGCGACCTCGACGAAATTCGTCGCACCGCGGAGTACTGCAACCAACTCAAGGTGCACGAGCGCAGCCCGTGGGCCGGCGACCTCGTCTACACGGCCTTCAGTGGCAGCCACCAAGACGCCATCAAGAAGGGCTTCGAGGCGATGGATGCTCGCGCTGAAGCCGAGGGCGTCAGCGTCAACGATCTCGTCTGGGGGGTTCCGTACCTGCCCGTCGACCCGAAAGACCTGGGCCGTTCGTACGAGGCCGTTATCCGCGTGAACTCGCAGTCGGGCAAGGGCGGCGTCGCTTACCTGCTCAAGACCGACCACGCGCTTGATTTGCCGCGCAAGCTGCAGATCGAGTTCAGCGGAGTCGTGCAGGCCAAGACCGACGCCGAGGGTGGCGAAGTGACGAGCGAGCAGATCTGGGAGATCTTCCAAGACGAGTACCTGCCGTCTGCCGACGCCGACGCCAAGTGGGGTCGCTTCGAGTTGCTCTCGACGCGCACGGCAAGCGACATGACCGGCGTCACCCAGCTGAGTGCGACTCTGCGCGACGGAGAGGAGATCGCCGCGATGGAAGCGACCGGTAACGGTCCGGTCGCGGCGTTCCTCAGCATCATGGAGGGGCAGGGCATCGCCATTCGCCTGTTCGACTACGTCGAGCACGCGCTGTCGGCCGGTGGGGATGCCCACGCGGCGTCCTACGTCGAACTCGAGGTCAACGGCCGCACGCTGTGGGGTGTCGGCATCGACCCCGACATCTCGACCGCGTCGCTCAAGGCCGTCGTCTCGGCAGTCAACCGGGCGATCCGACTCGAGAGCCCTGACCGCGAGCTCGTGAGCGCGTAGCAACCCGCGCCGCTCGGTGGCTGCCCGGCAGGGCCGCCGCCGCATCCCGTACCCCCATCTCCACAATTCAGGAGTGGTGACGCCACCCACCCGTTCGACACGCCGTGAGAGCGCGGCCCGGCGGCTGGTCGCCGCGCTTTCTCCTGAATTGTGGAGATAACGACGGGGGCGCGTCAGCGAGCGGTCGCGGCCCAGTCGGCGAAGTGGATGCCCGAGCCGGGCACCCCGGTCGTGTGCAGCCCCGCGCGGTACGCGCCGACGAGCCGCCCAGGAGCGTGCCACTGCACGACTCGGCGCGCCGCGGCCTCGGGCTCAAGCCCGCGGGCTTCGAGCCATTGCCGGGCGAGCTCGGCCATCGGCAGCACCTCGGGGCCGCCGAGGTCGTCGACCCGCCCGTTCGCGGGGGCGGCGGTCACGAGTGACACCAGCCGGTCAGCGACCGCCTCGGTGCTGATCGGCTGGAACGGCACGTCGAGCGCGATAACCCGCGGCAGTCGTCGCTGGGCGCGGAACGCACCGGCCACAAAGTCATGAAACTGCGTCGCCCGCAGAATCGTGAACGGCACGCCCGACTCGGCAACGAGGTGTTCACACTGAAGCTTCGCGCGGTAGTAGCCGAGCGGCACGGCGTCGACGCCGACGATCGACACGTACACGAGATGCTGCACACCAGTGGCGCGGGCGGCCTGCAGAAGGGCCTTCGTGGCGCGAACATCCGATCGCCGATTCGTGGCGAGATGCAGCACGGTGTCGATGCCGGCGAGGGCCTCGGGCAGTCCGTCTCCCGACGACAGGTCGGCGACGGCGTGTGCCGTACCGGGCCGTCGGCTCAGAATGCGCGGCTCGAGTTGTGCCGCACGCAAGGCCGCGACGGTGGGGCGGCCGAGGGTTCCGGTTCCGCCGGTGACGAGCAGGGTCATGGTGTCCTCTCCGGGGCGCGCGAATGCGCCCTCCTAGAGTCGACCGGGGAGACCGTCATTGTGTGACAGCGCCTGAGCGGCGAAGCGCTTCAGCTTGAGCGGCGAGCGCACAATGTGCACCGCCCGCACCCCGCGCTCACCCACGTCGAGCGACCACAGAGCAATGGGCTCGACGCCCTCGGCCGACTCGGCAATCGCGAGAAACGCGAGCTCGCCGTTCGCGGTCACCGGGATGCTCCGCACACCCTGCCCGAACTTCTCGAGCACGCCGAGCACGAAGCGGGCGACCTGCTCGGCCCCGTAGACCGGGCGGCGCGCGGCGCTCACGAGCCCGCCGCCGTCGCTGATCGCGACCGCATCGGGCACGAGCACGGCTTCGAGTGCGGCGAGGTCTCCGCCCTGTGCAGCGGCAACGAAGGCGCTCACGAGTCGCAGCCGGTCGTCGGGGGAAACCTGCTCACGCCGGTGCCCCTCGAGCGCGCGTCGACCGCGTGAGACGAGCTGCCGCGCGGCAGCCTCGGTGCTGCCGAGCACGCTCGCGAGTTGGGGGTAGTCGTAGGCGAATGCTTCGCGCAGCACGACGGCGGCACGCTCGGGCCCGGTCAGTCGCTCGAGCAATAGCAGGGTCGCGAGGTCGAGCGCTTCGGCCGTCTCGGCACCGAGGGCGGGGTCGGCGCGCGTGTCGACCGGTTCGGGCAGCCACGGGCCGACGTACTGCTCGCGGCGCATGCGGGCCGAGTCGAGCGCGGTCAGCGCGAGCCGGGTCACCATCGTCGTGAGGTAGGCATCGGGGTTCGCGATTGCGGTGCCGGCGACGGCTGCCCACTTGGGCCACGCATCTTGGACAACGTCTTCGGCTTCGGCCCATGACCCCAGGAGGCGATACGCCAAGCCCGTCAGGCGGGGCCGGGCGGCCTCGAACTCTGCGAGGCCGGTGGTCACGAGCGGGGCCCGCGGGGCGGCCGACTGGCTCGGGGCAAGCGCGGCAGCCGTTCGATGCTGCGCTGCTCGGGCAAGCTCCAGCCGAAGAGCACCGACGCGATGCGCACGCCGAACGTGATGGCCACGCCGATCGCACCCGCGACGAAGACGTCGACGTCGAGCGCGAGGAGCACGGCGATCGTGCCCGAGCCGGCGGCGGCGGCGACCGCGTAGAGCGAGCCGACGTGCATGAGCGCGATCGGCAGGTTCAAGAGCAGGTCTCGCAAGATCGACCCGCCGACGGCGGCGAGCACGCCGACGAAGACCGCGGCGACCTCGGGCAGGCCGACCGCGAGAGCCTTGGTCGTGCCGATCGCGCCGAAGAGGCCGATCGTGAGGGCATCCAGCACGGTGATGAAGCGGTTGAGGTGCCGAAACACGCGCTCGAGCAGCATGCCGAGCAGTGCGGCGCCGGTCGCGACGATCACGTACCAGTTCGACTGCAGGGGAGCGAGCGGCACATTCAGCAGAATGTCGCGCAGCAAACCGCCGCCGAAGCCGACGGCGATGCCGATGATCGCGACCCCGAGCCAGTCGAGTCGGCGGTCGCGAAACTGCGCCGCGAACAGCGCGCCCTGTAGCGCGCCGATGCCGACGGCCAGCAGGTCGGCCCAGAGGGGGATCACGAAAACGTCGTCCACGCATCCATTCTCGTGGTGGATGCTCTCCCGCACGCGCGCTGGGCGCACACGTCGCGCCCCCGCGAGTTCGTGTCACGCACACCCGAAGTGCTAGACTCTGTTCAGGTCATCACGACTTTAACAAACGGCATCGTGCGGAAGGAGCATCCATGACCGCCACCGCGACCATCGGGCTCGCCGTGTCGACCGTGATCTTCGCGTTGCGGGCCGACGAGGGCGGGGTGCCGAGCGTCTGGTTGCCCCTCGTGCGCCGCACGCGCGACCCGCACCTCGGCCTCTGGGCGCTGCCCGGCGGCATGGTGCGCGCCGATGAGAGCCTCGAAGGGGCGGCGCGCCGCAACCTCGGCGAGACGACCTTGCTCGAACCCGCTTACCTCGAGCAGCTCTACGCCTTCGGCGACGTCGATCGGTCGCCCGACCAGCGCTTGGTGTCGGTTGTCTACTGGGCGCTCGTGCGACCGGATGAAGCCGAGCGCGTGAATCTCGGCGACAACGTGCGCTGGTTCGCGGCCGATGATCTTCCCGACCTCGCCTTCGACCACAACCTCATCGTCGACTACGCCCTGTGGCGTCTGCGCACGAAGATGGAGTACTCCCGCATCGCGCACGCGTTTCTCGGGCCGCAGTTCACGCTCGCCGAGCTGCGCGAGGTCTACGAAGCCGTGCTGCAGAAGCCGCTCGACCCGGCGAACTTCCGGCGCCAAATGGAACTCAGTGGCGTCATCGAACCGACCGGCGATGTCGTCACCGGCGGTCGACACCGCCCGCCGCGCCTCTACCGCTACACCGGCGACGTCGAACTTGTCGACGCCGGCCCGCTGACCCGAACGACGACGCCCCCGCCCAGCACCACATCGCTCCCGCCCACCTCCATCGCACCCGCAAGGATCCCCGCATGACCACCATCGACGCCAGCGTCGCCACGACTATCCGCCTGATCACGAACGGTCAGGCGCCGGGCGAGACCTGCACCCCCGAGCTCGATAAGGGCCCGTGGGAATTCGATCCCACCCCCGGTTACGGCCCGGGCTCGTCGATGCACGACGTGATCCCCACCGGCTCGCCGCATCAGGGTGCTCTCCCGCAGGAGTATCAGAACGCGTCGAACGACGAACTGCACGCGCGCATCCGTGCCGCGAAAGAGACCCTCGGCGACCGGCTGGTCATTCTCGGCCACTTCTACCAGCGCGACGAGGTCGTGCAGCACGCCGACTTCCTCGGCGACTCGTTCCAGCTCGCCAACGCCGCGCTGACCAAGCCCGACGCTGAGTACATCGTGTTCTGCGGCGTGCACTTTATGGCCGAGACGGCTGACATCTTGGCGCGCGACGAGCAGCGCGTCATCTTGCCGAATCTCGCTGCGGGATGCTCGATGGCCGACATGGCCGACATCGACTCGGTGCAAGCAGCGTGGGACGAGCTGCTCAGCGTCTACGGTTCCGAGCCCGACTCCGACGGCCGCGCGCCCATCATTCCCGTCACCTACATGAATTCCTCCGCGGCGCTCAAGGCGTTCTGCGGTGCGAACGGGGGCATCGTGTGCACCTCGTCGAACGCCAAGACGGTGCTCGAGTGGGCCTTCGAGCGGGGGCAGCGCGTGTTGTTCTTCCCCGATCAACACCTCGGGCGCAACACCGCCAAGGCGATGGGCGTGCCGCTCGAGCTCATGCCGATGTGGAACCCCCGCAAGCCCCTCGGCGGATCAACCGAGCAGCAGCTGCTCGATGCTCGCGTCGTGCTCTGGTACGGCTTCTGCAGCGTGCACAAGCGCTTCACGGTCGGCCAGGTCGAGCAGGCGCGAGTGGAGCACCCCGGCGTGCGCGTCGTCGTGCACCCCGAGTGCCCCATGGAGGTCGTCGACGCTGCCGACGAAGCCGGGTCGACCGACTACATCCGGCGCGCCGTGGCAGGCGCCACCGAGTCGACCACGTTTGCCATCGGCACCGAGGTGAACATGGTCAACCGACTCGCGGCCGAGTACCCGCAACACACGATCTTCTGCCTCGACCCCGTCATTTGCCCGTGCTCGACGATGTACCGCATTCACCCCGGCTACCTCGCCTGGGTGCTCGAAGAGCTCGTGGCGGGCCGCGTCGTCAACGAGATCGTCGTCGACGCGACCGTTCAAGCCGACGCCAAACTCGCCCTCGAGCGCATGCTCGCCGCAAAGCCCAGGGACTAACTCATGGCCCACATTCTCGTCATCGGCAGTGGCATGGCTGGCCTCGTCGCCGCGATTCGTGCCGCGCGTCGGCACGACGTCACGATCGTCACGAAAGACGTGCTCACGGCAGGCTCGACCGCGTGGGCGCAGGGCGGCATTGCGGCCGCCGTCTTTCCCGACGACTCGGCTGAGCTGCACGCGCGCGACACGTTGCTCGCCGGCGCGGGCCTGAGTGATCCTGAAGCCGTCGACATTCTCTGCACCGAGGGGCCCGGTCGGGTGCACGACCTCGTCGGCCTCGGGGTGGCCTTCGACCCGGCCCCGGGCGCTGTCGCCCCCTTCGACGACGTCAGCGACTGGGCCCGCGGGCTCGAGGCCGCCCACTCGGTGGCCCGTATTCTGCACGCGGGGGGCGACGCCACCGGCCGAGTGATCGAGACGGCTCTGGCCGCCGCAGTGCGCGAGGGGAGAATCCGTGCCCTCGAATTCTCTCGGGCCACCTCGTTGATCGTTCGCGACGGCGCGATTGCCGGCGCCGTGGTCGAGAGCCTTGATGGCGTCGAGACCGTGGCCGCTGATGCGGTCGTCATCGCCACGGGCGGCAACGGTCGGCTCTACCGACACACGACTAACCCGCACGTCTCGACCGGCGACGGCGTGCTGCTCGCCTATGCAGCAGGGGCCGCGATCACCGATCTCGAGTTCGTGCAGTTTCACCCCACGGTTCTCGTCGGGGGAGGGCTCGTGTCTGAGGCCGTGCGCGGCGAGGGTGCGACCCTGCTCGATGCCGACGGCCACCGCTTCATGCTCGAGGTCGACCCGCGGGCCGAGCTGGCCCCGCGCGACATCGTGGCGCGCGCGATCGCCCGCCAGATGCGGCTTCAGGATGGCCGCCCCGTGCTGCTCGACGCGACCATGCTCGGCGCCGCCAAGCTCGCCGAGCGCTTCCCGACCATCGACGCTCTCGTGCGCGCGACCGGGGTCGATTGGGCGCGCGAGCCCGTGCCCGTCACACCCGCGGCGCACTACGCCATGGGTGGCGTGCTGACCGACATAAACGGCCGCACGACAGTTCCGGGCTTGTTCGCTGTGGGCGAAATTGGCTCGACGGGCGTGCACGGCGCCAACCGCCTCGCGTCGAACTCGCTGCTCGAAGCCGTCGTCGTGGGGTGGCGCGCCGGAGACCTCGTCGGCGCTGCGGGCTCGGTGCCCGCTCTACCGGTGCCTGAACTGCGCGCGGAGTCGCCCCGCCCCGAAGAGCCGCCGCGCGTCTCCACAATTCAGGAGTCACCGTCTGCGGAGCAGTTCGACACCCCTGTGCCCGTCGTGCGCGAGAGTGCGGCCGACGCGCTCGAGAATGGCGCCGTGACGTGGACGGCTGACCGCGTCCGCGATCGCGCATGGCAAGCCCTCGGTCTCGAGCGCACGGGCGACGAGATGGCCGAATTCGCCCGGGAACTCATGGATGCTCGCCCCGCCGACGACGAGGCCCGCTCGCTGCTCCCGCTCGCGCGCTTGACCGCCGCGGCGGCGCTCGCTCGCACCGAATCACGCGGTGCCCACTGGCGTGACGACTTTCCGCACACCGACCCCGCGCAGCGCGTGCGGCGTGTCGTCGTGCGCGAGCGCGACGGATCTCCTGAATTGTGGAGATCGGATGCTCGCGCGGAGGTCTCGGCATGAGCGACGACCTGCAGGGCGCGACGCTCGCGGGCATCACAGCGATTGTTGACCGCGCGCTCGACGAAGACGCGCCCTGGGGTGACGCCTCGAGCGAGGCCGCGATTCCCGCCACGGCGAGGGCCACAGCCCGCATCGTCAGCCGCGTCGAGGGTGTATTCGCCGGCGGCTTGCCGCTCGAGCTCGCGTTCACGCGCGTTGACCCGACGCTCGTCGTCGAGCGCCACCTCGCGGACGGCGATTCCATGAGCCCGGGCACGGCCGTGGCGAGGATAACGGGCTCGGCCCGCGGCATCCTGCGCGGTGAGCGGGTTGCTCTCAACCTCTCACAACGGTTGAGCGGCATCGCGACCCTGACCCGGAGCTACGTCACGGCGGTCGCGCACACGAGCGTGCGACTCGTCGACACGCGCAAGACCACACCGGGGCTGCGGATGCTCGAGAAGGCCGCGGTGCGCGCGGGCGGCGGGCACAACCACCGCTACTCGCTCAGCGATGCCGTCATGCTCAAGGACAACCACTTGGCGGTGTTGCAGTCGCAAGGGCTCAATCTCACCGAGGCGATCCGCGCCGTGCGCGCACGCATTCCGCACACGATGCACCTCGAGGTTGAGGTCGACCGGCTTGAGCAGCTCGACGCCGTGATCGCCGGCGAACCCGACACGATCATGCTCGACAACTTCAGCCTCGACGACCTGCGCGCGGGCGTTGCCCTCATCGCCGGCCGCGCGACGGTCGAGGCGAGTGGGGGAGTGCGCCTCGACACCGTGCGCGCGATCGCCGAGACCGGGGTCGACGTCATCTCGGTGGGCGCACTCACCCACAGCGCGCCTGCTCTCGACCTGGGGCTCGACATCGTGATTGATGGCGCGCGGTGAGCGAGCATCCGTGACCCTGATCGATCTCGACCAGGCGGCGACCACGGCCGTGCGCCGCGAGGTGCTCGAGGCGATGTGGCCGTGGCTCACGGGAGAGCACGGCAACCCGTCGTCGACCCACGCACTCGGCCAGCGGGCTGCTGCCGGGCTCGATGACGCCCGCGCCCGCATTGCGCGGCTCGCCGGCGTGCGCGCGGCGCAGGTCGTGTTCACGAGCGGTGGCACCGAGAGCGACAACCTTGCCGTCATCGGCCTGACCCTCGCCGCCATCGCGCGCGGCCGTGATCGGCATATTCTCATCAGCGCGATCGAACACGAGGCCGTCATCGAGTCGGCGGCGTACCTCGAGCGCTGGCACGGCGTCGAGGTCACGCGCATTCCCGTCGACGCCGATGGGGTGGTGGATGCCGATGCCGCGATCGCCGCGCTACGACCCGGCACGGCGCTCGTGAGCGTGCAGGCCGCGAACAACGAGGTGGGCACGCTGCAACCGCTCGCGGCACTGGGCCGTGCGGCGCACGAGGTTGGAGCGCTGCTGCACACCGATGCCGTGCAGTACGCCGGGTGGTACCCGCTGACCGACCTCGCCGGAGCCGACGCCATCACGATCTCGGGGCACAAGCTCGGCGCCCAGAAGGGAGTCGGCGCACTCCTGCTGCCGACGGGCGCGGCGATCGAGCCGCTCATCCACGGCGGAGGGCAAGAGCGCGACCGCCGCTCGGGCACGGAAAACGTGGCCGCGGCCGTGGGGCTCGCTGTCGCGCTCGAACTCGCCGAGGCCGAGCGCGCGGCGCATCCCCTCTCCGCGTTGGAGGCGCGCCGCGACGCCTTCATTGCCCAGGTGCTGGCGACCGTGCCCGGCGCGCAACTCACGGGGCACCCCACGCGCCGCCTGCCGTGTCACGCCTCGTTCGTCGTGCCGGGCATCGGCGGCGAACCGCTGCTCATCGCGCTCGACGATCGCGGCATCCTCGCCTCGAGCGGCTCGGCGTGCGCGGCCGGCCGCGATGAGCCGTCGCCCGTGCTGCTCGCGATGGGCTACGACCCCGACACCGCCCGCACAGCGGTCCGCTTCAGCTGGGGCGCCTCCACAATTCAGGAGTCGCTCGAAACCGCCGAGCGCGAGCTCGCCGAATCAGCGGCCTCGCTGCGCGGGTTGGGCTGAGCATCCGCCGATTCTCCTGAATTGTGGAGACGAGCGGCCTGATTCGCGGATGCTCGCCGCGCCGTCGGGCTCGTCCGCACCCGCACGCGCGATACTGGAGCCGTGCCGACTTACCGTGACGAGATCGTCGTGCTGCGCACCCACAAGCTGGGTGAAGCCGACCGCATCGTCACGATGCTCAGCCGCAACCACGGCAAAGTTCGTGCGGTGGCCAAAGGCGTGCGGCGAACGGGCAGCAAGTTCGGCGCGCGTCTCGAGCCGTTCATGGTCGCCGACGTACAGCTCTACGCCGGCCGAAGCCTCGACATCATTCAGCAGGCCGAGACGCTCGGCTCGTACGGTGCCGAGATCACGGCCGACTACGGCAGCTATACGGCGGCCAACGTCATGGTCGAGACCGCCGACCGCGTCACGGGCGATGACGGCGGGGGCGTGCAGCAGTACCTCCTGCTGGTCGGCGGGTTGCGTTCGCTGGCCCGGGGCGATCATCCGCCCGGTCTGACGCTCGACAGCTATCTGCTGCGCGCGCTGTCGATTGCGGGATGGGCGCCGACCTTCGGCGACTGCGCCGTGACCGGCGCGCCCGGCCCCCACAGCGCATTCGTGGTGCAGCTCGGAGGTGTTGTCTCAGACGAGGTTGCCCCACCCGGCGCGCCGCGCGTCTCGGACGAGACGCGCGAGTTGCTCGGCGCCCTGCTCTCGGGTGACTGGGCTGTGGCCGAGGCTTCGTCGGAGCGTGCGAGGGCCCAGGCCAATGGCATCGTGGCGGCCTACACGCAGTTCCACCTCGAACGGGGGCTGCGTTCACTGCCGCACGTCGACCGAGTCGATGCGCGATTCGACGCACGCGAGACCGAGCGCGAGCAGGCCCGCGCAACTGCCCGCGCCGCCGCCGTGCCGGCCTCCGTGGCCGCCGCCGTGCCGGCCTCCACAATTCAGGAGTCAGCGTGAGCAGAGACGTGCGACACGCCGAGCCGCTGCGTCCGCTCGACTGGACGGG
>CALRMP020000044.1:0-24574 GCA_943369205.1 Gulosibacter massiliensis | reverse complement strand
CAACGGCGATCGCGCTCGCCGTCGTACTGTTGTTGTGGATGGCCGTCTGGCGCCGGCATCGACGCCGAGCCGCGGTCGGCGCGGCCGCCGCGGCCGCCGATGCGCGATCGATCGGCGCCCGTGCCATTGCGACGGCACTGGCTCTCGTTCTCGTGGCGGGTGCGGCAGGAGCGGCGGCCGTCGCCGTGCTTCCGCCAGCGGGTGATCGAACCGTCATTCGAACGATCGTTGAGCGCCCGTTCGAGCCCTTGGATCAACCGAGCCCGCTTGCGGCGTATCGGGCGTCGTTCGACCCCGATGGTGCCGACGCGATCGCCATGACCGTGCGGGGTGCGCCCGAAGGCAGCCGGGTTCGGCTTGCGGTGCTCGACAGCTATGACGGGGTCGTGTTCGCGGTGGGGAGCGACAGCCGCGACAGCGCATCGGGGCGATTCGTGCGCATTCCAACCCAGCGCGATGTGTCTCAAGTGACCGGCACTCGCGCAACCGTGACGGTGCGCCTTGATCGCCCAACGGGAGTGTGGCTTCCTCTCGTTGGAGAGTTCGGCTCGATCACGTTCGGGGGCGACGACGCCGCCGACGTGCGCGACCAGTTTGTGTTCAACGCGACGACCAGTTCGGCCGCGCTTGTCGGCGAAACCCGCGCGGGTCTTGAATATGTGCTCGAGTCGGTCGTCACCGAGGAAACACCGGCGGCGGTCGATGACACACTCCCGGGCGACGCCGAGGTGCCGGGAATCATCGCGGTACCCGAAGCCCTCATCGCGTGGCTCGGCGACGTGACGTCGGCGACCGACCCCCCGGGGGTGCGCCTGCAAACCGCCATGGAGGCCCTCGTCTCACAGGGGTACTTGAGCCATGGCATCGCTGACGATGAGGCACCCAGTCGATCGGGCCACTCGATCGAACGACTCGATGAACTCTTCACCGCTCGGCCCATGGTCGGAGATGCTGAGCAGTACGCTGCGGCGGCGGCGCTGATCGCCCGCGAACTCGGCTTTCCGTCGCGGGTCGTCCTCGGCTTCGGGCCGCTCGCTGGTGACGCGGAGGTTCGACTTCTCGAGCGAGAGCGCACCGCGTGGGTCGAAGTATCGACGGCGGACGGCGGCTGGGTATCGATCGATGTTGTCCCCGAGCGGCGCGAACTGCCCCCCGTCGACCCGGAAGACCCGATTCCGGTGTCGCGACCGCAGAACGCGCCGCAGCCGCCGATCGATGACGCTCCACCGTTGGATGAGTTGGCCCCGCCCGAGATCGAACAGACGGATGACCCTGCCGGCGACCCGTTCTGGCAAGCCGTGCTCGCGATCATTCGAGGCGTCGCGTGGGTGTTGCTCATCGCCGGACTCATCGCCTCACCGATGCTCGGCGTCGTCGCTGCGAAGCTCCGTCGACGCCAACGCCGTCGATCCGCTGCCGACCCCACCACCCGGATTCTCGGGGGATGGCGGGAACTCATCGACGGAGCTCGCGACTACGGTCTCGATGTGCCCCACGCCGCAACGCGGTCCGAGGTCGCCCGCGCGATCGGGAGGCCCCAAGCGCTCGTGCTCGCTCGCGTTGCGGATCGTGCCGTCTATGCACCCGAGGAGCCCTCGATGGCCGAGGCCGACCAGGTCTGGGCTGCGGCAGACTCGGTGCGGGCATCCCTCGCGGAGGGCCGTTCGCGACGCGACCAATGGCGGGCGACGATTTCTCCCGCATCGCTGCGCCGACGCCCACGAAAATTGCCCGTATCGACAGGGAGCCGTACGACATGATCTGCCAGCACTGCGGCGCTGCGCTGCCGCCCATCGCCATGTTCTGCGGGGAGTGCGGGCGCTCAGTCTCGGCTCCTTCGGTGGTTCCGCGCGTCTCCGATCGCCCCGAAGCTCCCGTTGCTGCGCGAGTCGCGCCGCAAGCGCCGATCGTCAGCCCCGAGCCCGAGCCGGAGCCGGTGACCGTGTCAGTGCCGGTGACCGTGCACGAGCCCACGCCGCCGGCTCCTGCTTCAGGACTGTCCGCGGTGTTCACCCGGTGGTGTTCAGAGTGCGACACCGTCGCTGAACCAGACGACCTCTACTGCGCGGAGTGCGGCCATCGCCTTGCCGACGACACGCGGGTGATCGAACCGATCACGGCACGTGCGGTGGTCGACGTCCCGATTGCTCCGATGCTCGAGTCGACCGTGGAGCCCGAGCCGACACCGTTGCCCTTCGCAGGCCCGCTTCCTGCAGCGGCGCCGCTGGACAGTGAGGCGACGAGGATTCTCAGCCGCCAGGCGCCCCTGCCGACGTTCGTCTTGCAGTTCAGCACGGGGGAGAGCTACACCGTGGTGGGCTCGGGGCTTGCGGGGCGCAACCCGCGCCCAGAACCCGGCGAAGTGGTCGATCATCTCGTGACGATCGTCGACCCGGGCCGCTCGGTCTCAAAGACTCATCTTGAGTTCGGGCAGACCGATGGGGTCTTTTGGGTCGTCGATCGGTTCTCCGGCAACGGCACCGTCATCCACGGCGAGGCCGGAGAACGCCGGGCGTGCGCTCCTGGTCGGCGGTATCCGATCGCGCGGGGTACCCGGGTCGACCTCGGGGAGCAGTTCCTCATTGTGAGCTAGGGCTCCTCCCCAGCGCCGATTCCGCGCCGTTCCGCGCGCTCGGGCTTGAGACGGTGACGCAGCCGTGGGTCGATATGGTCCACTCTCCGCACAATGCGCATGCCGTCCCTTCCCGAGCCACCCCGTCCGGCCGTGCGGCCGCCGTTCCCGTTCGTCGCTGTCGCCGCCCCGATGATCGGCGCTGTCGTCATCGGTCTCGTGGTCGGTTCTCCGTTCATGCTGCTGTTTGCCGCGCTGGGGCCGGTCGTTGCGGTCGCGAGCGCTATCGACTCGCGGCGCAGCGCTCGACGGCATGACCGCCTCGAGGGGGAGCGATTCGAGCACGAGTGCTCGCTCTTTCAACGCGCCGTGCATGAGGCTCACGACCGCGAACGGCGTGAGGCAGAGCTGCGGAATCCCGTCATTCCGCCACTGACGGGCGAGACGCGCGAGGGCGTGCGCATTGGCCGGGCGCCTGCGCGCAGTGCTGTGGCTCCTGACGTCGCCGTGCCGCTCGGCGACACCGACAGTGACGATCGGCTTCGCGGGATGCTCGCGCACGCCCAGCGCAACCCCGACCTGCCCGCCCTCATTGCGCGCGGGCCGGTCGTGCTCGACGGGCGGGGCCTTGTCGCCGACGGGCTGGCCCGTCGGCTCGCCCGCGAGCCCGGGGTGACGGTTTATCGACGAGACACCGACCACGACCTCCCACCGCACGT
Organism: Gulosibacter massiliensis; assembly: GCA_943369205.1. Classification (GTDB taxonomy): domain Bacteria; phylum Actinomycetota; class Actinomycetes; order Actinomycetales; family Microbacteriaceae; genus Microcella; species Microcella massiliensis_A. Next base: position 21,283 of record CALRMP020000044.1, on the reverse strand, counting down.
GCCCGCTCATGCGACGGTCGTGACGGTGGTATCCGCAACGGCTCTCGAGGTTCGAGACGCAACCGGAGCGGTGCGTCGCGTGCGTCCGGAGTTTGTGACCGAGCGGCAGAGTCTTCACGACCAGACCGATGCCTCGCCCCCGAACAGCGTGCCCGACGCGGTCTCGTGGAGCAGCGTGCAGGCGGCCGATTCCACGGTGGCTGCCGATGACGGTCTTCCGATCGGCATCGGGGAATCGGGAGTCGTCACGATCGACCTGATTGGGGCGGGGCCGCACGCTCTCATCGGCGGAACCACCGGGAGCGGCAAGAGTGAGTTGCTCCGGTCGCTTGCGCTCGGGTGGGCTGCTGCCTTCCCGCCGACAGCTGCCCAGATCTTGTTTGTGGACTTCAAGGGTGGTGCGACGTTCGCCGGTCTCACTGAGCTTCCGCACGCGGTCGGACTCGTCACCGATCTTGACCCCGTTATTGCTCAGCGGGCTCTTCGGGCTCTTCGGGCGGAGTTGCAGCACCGCGAGCGAACGCTCGCCGAGGCTGGAGTGCGCGATATTCGAGAGGTTCCGGGCCTGTTGCCGCGATTGCTCGTGCTGGTCGACGAGTTCGCCACGCTCGCCTCAACGTTCCCCGACCTGCACGGAGTCTTCGCCGATCTCGCGGCTCGCGGACGATCACTGGGAGTCCATCTCGTGCTCTGCACGCAGCACCCCGCGAGCATCGTGCGCGATGTGGTCGCCGCGAACTGCCCGGTGCGGCTCTCGTTTCGCGTGACCGAAGCAGCCTCAGGAGGCATTGTGGGTGACCGTGCCCGCGAACTCGTCAGTGCCCCTCCGGGTAGAGCGATCATGATGGACGAACGAGGCACTCAGGTTCTGCAGGTCGCCGTGGTCGGGGCCGATGATCGTGATCGTGTGCTCGAGAAGTGGCGCGATCATCCACCAGCCGTCCGAACGTGGTGTGATCCATTGCCCGATCGCGTTCTGCCGGAAGAGCTACCGCACGACGTTGCTGAGCGGCCGGGGTCGACGATTGAGAAGGTCGCGTTCGGTCTGCTGGACGACCCCGACAACCGACGACACGTGCCCGCCGTGTGGCGGCCTCCGATAGACGGAACGCTTGCGGTGGTCGGGGCATCGAGGAGTGGGCGATCGACCATGCTCGCGGCCTTGGCCCAAGGCGCTGGCGCTGGCGCGCGAGTCGTCGTGCTCCCCGACGCCTTACCTGATGCGTGGTCGGTGCTGGAGCGCCTTGCTGCACAGCCTCCGGCAGCGACGCTGCTGCTGTGCGACCGACTCGATGGCCTCCTGTTGCGGTCGGGCGACCGATCGAGTGAACTGCTCGCGCGGTGGGACTCCGCGGTCGATGCCATCCGCTCAGCTGGCGGCACGGCGGCGGCGTCCTTCGCCGGGTCGAGTACAGCGAGTTCGCTCGTCACCGGTCGGTTCGAAAGCCGACTCGTGCTGCGATGCGCCGACGCGGATGAACACGTGGTCGCGGGTGGGCCACGCGGGCTCTTCGAACGAACGGCGCCGCCGGGCCGAGGGTGGTGGCACGACCGGCAGGTTCAAGTCGTCGACGCTGATCAGCTCGCGATCTCTCCTGAGATCGTCTCTGTTCCCCTCTGGCACCCCGCCGACAATCGCGACACGGTCATCATCGCCTCGTCGGTTGCCGATTTCGTCGACCGGATCGAGCCCGTGGCCCCTCGTCACCGCATCGTGCGCGATCTCTCGACGATCGACCCGCGATCGATCGAGGGGGCACGTGACGACCACGCGGCGAGCGGCCAGCGAGAGAGGGTGCTGCTCGACCCGCGAATCCTCATCGGCTCCCCGGCCGCGTGGCAGGCCACGTGGTCGTTGCTCTCGGCTGCCCGTGCTCACGTGTCGATCGTGATGATCGGCGTTGATGCATCAGAGGTCCGCGCGGTTCTCGGGTCTCGAGACGCTCTACCGCCCATTGATGCCCAGCGTGGCGAATGCTGGCTTGCCGAGCCGGGGCGACCACCGACGCGCGCGCGCTGGTACTCGGTCACACCGGAAACGAACGCACCGAGTGCGCCGGTCGATTAGTCGAGCACGCTCGACAACTCGACCGACGCCATGCCGTGTGCCGTACCGACCGGAGCGTTCGTCAGCGAGCCTGCGTGCGTGTTGAGCCCGAGCGCGAGCGATGCATCGGCGCGCAGTGCTGCCTTCCACCCATGGTTGGCAATCGCGCGAACGTAGGGCATGGTCGCGTTGGTGAGGGCGTAGGTCGACGTAGAAGGAACCGCGCCCGGCATGTTGGCGACACAGTAGAAGATGCTGTTGTGCACCGCGAAGGTCGGTTCGGCGTGAGTCGTTGGCCGGGAGTCGGCGAAGCATCCGCCCTGGTCAACGGCGATGTCGACGAGCACGCTGCCCGGCTTCATGCGCGAGACGAGGTCGTTGCTGACGAGCTTGGGAGCCTTCGCGCCGGGAATCAGAACCGAACCGATGAGCATGTCGGCCTGAACTGCGGCCTTTTCGATTTCGAACCCGTTTGAGGCGATCGTGCGAATGCGGCCGCTGTACAGCGCATCGAGCTCCCGCAAGCGCTGGATGTTCGTGTCGAGCACCGTCACTTCGGCACCGAGGCCGACAGCCATAGCGACCGCATTGGTGCCGGCGACGCCACCGCCCAAAACAACGATGTTGGCAGGGTCGGTTCCGGGCACGCCGGGCACCAGGAGCCCGGGGCCGCCGTTCGGGCGCAGCATGGCGTTCGCACCGACGATCGGGGCCAGGCGCCCGGCCACCTCGCTCATGGGGGCCAGCAACGGCAGCGCGCGCGACGGCAGCTGCACGGTCTCGTACGCGATTCCCGTGACGCCGCTGGAGAGCAGCGTCTGGGTGAGCTCTTTCTCAGCGGCGAGGTGGAGGTAGGTGAACAGCACGAGTCCGTCGCGGAAGTAGCCGTACTCCGAGGCCACGGGCTCTTTCACCTTGAGGAGAAGCTCCGCTTCGCCCCATGCCGTCTCGGCATCGGCCACGATGCGCGCGCCCTGTGCGGCGTACTCCGCATCGGTGATCGACGACCCAGCGCCAGCACCGGCCTGTACGAGCACTTCGTGCCCATTGCTGACGAGGTCGTACACGCCCGCAGGGGTGATGGCCACCCGGTACTCGTTGTTCTTGACCTCGGACGGAACGGCGATTCTCATGTGCGTCTCCTCGCGATGAATGCGCGTCGGAGTTATCGCACCGCCGCGCTGCGTTGCCCCTTCAGCGTAGCGGCTGGAACCGATGGATTCCGCACCATTCTTTGCCTGGAAGTGCTGATTTCGTGACATTTGTGTTTCAGAATGGACGAATTGAGCGCTGAGGGGTGCGAGGGCAGGACGCGATATGACAGTATCGACCAACCGCACCCGCGCGGACTCGGACACCGTTGTACCGGCAATCGCACGAAGGAGCCTGCCATGAACCGACCTCTTCCCGAAGACCCGATGATCCGGAGCCTCATTGCGCAGGCCAAGCGCGCTCAGGTGAGCCGCCGTGCAATGCTCGCCGGCACTGGTGCTGGCGCCACTGCGCTCGCTTTGGCGGCCTGCGCGTCGCCGGAGTCCACTGTCGGACCGGCCGAAGACAACTCGGCCAATGACCCCACTCTCAACTGGGCCAACTGGCCGCTCTACATCGACGAAGACGATGAGGGCAACTACCCGACCCTGGTGCGTTTCCAGGAGGAGAGCGGCATTACCGTCAACTACCTCATCACGGTTGATGACAACAACTCCTACTTCGCCACCGTGCGCGACCAGCTCGCGCTCGGTCAAGACATCGGTGCTGACACCGTGTGCTTGACCGACTGGATGGTTAACCGCTGGATTCAGCTTGGCTACACCCAAGAGCTCAACAAGGCGAACATCCCCAACTCGAGCAACCTCCTCGCAAGCCTGCAGAACCCGGCATTCGACCCGGGTCGTGTTCACTCGCTTCCGTGGCAGGGCGGATTCGCCGGCATCGCCTACAACGTCGAGCGCACCGGCGAGGTCAAGGCCGTCAGCGACCTGTGGCGCCCCGACCTCAACGGCCGCGTCACGGTGCTCTCGGAGATGCGCGACACCATCGGCCTCATCATGATGGAGCAGGGCACGCGCATCGACGCCGACTTCACGTCAGACCAGTTCAACGCCGCACTCGATGTTCTTCGCGAGCAGGTTGAGGCCGGTCAGATTCGCAACGTGCGGGGCAACTCGTACAGCGAAGACCTCGTCAACGAAGACTCGCTGGCCGCCATCGGATGGTCGGGCGACATCACGCTGCTCAACCTCGAGGCCGGCTACGAGAAGTGGAAGTTCGTGCTGCCCGAGACGGGCGCCACGCTGTGGAACGACAACTTCCTCATTCCGATCGGGTCGACCCGCAAGGCCAACGCCGAGAAGCTCATCGACTACTACTACAACCCTGAGGTTGCTGCGGAAGTCGCTGCGTGGGTCAACTACGTCACCCCCGTTGAAGGTGCTTACGACGCCGCACTCGCGATCGACCCCGCACTGGCCGAGAACAAGCTCATCTTCCCCGACGAGGCGACGCTCTCTGGTGTTCAGGTCTTCCGTGGCCTCAGCGCGCAGGAAGAGAACGAGTACCAGGCCGCCTTCCAGGCGATCCTGCTCGGCGCCTGACCCGATTTCCCACGCGAAGGAGTACCACTAGGTGACGAACAACGATGTTCCGCAGGGGGGATTCGCCGAAGCAGGAGCCGACCTCGAATTGGTCGGCATCTCGAAGCGATTCCCCGGCTTCACGGCGATCGAAGAGCTTGATCTGACCATTCCGGCCGGATCCTTCTTCGCTCTCCTGGGGCCGTCCGGGTGCGGCAAGACCACGACCCTGCGGCTCATCGCGGGCCTGGAAGAACCGACCACGGGTCGGATTCTTATCGGCGGCCGCGACGTCACCGCGACGAAGGCGTACCAGCGCCCCGTCAACACGGTGTTCCAGAGCTACGCGCTGTTCCCGAACATGACGATCATGGAGAACGTTGCGTTCGGGCTCAAGCGTCGCGGAATCAAGAACGCCGACTCTCTCGCACACGAGGCGCTCCAGCTCGTTGAGCTTGATCACCTCGCGGGGCGCAAGCCCAAGCAGTTGTCCGGCGGGCAGCAGCAGCGTGTGGCCTTGGCGCGAGCCGTTGTGAATCGGCCTGCGCTGCTGCTGCTCGACGAACCTCTCGGTGCTCTTGACCTGAAACTGCGTCGTCAGATGCAGGTCGAACTCAAGGACATCCAGAGCGAGGTCGGCCTGACCTTCTTGCACGTCACGCACGATCAAGAAGAAGCCATGACGATGGCCGACACGGTCGCCGTCATGAACAAGGGCCGGATCGAGCAAATGGGTGCCCCGCAAGACCTCTATGAACTGCCGCACACGGCGTTCGTCGCGAAGTTCTTGGGGCAGTCGAATCTCTTTACGGGTGAGGTCGTCACGACTGCGAAGTCGTCGGTCGTCGTCGACGCCCATGGCACGCGCATCGAAGTGCCGACCGATCGCGCTCAGCGGCACAGCGGCCGCATCACGGTCGGGGTGCGCCCTGAGAAGGTCACGCTGCACGACTCGGCGCCCAAGGACGACTCGTCGCGTAACGTGATCGGGCCCGGCCGCATCACTGATGTGTCGTTCAGCGGGGTGAGCACGCAGTACGAAGTGACGGTGCCCCTCCACGGTGCGATCTCGGTCTTCGCGCAGAACACCTCGATCACGACTCTTCACCACGACGGCGACGAGGTATGGCTCAGCTGGTCGGTCGGGCACACCTTCGGACTCGCGGACGAGGCGGAGGGAGCGCCTGTATCGCGGTTCCACGCCGATCTCGACACCTCGATGATCGCGGTTCAGTCGCGGAAGGACCTCGAAGCGGAACTCGAGGAGGCCTAGGCCATGGCCTTTACCGCCTTCTCGGGGACCGCCCAGGCGGCTGAACCCGCTGTTCGGAAACGAAGCCCCATTGCCCTGCTGTTGCTCTTGCCGGGCATGTTCTACCTCATTCTGTTCTTCGTTACGCCGTTCTTCTCGCTCATCATCACGAGCTTGCAAGAGCCGGATCCGCTGCTCTTCGGAGAGTTCAACAACGCCTTCAACTGGCAGAACTACGTCATTGTCATCGAGGCCTATTGGGAACAGGGTCTGCGTTCGATCGGGTTCGCCGCACTGGCTACGTTGTTTGCACTCTTGATCGGCTACCCGCTCGCGTACTTCATCGCCATTACCCTGCGCCCGTTCCCGCTCTTGCAGGCGCTCGGGCTCGTGTTGGTGATCGCGCCGTTCTTCATCTCGTTCCTGCTGCGCACGCTCGCGTGGAAGCAGATCTTCGCGACAGAAGGACCAGTGGCGGGCATCCTGTCATCAGTGGGAATTCTGGAACCCGGCACGGCGATCACGGGAACCGCCTTTTCGGTGGTGTTCGGTCTGACCTACAACTTCATTCCGTTCATGGTGCTGCCGATCTACTCGATTCTGGCCACGTTCGATCTGCGCCTGATCGAAGCCGGAAACGACCTCTACGGATCGCCAGCGACGACCTTCCGCACGGTCACCCTGCCGCTCTCGGCGGTCGGAGTGATCTCGGGAACACTGCTGACGTTCATTCCGGCGGTCGGTGACTACATCAACGCGTCGAGAGACTTCCTGGGCTCGGCCGACACCACGATGATCGGCAACGTGATCGAGGCGAACTTCCTCGTGCTGTCGAACTTCCCGGCGGCCGCGGCACTGTCGCTGTTGCTGATGGCGTTCATCCTGGTGCTCGTCGGCTTCTACGTGAAGCGCAGTGGAACGGAGGACCTGCTGTGAGAGGTTTCGGCAAGTGGGCCATCTGGGTCTACTCGGGCATGGCATTCATCTTCCTGCTCATCCCGATCGTCTACACGATCGTCTTCTCGTTCAACGATTACCGCCGCACGAACATCATCTGGACCGGCTTCACGCTCGACAACTGGCTCAACGTCTGCGACGCGCAAGACGTGTGCCGGTCGTTCGGCAACAGCGTGTTCATCGGTCTCGTGGCGACGGTGCTCGCGACCACGCTCGGCACCATGATCGCCATTGCGCTCGTGCGGTATCGCTTCCGGTTCCGTAACACCACGACTCTGCTGATCTTCTTGCCCATGGCAACGCCCGAGGTCGTCCTCGGTGCGGGTCTCGCGGCGCAGTTCTTGCAGGCGGGGGTTCCGAAGGGGCTCTTCACGATCATCCTGGCTCACACGCTCTTCTGTCTGAGCTTCGTGATCGTCACGGTTCGGGCGCGCGTTGCGAGCCTTGACCCGGCGCTCGAGGAGGCGGGGCGCGATTTGTACGGGAATCCCTTCCAGGTGTTCTGGCGGGTGACCTTCCCGATGCTGCTTCCGGGCATCATCGCGGCCGCGTTGCTGTCATTCGCGCTCAGTTTCGATGACTTCATCATCACCAACTTCAACCGCGGTGCCGACGTCACGTTCCCGAGCTACGTCTACACGGCGGCGGCGCGAGGAATTCCGGCGGAAGCGAACGTCATCGCCTCGGCGGTGTTCTTCCTCGCGATCATCCTCGTGTTGATCGCCCAGTTGTCGGCGGCAGCACGACGCCGGAAGCAACTGGTCTAGACCGCGTCACCCACACGAAGTCGGCCGCACTCGTGGTCAGCGAATGCTGACCAGGAGGCGGCCGATTTCTGTTGCGCCGGCGACAACGCGTTCGCTCGTCTGGGCGATGAAGCCTTCCGCGGCCGCGGCATCAATGGCGCCGACCGCGGCGAGCATGCTGATCGCGACCGGCGTCGTTGCGCGCATTGAGCCGTCAAGAATCTTGACGGCGACGGCGACCCCGGCTGGTGTTCCGATGACGAGCACGCCTTCGGTGCCCAGCTTGGCCAGTGCGCCCCATCGTTCGATCACGAGCGTGTTGGCTCGACCCACGCCGTCGATCGCCCAGGGCTCCGCGAGCACCGCCTGCATCACCTGGCGGCTCTCGGCGTCGACACCGCTCGAGATCCGCGCTGTTGCTCGGGCGAGACCACGCAGGGTCGTCGCCGGCATCGGGGAGCCACACCCATCGACGGCGAGAATCCGCTCGGGCACTCCGGTGAACTCAGCGACCCCGTCGCGAACGAGGCGCTGCACGGGATGCTCCGCCTGCAGATACGCGTGAGCGTCAGCGCCCAGCGCATCACTCGCCCGGAGCATGCCTGCATGCTTACCCGAGCAGTTGTTCGTCAGACGCGTCGGGCCCGAGCCCGCTGCCTGAAGAGCCGCCCGCTGCTCGGAGCCGAGCGGCCAGAGCGGTGGGCACTGCAGGGAGTCCTCGTTCCGATGGTCGTCGGCGAGCATCCGTTCGACAACGGCCAGGTGCGCGGGGCTACCGCAGTGACTCGAGGCGGCGAGGACGAGCTCGTCGTTAGCGAATGAGGCTCCGGCTCGCAGCATCGCGACGGCTTGCACCGGCTTGAGTGTCGACCGCGGGTAAATCGTCGCCTCGACGTCACCGACGCCCAACAGCAGGCGACCGTCGGTGTCGCACACGGCGGCGGCACCGATGTGCCGCGATTCGACCATGCCACTGCGTTCGATGCGGGCGAGTTCGACGCTGCCCTCGACCGTCAACGGGCGAACGTCGTCGGCCCCGGCCACGGTCAGGCTGACAGTGCCGTGTCGAGAACCGCGACTGCCTCACGCAAGAGGTCGTCGCTGATCGTGAGGGCGGGCAAGAACCGAATCACGTTGCCATAGGTTCCCGCGCTCAACAGCAGAACGCCTTCTTGCGCGGCGGCCGCGACGGCCCGCGTGACAATGCCAGCATCGGGCTCGTGCGTCTCGGGGTCGACGAACTCGATCGCGAGCATGGCACCCATGCCGCGAACGTCGCCGATGCGGGGGTGCTTCGCCTGCAACTCGAGCAGCAGAGGCTTGAGCACCGTCTCAATGCGACGAGCGGCCCCGAGCAGGTCGCGCTCTTCGATCTGCTCGAAGACCGCGATCGCGGCAGCACACGCCACGGGGTTTCCGCCGTAGGTGCCGCCGAGTCCGCCGGCGTGTGAACTGTCCATGATCTCGGCGCGGCCGACAACGCCCGCAAGAACCATTCCGCCGGCGATTCCCTTTGCGGTCGTGATCATGTCGGGAACGAGACCGAAGTGCTCGCTCGCGTAGTAGGCACCCGTGCGCGCTACACCGGACTGCACTTCGTCGGCGATGAAGACCACGCCGTTCGCCGTGCACCACTCCTGCAGCGCAACGAGGTAGCCCTCAGCGGGCACGATGAATCCGCCTTCGCCCTGAATCGGCTCGGCGACGAGGCACGCGAGGTCAGCGGCTCCGACGCGCTTCTCGAGGTACGAGATTGTGCGCTTCGCTGCCTCGGCACCCGACAACCCGTCGTGGAAGGGGTACGAGCTCGGGGCGTGGTAAATGTTGCTCGCGAACGGCCCAAAGCCCAGGTTGTAGGGCATGGCCTTGAAGTTCATGGCCATCGTGAGGTTGGTGCGGCCGTGGTAGCCGTGGTCGAGCACCGCGACGCCCGCGCGGCCCGTGTGCTTGCGGGCGATCTTCACGGCGTTTTCGAGGGCTTCCGCGCCCGAGTTGACGAGCACGACCTTCTTCGCGTGATCACCCGGGGTGTGCTGCACGAGCAGCTCGGCCACGCGCACGTAGGGCTCGTAGGGCGTCACGGTAAACAGCGTGTGGGTGACCTTGGCGACCTGGTGCTGCACGGCCGCGACGACGGCGTCGTTGGTGTGACCCGCCCCCATGACGCCGATTCCGCCGCCCAGGTCGATGAAGTGGTTGCCGTCGACGTCGACGACGATGGCGTCGTGCGCGCGGTCGATATAGACGGGAAACGACGTGCCGACTCCGGCGCTGACAACAGCGAGTCGACGTTCGTGCAGGGCCTGCGACGCAGGGCCGGGAATCGCGGTGACAACGCGACGCTCTTGGGCGACCGCGGGAGCAGGGCTCTCGACCGTGGTCGAGGAGGGCGCAGAAAGTGTGTCAGTCATGGTGGGATGAGTGTACTCCCGGGCCCTGCGCGCGGTCCGGGCGGGTGAGGGGCGAGAATGCACGATCGTCATGGCTTCGCGGTCGCCGTCGAATGGACGGGTAATCGGGGCGAGGGAACGGCAACCTATCGTTCGTATGGGCGCGAGCACAGCATCCGTGCCGAGGGAAAGCAGCACGAGATCGCTGGGTCGAGCGATCGCGCCTTTCGCGGCGACCCTGATCGGTGGAACCCCGAAGAACTCGTGATCGCCGCCCTCGCGCAGTGCCACATGCTCAGTTACCTGCACGTCGCCGCGGTCAACGGAATCGTGGTCGTCGACTACCGCGACGCCGCGAGCGGCACGCTGCAGCAAGAGGGTGATGGGGGGCGGCTGATCGAGGCGACCTTGCGTCCGGTCGTCACGATCGCGGCGAACCACACCGACGAGGATGCGCGCCGGGCTGAGACGCTGCACCATCGGGCGAGCGAGCTGTGTTTCATCGCCAACTCGGTCAACTTCGACGTTCAGCATGAACCCGTGACCCTCCGGGCTGAGTCTTAGGCCCGGCGTGGGAAGATAGGGACTTCGTGCCCGTTCCACCGTGAGGATTCCCCGTGCGTCGCCGTTCTGTTCTGATTTCTTCTGGCCTTAGCGCCGCACTTCTGGTGTCGCTCGCCGCGTGCGCTCCCGGCGGCGATGCTCCGGCCGATGGAGACTGCATCCCGTCGGGCGCGGCCTCCGACGCCATTGCCGTTGACGGCGACTTCGGCAGTGTGCCGACGATCGACTTTGAGGGCCCGCTCACGGCCGAGGCGACCCAGCGCACGGTGCTCGTGCAGGGCGAGGGTGAGGCCGCGGGCAACGGCGACACCGTCATCATCGAGTACACCGTGCTCAATGGCGAGACCGGCGCCGAACTGGCGACCACCGGGTTTACCGGTGAGAACCCCGAACGGTTCCCGATCGACACCGTGACCCCGCAGCTCGTCGGGTTCTCGCTGTTGCTCGACTGCGCGACTCCCGGCACGCGCCTGGCCGGCGTGATTCCGCCGGCGGAGGGCTTCGGCGACCAGGGTGTGCCCGAGCTCAGCCTCACCGGCACCGAGTCGCTCGTGTTCGTGATCGACGTTGTGGGCATCGTGCCGCCGCCGCTTGAGCGTGCCGAGGGTGAGTCGCAAGAGGCGCCCGAGGGCTTCCCGACCGTTGAGCTCGGCGACAATGGCGCACCGACCATCACCCTTCCGGCGGGCGAACCCTTCACCGAGTTCGACCTCGCCGTGCTCATTCAGGGTGACGGCCCCGTCGTCGAAGTCGGCCAGACGGTCACGGTGCACTACACCGGGCTCAACTGGAACACCGGCGAGATCTTCGACTCGAGCTGGGAACGCGGTGCCCCCGCCGACTTCCCGACGAGTGGCGTGATTCAGGGATTCCGTGACTCGCTGGTCGGCCAATCGGTCGGCTCGCAGATCATCGCGATCATTCCGCCCGATCTCGGCTACGGCCCGAGCGGCGGAACCCCCGACGGCTCGATCGGCCCGAACGACGTGATCGTCTTCGTCGTCGACATTCTCGCGGTCTCATAACGCAACGGATGCTCGCCCGCCGTCGGGCATGATGAACACCATGCGCGACATCATTGTTTTGGGTTCGACGGGCTCGATCGGCGTGCAAGCGCTCGAGGTGATTGCGGCGAACCCCGAGCGGTTCCGCGTGGTCGGGCTCGCTGCGGGCAGCAACCGGGCTCTCGTCGAGCAGCAGGCGCGCGAGCACGGTGTCGAGCACGTCGCGCTCGGCGCCGAGGCTGCGGCGCAGCTCGTGCGCGATGTTCACTGCGACGTGGTGCTCAACGGCATCACGGGGTCTGTGGGTCTCGCGCCGACGCTCGCGGCGTTGACGGCGGGGCGCATCCTGGCGCTGGCCAATAAAGAGAGCCTCATTGTGGGCGGCTCGCTCGTGACGAGCCTCGCGACTCCGGGCCAGATTGTTCCCGTTGACAGTGAGCACTCGGCGATCGCGCAGGCTCTGCTCGCCGGCGAGCACCACGAGGTGCGGCGGCTCGTGCTCACGGCGAGCGGGGGGCCGTTCCGCGGTCGAACGCGCGCAGAACTCGAGGGAGTGACGCCCGCCGAGGCGCTCGCGCACCCCACGTGGGACATGGGCAAAGTCATCACGACCAACTCATCGACGCTCGTCAACAAGGGTCTCGAGGTCATCGAGGCGCACCTCCTCTTCGACGTGCCCTACGACCGCATCGACGTGACGGTGCACCCGCAGTCGATCGTGCACTCGATGGTTGAGGTCGTCGACGGGTCGACGATCGCGCAGTGCTCGCCGCCCGACATGCGTCTGCCGATCTCGCTCGGGCTCGACTGGCCGCACCGGGTGGCGGGGGTCGGGGCTCCGCTTGACTGGAGCACCGCATCCACCTGGACCTTTGCGCCTCTCGACGAAGACGCGTTTCCGGCGGTGTCTCTCGCGAAGCACGTGGGTGAGGCGGGTGCGACGTTCCCCGCGGTGTTCAACGCGGCCAACGAGCAGGCCGTGCACGCCTTCCACGACGGGCGCATTGGCTACCTCGGCATCGTTGATCTCGTGCGCGCGGTCGTTGACCGGCACGAGCCACACCCCATGACGCTCGACGGCGTGCTCGAGGCGGAGCTCTGGGCGCGCCGCGAGGCAGACGCGCTGATCGACGCGACGTAAGCGGTGCCCTCGCGCGCGGCGCGCCCATAGCGGCCCCTCAGCGCCCGCTGTGCCAGCGGCGCTAGAGTGACCGCTCGTGGAGACCGTGCTGCTGTACATCGTCGGCATTCTCGTCGTCGTCATCGGCCTCATCGTGTCGATCGCATTGCACGAGTTGGGCCACTTCGTGCCCGCCAAGCTCTTCGGCGTGCGCGTCGGCCAGTTCATGATCGGCTTCGGCCGCACGATCGTCTCGTGGCGACGCGGTGAGACCGAGTTCGGCTTCAAGTGGATTCCCCTGGGCGGCTACATCTCGATGACCGGCATGTACCCGCCGATTGCGGGCCAGGGCGCGCGGACGGCGTCAACGGGCTTCTTCGAAACGCTCGTGCAAGACGCCCGGAGCGCCTCGGCCGACACGATTCCGGAGGGCGAAGAGCACCGCACGTTCTACAAGCTGGCGGTGTGGAAGCGCATCATCATCATGCTCGGTGGCCCGTTCATGAATCTGCTGATCGCCATCGTGCTCTACGCGATCGTGCTCGTCGGCTTCGGGGTGGCTCAACCGTCGACCACGCTCGGCAGCGTGAATGAGTGCGTGCTGCCCGCCACGAGCGAGCGCCAAGAGTGCGAGGCGGGCGATCCGCTCGCCCCCGGTGCCGAAGCGGGGCTTCAGCCGGGCGATCGCATCGTCTCGATCGACGGCGAGTCGATTGATTCGTGGGATGCGGTGCTCGCGATCGTCCGCGACTCCGCCGATGAGCCACTCGAGTTTGCGGTCGAGCGTGACGGAACAACCGTGCGCACGACCCTCACGCCCTTGCTCACGGAGCGCTACGTCGTCGATGAGCGGGGTCGCATCGTTGACGGCCCCGACGGTGAGTCGCTCACGCAGCAGGTGGGCTTCGTGGGCATCGCCCCCGCCTATGAGACGGTGCAGCAACCGGTGACCGCGGTCTTGCCGGCCGTCGGCGACAACATCTCCGCCGTCGTCGGCATCATCATCAACTTGCCCCAGCGCATGATCGACGTCGCCAACGCGGCCTTCGGACCGGAGGAGCGCGACCCCGACGGGCCGATCAGCGTCGTTGGTGTCGGCCGCATCGCGGGCGAAGTTGCGAGCATCGACACGATTCCGGTCGTTGAACGTGTGGCATTCCTGCTCGGCCTTCTGGCGTCTCTCAACGTCGCGCTGTTCGTCTTCAACCTCATTCCGCTCTTGCCGCTCGACGGTGGACACGTTGCTGGCGCCCTCTACGAAGCGCTCCGTCGGTGGTTCGCGAAGTTGCGCGGCAAGCCTGATCCGGGCCCGATCGACACCGCGAAGCTCGTGCCCTTCACGCTGGCTGTCGTGATGGTTCTCGGTGTCATGAGCCTTTTGCTGATTTATGCCGACATCGTGAAGCCGGTCACGCTCTTCTAACGAGGTGGCGCTCAGCCCGATTGCGTAGACTGAGGCTCGTGCCAGCAGTCAATCTCGGAATGCCCAAGGTTCCCGAAACCCTCGCCCCCCGTCGCAAGACCCGCCAGATCAAGGTCGGCAAGGTCATGGTGGGCAGCGACCACCAGGTCAGTGTCCAGTCGATGACGACGACGCCGACGACCGACATCAACGGAACTCTTCAACAGATCGCCGAGCTCACCGCCACAGGTTGTGACATCGTGCGGGTCGCGGTGCCGAGTCAAGACGACGCCGACGTGCTGCACATCATCGCCAAGAAGAGCCAGATCCCGGTCATCGCTGACATTCACTTCCAACCGAAGTACGTCTACATGGCGATCGACGCGGGGTGCGCCGCCGTGCGCGTCAACCCGGGCAATATTCGCAAGTTCGATGACCAAGTGGCCGAGATTGCTAAGCGGGCGAAAGAGGCCGGCGTGAGCATCCGTATCGGTGTGAATGCCGGTTCGCTCGACCCGCGCCTGCTGCAGAAGTATGGCAAGCCCACCGCCGAGGCTCTCGTCGAGAGCGCGGTGTGGGAAGCCAGCTTGTTCGAAGAGCACGACTTCCAAGACTTCAAGATCTCGGTCAAGCACAACGACCCGATCGTCATGGTCAAGGCGTACCGCCAGCTCGCCGAGCGCGGCGACTGGCCGCTGCACCTCGGTGTGACCGAGGCGGGCCCGGCCTTCCAGGGCACGATCAAGAGCGCCACGGCGTTCGGAATCTTGCTGAGCGAAGGCATCGGCGACACCATTCGCGTCTCGCTCTCGGCCCCGCCCGCGGAAGAGGTCAAGGTCGGCCTCAAGATTCTCGAGAGCCTCAACCTGCGTGAGCGCAAGCTCGAGATCGTGTCGTGCCCCTCGTGCGGCCGCGCACAGGTCGACGTCTACACGCTCGCCGAAGACGTCACCAAGGGCCTCGAAGGCATGACCGTGCCGCTGCGCGTGGCCGTCATGGGCTGCGTCGTCAACGGCCCCGGCGAGGCCCGTGAGGCAGACCTCGGCGTCGCCTCAGGCAACGGCAAAGGCCAGATCTTCGTCAAGGGCGAGGTCATCAAGACCGTTCCCGAGAGCGAGATCGTCGCGACCCTCATTGAAGAGGCGAACCGCCTTGCGGCGTCGATGCCGGATGCTCCCATCGGGTCGCCCGAGGTCGTCACGGCCTAGTCCGCACCGCTGAGTGGGAATCGTGACCCCCCATCGGGGGACTGACTTCGGCGTGTAGCCGCTCACTACGCTGGGAACATCGACCGGGGGAGTCGACTGGCGCGCACGGGGGTAAGTGCACAGCCTGTGGGTCGCTCTGGGAATCTCTTCCGTCGTGCAGGTTTCCCGCCGCGCGACGTTTCGTGGGACGGGAAGGGCCTGCGAGCGATCCAAGCCCCCCTTGCCATCGCTCGCAGGCCTGTTTCATTCTGGCCCCCAAACGGGGGTGAGCCGTTGCGCCACGCAGGGGGCGTGTCGCGGCCAAGTAGTCTGGGCCGGTGATCACGCGCCTTTCGCATCTTTTCCTCCGCACTCTCCGCGATGACCCCGCCGACGCCGAAGTGGCGAGCCACCGGCTGCTCGTGCGCGCCGGCTACATCCGCCGCCAGGCGCCCGGCGTTTTCGCCTGGTTGCCGCTCGGTTTGAAGGTGCGGCGTCGCATCGAAGAGGTCATTCGCGAAGAGATGGCGAACGCGGGCGCGCAAGAGGTGCACTTTCCGGCGCTGTTGCCGCGCGAGCCGTACGAGGTCACCGGCCGCTGGACAGAGTACGGCGACGGCATCTTCCGCTTGAAAGACCGCAAGGGTGCCGACTATTTGCTCGCCCCCACGCACGAAGAGGTATTCACGTTGCTCGTGAAAGACCTCTATGGGTCATACAAAGACCTGCCGCTGTGCATTTACCAGATCCAAGACAAGTACCGCGATGAAGCCCGGCCTCGCGCTGGCCTGCTGCGCGGGCGCGAGTTCTCGATGAAAGACGCCTACTCGTTCGACGTCGATGACGCCGGTCTTGATGCTGCCTACCAGGCACAGCGCGACGCCTACGAGCGCATCTTCACGCGCTTGGGCCTTGAGTACGTCATCGTTCAGGCCGACGCAGGCGCAAT
The DNA here is from genome assembly GCA_943369205.1 of Gulosibacter massiliensis. Taxonomy (GTDB): domain Bacteria; phylum Actinomycetota; class Actinomycetes; order Actinomycetales; family Microbacteriaceae; genus Microcella; species Microcella massiliensis_A. The sequence goes on along the minus strand of CALRMP020000044.1, from coordinate 5,089 downwards.
GGGAGGGTCGCGAAGCGAAGAGTTCTTGCACCCGACGCCGATTGGTGAAGACACCTTCGTGCGGTCGGCCAAGGGTTACGCCGCGAACGTCGAGGCCTACCGATCGGCGGTGCCGGATGCCCTCCCGATCGACGGGCTGCCCGCGGCGATCATCCACGATTCGCCCGATACCCCCACGATCGCAACGCTCGTCGACCTCGCGAACGACCGCTACCCGCGTGACGACCGGCCGTGGACGGCCGCCGACACGCTCAAGAACGTTGTTCTTCGGTTGACCCACCTCGATGGCACGCGCGAGCTCGTCATCGTCGGGCTGCCGGGCGACCGTGATGTCGACCTCAAGCGCGCCGAAGTGACCTTCGCACCCGCGGCCGTCGAGGCGGCGACCGACGAGGACTTCGCGAAGGCGAAGGGTCTCGTCAAGGGCTACATCGGGCCGTGGGGCCCTACAGGCCCGGTGCTGGGGGAGACGTCGGTGACCGGCATCCGTTACCTCCTCGACCCGCGCGTCGTCGACGGCACGGCCTGGGTCACGGGCGCGAACGAGCACGAGAAGCACGTCTTCCACCTGGTGGCGGGCCGCGACTTCGTGGGCGATGGGCTGGCCGACATCGCTGAGGTTCGCGAGGGCGACCCGGCCCCCGACGGCAGTGGCCCGGTCGAACTCGCGCGCGGCATGGAGATCGGCCATGTGTTTCAGCTCGGCCGCAAGTATGCCGAGGCACTCGGTTTGCAGGTGCTTGACGAGAACGGAAAGCTCGTCACGGTCACGATGGGGTCGTACGGAATTGGCGTCACGCGCATTCTCGCCGTCATCGCCGAAAACGCGCACGACGAGAAGGGGCTTATGTGGCCCCGCGAGGTCGCTCCGTTCGACGTGCAGGTGGTGGCAGCAGGCCGGGATGAGGTTGCCTACACGGTCGCCGAGGCGCTCGCCGCCGAGCTTGACGCTGAGGGGTTCGACACGCTCTACGACGACCGACCGAAGGCCTCGCCCGGCGTCAAGTTCGGCGACGCCGAGTTGATCGGTGTGCCGTTCATCGTCATCGTCGGGCGCCGAGCAGCCGAGGGTGTTGTCGAGTTCTGGGACCGCCGCACGGGCGAGCGCGACGAGGTCGCGCTTGGAGAGGTACACGAGCGGCTTTCGCGCACCGGCTGAGTCAGCCCGTCGGGCGATTCACGCGTGCACTGCTGGTCTGTTGTGCTGTAACGTTTTCACATTCCGCGCGGCTACCCACAGGGAGTCACCATGTCAGTAGCTCAAGTTGTGCGCACCGCCTCTGTGGTCGCGGCGATTGCCCTCGTTAGCGCAATTGCTGTGCCCTTGCCTGCGGCCTCTGCTCCAGGCGATGACGTACTGGTCTTCTCGAACGGGAGCGTTGTCGACACCTCCTCGGGAGCGGAATACGACCAGATCTCTGCGGCGATCACCGCGGCCGGGTTCGACGTCACGCCCTTTGACGGCGGCGACGGTTCGGCTCTCGCGTGGACGACGGCGCTCACCGACATCGAAGTCTTCGTGCTACCGGAACAAGAACCGGGGCAGTTCTACACGCCCGGCAGTCCTTCCGCATGGTTGAGCGAGGCGGCGAAGGACGCCCTGATTGACTGGGTTCAGGCGGGCGGCACGATGCTGCAAAGTGCTGCATGCGGCGGCGCAGACATCACCATCTTGAGCGAGGCGACCGGACTTGACTTCTCCGACTCCGTCGACCATTGTTCCGCAATCGACCCGTCGCCACGCTGGATCTCTGATGCTGCCCTACCGGCGTCGCTTGACACTCCGTCTGCCACGGACAGCTTTGACCTCGGGGATATGACTGAGGCGCAACTCGACCTCACCACCGTGTGGTACGCAAGCGATACCTGCGGCGACTACATGAGTGCGGGAGTGTTCACCGTTGAGAGCGGCGGCTTCGCTTTCCTTGGTTGGGACTACTTCCCCGCAGGGAACGATGCGACGTCGTGGAACGCGGTTCTTGCCGCAATGATCGATGGCAATCCGGCGGCGTCGACATGGGCGCCACCGGTGCCACCCGCGCCCAAGGACCCGATCACAACCACGACTTCGGCGGGCGAGACGCTCTACACGGTCAGCGAGAGCGACCCGTGTGACGACCTCATTCAGCAGTTCTTCCGCGTTGACCCGGGTACAGCGCTCGCAGCGCCCGTAGGAGACAACGAGATCTTCGGCGACGCGTCGCAGGGTGCCTGGGATCCCATCACCGAGACGGCGTTCTTCCCCTTTTACAACGACGACGAGGGCGAATACTTCCTCATGACGGTCGACCCGACGACGGGTGCGTTCACGGAGGTCGGAGAGTTCACCATCGACGATCTGGACTACTTCGAAGAGGTATTCAGTATCGCGATCGGTCCTGACGGCTCGGCCTACCTCATGGCTGAACTCGAGATCGATGGCACCTATTACGGTCTCGCCTTGTTTTCGCTCGATCTCACGGATGCGTCGCTCACGTTCATCGCGTCGATCGACGACGATCTGCTGGACGAGCCGAACGGCTTTGCGGTCGACCCCACGACAGGCCTGTTCTACGCCTTCGAAGAGGACACCCGTGAGCTCTTCCAGGTGAACGTGACGACCGGAGCCCTGACGTTGCTGGGTGTGCTTGACGCGCCTTCGGTCGACCTGTCGGGCAGCAGTTCTGACGTCACGGCACTGCAGATCGGCGCAGACGGTACCTTCTGGGTGGTCTTCGATGAAGCTGATGCGAGCTTTGAGGATGCCGGTATGCTCGCGACCTTCACGCTCGCCGACATCTCCGGGGGAGTCATCTCGGCGACCGAAGTCGGCATCATCACCGACGGTCCGATTCCCTCGTGGTCGCTGCTGCTGGTGCCCGGGGCCCCGGAGCTCGCTGCTACCGGCCCGGCCGCTGACGGCCTGCTCACGGGCTCTGTGCTGTTGCTGCTGCTCGGCGGGGTGCTCGTCGGTTTCCGCACCTTGCGTCGCCGCGCGCAGACCGCCTAACCGTCCGGTATCGTGGGGGCTCGCACTGCGCGAGCCCCCTGACCGGCGCGCAGTCCCAACCGAATAGCGGAGGTACCCCACGTGGACATCGACCTGAGCATCTTGAGGATGATGGAGCGCGAGCGGGAGATCCCGTTCGACGAGCTCGTGCAGATCATCGAGCAGGCCATTCTGACGGCCTACTTGAAGCACACCGATCACGATGACCACCGCGGCACTGATCAGCCTCAGCCGCGCGTTGAACTCGACCGCAAGACGGGCCACGTCACGGTCTTCGTTCCTGAGTTCGATGACGAGGGCGCGCTCATCGGCGAGGCGCCCGATAGCCCCGATGACTTCGGCCGCATTGCAGCCTTCGCCGCCAAGCAGGTCATCAACCAGCGGCTGCGCGACATCGGTGATGATCGTGTGCTCGGCGAGTTCAAGGGCCGCGAGGGCGACATCGTTGCCGGCGTCATCCAGCAGGGCCCGAATCCGCGCATGATCCACATCGACCTCGGCGCTGTCGAGGCCATCATGCCGCCGGAAGAGCAAGTTGCTGGCGAGGAGTACACGCACGGCAACCGCATCCGCGTCTACGTGACGAGCGTGTCGAAGGGCCTCAAGGGTCCGTCGATTACGGTCAGCCGCACGCACCCCTCTCTCGTGCGCAAGCTGTTCGCGCTCGAAGTGCCCGAGATTGCCAGCGGCATCGTCGAGATCACGGCGCTCGCTCGCGAGGCCGGTCACCGCACGAAAATCGCGGTGCGCTCGCTCGAGCCCGGTGTGAACGCCAAGGGGGCGTGCATTGGGGAACTCGGCCAGCGCGTGCGCGCCGTCACCGCGGAACTGGGCAACGAGAAGATCGACATCGTTGACCACAGTGATGACCTGGCGACGTTCGTGGCCAACGCCCTCTCTCCGGCCAAGGTGTCGAGCGCCTTCGTTCTCGATCAGGCGACGAAGGCCGTGCGCGCGCTTGTGCCCGACTACCAACTGTCGCTCGCGATCGGCAAAGAGGGCCAGAACGCCCGCCTGGCGGCCAAGCTCACTGGCGCAAAGATCGACATTCAGCCCGACTCCGTCATGGAGGAGTAGGGCAGGGGGTAACATGGAACCCGTCAGAACCTGCATCGGCTGCCGCCGGCGCTCACTTCGATCCTCGCTTCTGAGGGTTGTGGCGCGCGACGGAGTGGCCGTGGTGGATGCCCGGGCCCGCATGACGGGTCGGGGCGCGTGGGTGCATCGAACCCGCGAGTGCATCGAGGTCGCGACCGAACGCCGGGCGTGGGCCCGAGCGTTTCGGGTTGCCGGCTCGGTGGATGTCACCGAGGTTCTGGCGGAAATCGGATCAACCGGATCCGACGAGAGAACAGGCTGATCGGCACATGGACAACTAATGAGCGGCTCGAAATGAGTTCCGTCCAGAACTAACGGTCTGCCCCTGTCCGGGTGCAGACCCAGACAGGAGAATTGTGGCTGCCAAACCACGCGTGCACGAGATCGCGAGCGAGCTCGGCATTGAAAGCAAAGTCGCCCTCGAGAAGCTCAAAGAGCTCGGCGAATTCGTCAAGGGTCCGTCCTCGACGATCGAACCCCCCGTTGCGCGCAAGCTGCGCGCTGCGCTCGAAGCCGAAGGCATCACGGCGCCGAAGGCGGCCGAGAAGCCCGTTGTCAAGGCACCCGCCAAGCCGGCACCGGCTCCCGCGCCGCCTGTCGAGGCCGCTCCCGAGCCGGTCGCTGAGGCACCGGCTGTACCGAGCGCTCCCGTTGAGGCTGGCGAGCCCGACGGAGACGCCCCTGCACGGCCCGCGAGCGCGGGTCAGTCGCGCCCCGGCAACAATCCCTTCGCGTCCCAGCAGGGCATGGCCCGCCCGGGCACGCCGCGCCCGGGCAACAACCCGTTCTCGTCGACGCAGGGCATGCCCCGTCCGGGTGGCGCTGCCGGCGGCATCCCGCGACCGAGCGCTCCGCGTCCTGGTGCCCCGCGTCCTGGCGCTCCGCGCCCTGATGGCGCTGGCCGCCCCGGCGCGCCGCGTGGCAACGCCCCCTACCAGCAGCGCACGGGCGGCCCTGGTCGTCCGGCGGGCGCCGGTGGGTTCCGTCCCGGTGGTGCCCCTG
>CALRMP020000043.1:0-24599 GCA_943369205.1 Gulosibacter massiliensis | reverse complement strand
CATCGAGGGTTCCGGCAGTGTCCATGCTGTTCAACAGGCGGGCGAGCGCGGTGTCTTCCGCAAGCAGTGCCTCGTGCGCGCCCAGGAGGGGCGCGAGGGCAGCCGCCTCGAGCGCTTCGCGGAGCGACCGGTGGGTGTCGTGCCAGGTGTCGACGATGCTTCCCGCGGTGACCGATCGAAAGAGCGGTGAGTGGCCGTGCGTGAGGGCCGCGACCGTCGCTCGAACGGCGTCGGAGTTCGTGGTGGCGGCGAGGGCGGCGACCACGACGACGGCGTTGTCGATGCGTCCGATGACGGCGGTGCCGAGGCTGCGGGGCACGGCATCGCTCAAGTGCACGTACGCGTCATCAAGGCTTCGGCCCGGCAGGGGCACGAACACGATGGCGATGAGACGCGCGCCCGGCCCCACAACGACGCCCACCGACTTCGCGCGCGCATCAAGTTCGAGCGAGGTTCCTTCGCCCTGCTGGATGATCTGCAACAGTTGCTCGTGGGCGTAGCGCCTTGTGGGCATCGTCGGGCCCGATCGCGCCAACTCGAGCGCCATCGCCGCGGCGCCGCGGTCGATGACAACACGGTGATCGTCGGTGACAGCGGCGGCCGAGCGGAGCACCCCGCGCCGTTCGCCGAACACTTCGACGGGGCGCTCGAGTTCGCGCGCGCGACGCGGCACTGGGCCCGAGGCAGCGATCTCTCGACCCTCCGGGTCGATGAATGCAACCGGTGCGCCGGTGAGCTCGTCGAGCGCCGCGAGAACGGCGGTGACTCCGCCGCCCTTGAGGAGAACATCCATCAACCGATTCGTGGCGCGGTCGGAAGCGCGCAGGGTGAGCGATTCCGCGTCGAGGATGAGCCGGTGTGCCGACTCGGTGATGTCGATGAAGGGCACGACGCCGTCGAGCCTGACGAGCGAGACGTCGGAGTCGCGGAGTTCATCGGCAATGATCGGCGGGATTTCGCTGAAGGTGCGCCCGACTTCGAACAGCAGGGCCCCAACGTCGATATCGATGAGCGACCGGGCGTAGGCACGCAGTCGGGCATCGCTGGCCCCAACGAGGCCCAACCCCGAGGTAAGGAGTGCTTCGCCGCCCTTGAGCAGCGTCGCGATGTCGAAGATCTCGGAGGTGTGGACCCACCGCACGTCGCGATCGGCGCTTCCGCTCACCAGTCGCGGCGCGGCGGCCGCCAGAGCGGGCAGTGCCAAGAGATCGTCGAGCGCGAGGGCCATGCTCAACACTCGCGCGAAACAGACACAGTGTCCAGTCTCTGCGCACATGCGCACCCCAAAGCGCACTCTGTGTCTGTTGTCGCGCGTGCGGCGGGGTCGCAGACTGGGGCGAGCATCGACGACACGACGCCGTGCGAAAGGAGCAGTCGATGGCCGTTTCCCACACCACCGTGACCGCCATGGTCAAGGGCTCGAGTCCGCTGGTTCATGTGCCGGAGGGGTACTCGTGGATGGGGTGCGACGACTTCGAACGCGAGGCACCGCGACGCCGCGTGTATGTGCCCGAGTTCTGGATGGACAAGTTTCCGGTGACGAACGATGACTACGCCGCCTATGTCGCCGACACGGGAGCGGGCGCTCCGTCGTATTGGCCGCACGGAGCCGTGCCGGAGGGTTACGGCGACCACCCCGTGATGGTCAATTGGCGCAACGCCACCGACTACGCGGCCTGGGCGGGCAAGAGGTTGCCGATCGAAGCCGAGTGGGAGAAAGCAGCGGGGGGTGCCCAAGGGCTCGTCTTTCCGTGGGGGGATCAGTTCGAAGCCGACCGCGCGCTGACGTGGGAGAGCACGGCGGTCACGGGCATTCACAGCGAGAGCGTCTCAGCTCGCCCGCAGGGCGCATCGCCCTACGGCTGCGAGCAAATGGTCGGCTTGGTCGAGGAATGGGTTGACGACCGCTACCGCGCGTATTCCGGAAGCGGCTACGAATCGATCGGCTATGCGCAGGGCTATCGCGTCTTGCGCGGGGGCAGCTGGATCTTCGCGCAGACGCACGCGCGCATCACCTACCGCTGCTTCGAAGACGAAGACCTCTCTGATGAGCACTTCTGGGGGCTCGGCGGCCCGACGTTCCGGTGCGCGTCGAGCGTCGCGCCGCAGCCGGAGGCCCGCGCATGAGCGGCACCGTTCCGGCGGGGCATGACCTCGTTCTCATTCCGGCGGGGGAGTTCGTGCGGGGCAGTGACGAGTTCGATCTCGAGGCACCCGAACACACCGAAGCGATCGGCGCGTTTGAGATCGATCGCTACCCCGTCACGGTCGAACAGTTCGCGCGCTACTGCCAGCAGACGGGCGCAGCCGTGCCCCCCGACTTTCCCGATGCCACCCAGCGGGCGGCCGACCCGCAACTGCTGCGACACCCGGTCGAGCGCGTCACGTGGTTCGAGGCAGTCGCCTATGCCGAGTGGGCAGGGCTGCGACTGCCGACGGAAGCCGAGTGGGAGCGTGCCGCGCGGGGAACCGAGGGGCGGCGGTGGCCTTGGGGCGACACCTTCGATGAGTCGCGCGCCGTCGTCTGGGACAACGCCAAAGCGCTCGGCGTGACGACCGTCACGATCGACCGATTCCCGGGCGGCGAGAGTGCCGACGGCGTGCGGCACTTGGCCGGCAACGTCGAAGAGTGGGTTCAGGATGCCCTGCGCCCCTACCCCGGAAGTACCCACTCCTCGCCCTCCGCAGACGGCGCCTGCCGCGTGTTGCGCGGAGGCTCGTGGTTCTACACCAACGAGTACGCACGAGGATCATTCCGGCGCGGCGCCGTGCCCGAGTTCACGGGCTACGAAGGGGCGGGAGGCCCCGGCTTCCGCTGCGCGCGCAGCGTCGACGAGCGCGGGTAACCCTCGCGGCTAGTAGGGCAGGTAGATCGAGCCGGTGTTGACGAGCGAGACAACGCTCAGCACGACCCCGGGCAGCACGATGAGCGCTGCGAAGAGCCCGAACAGGCCGACGGCGAACTTTTCGATGCGGTTCATGTGTTCCTCTTCACGTCAGGGCGTCAGCGCGTCAGGGCGTCAGGCTGAGGTTCATAGTACCGAGCACGAGCGCTTCTCACGCTGAGCATTGCCTCACGATGGCAGGGAAAACTCATTGTCGCCCGCGATGGCGAGACCATCGGCGAGCAGGCCCGCGAGCGCGCGCTCGCGCTGCACGGCGTCGGGCCAGAGTTGCTCGATCACGTCGGCGGGCACAGGGGTGTCGCTCTGCCGCAGCTCGCGCATGATGAGCCCACGCACGTGGCGATCGCTGCCCTCGAAGCGCGCTTGGCGCGGTGCCGTGGGGCCCTCGTACTCGGGGTAGCCCGCAGCCCGCCACGCGCAGAGCTCGGCGATCGGGCAGGCCTCGCACTGCGGCGTGCGGGCAACACACACGGTCTGGCCGAGCTCCATCGCACCCGCGTTGAACTGCCGAGCGTGCGCGGGGTCACTCGGCAGGAGCTCCTGCATGAGGGCGAGGTCGACGCGCGTGCGCGCGGGCCCCGCCTCGCCCTGACCGAGAACCGCGCGGGCCAACACGCGGCGCGTATTGACGTCGACGACGGGCACAGGCTTTCCATACGCGAAGGCGGCGACGGCGCGGGCGGTGTAGTCGCCGATTCCGGGGAGGGCGAGAAGGGCATCCATGTCATCGGGAACGATGCCGTCGTGGTGCGTGCTGATGGCAACCGCGGCGGCGTGCAGGGCGAGTGCGCGGCGGGGGTAGCCAAGGCGGTCCCACGCGCGCACCGCGTCAGCGGGGGAGTCGGCGGCGAGAGCGTCGGGGCTGGGCCAGCGCGCGAGCCACAGCTCGAGCCGCGGAATCACCCGGGCGACGGGAGTCTGCTGCAGCATGATCTCGCTCACGAGCGTGCCCCACGCGCTGAAGCCGGGGCGGCGCCACGGCAAGTCGCGCGCGTTCGCGGCGAACCATGCGATGACGCGGGGCGCGATGCTTGCGCGGCGATCGTCGTCTGCACTGTGCACGACTCCACGCTACGACCCGCCGGGCAACTCTCAGCGCGCGCCTCTAGCGTGGCGGCATGAGAATGCTCGTCACCGGGGCCACCGGCTACATCGGCGGCCGCCTTGTGCCACGCCTGCTCGAGGCGGGCCACGCGGTGCGCGTGTTCGTGCGCGACCCGGTTCGGCTGCGTGATGTGCCGTGGGCGAATGAGGTCGAGGTCGTCGTGGGCGACTTGCGCCGTGCTGCCGACGTCGACCGTGCCGTGGCGGGCATCGACGTTCTCTACTATCTCGTGCACTCGATGAGCAGTGCGGGCGACTTTGAGCGCACCGAGCGCCAGGTGGCCACGACGGTCGCGGCGGCCGCGGCAAACGCCAAGGTCGGCCGCATCGTCTACCTCGGCGGCCTGCACCCTGACGGCCCGCTTTCGGCGCACTTGCGCAGCCGCAAAGAGGTCGGCGACATTCTCATGGCGAGCGGAGTTCCCACCGCAGCTCTTCAGGCCGGCGTCGTCATTGGGTCGGGCTCGGCGAGCTTTGAGATGATCCGACACTTGACCGAAGTGTTGCCCTACATGCCCGCCCCGAAATGGGTGCGCAATTTCATTCAGCCGATCGCGGTTCGGGATGTTCTCCACTACCTCGTGAAGGCCGCCACTCTCCCCGCGAACGTCAACCGAGCCTTCGATATCGGAGGCCCTGACGTGCTGCGCTACGGCCAGATGATGAACGGCTATGCCGTGGAGGCAGGGCTCAAGCAGCGCCCCATCGCGAGCCTGCCGGTGCTCACCCCCTACCTCGCGAGCCAGTGGGTCAACCTCGTGACGCCGATTCCGCGTGCGCTCGCCGTGCCGATCATCTCGAGCCTGCAGTACGACGCGGTGTGCAGCGAACACGACATCGATGACTACATCGACCCACCCGAGGCCGGACTCACGGGCTACCGCCTCGCGGTGCGCTACGCGCTCGCCAAAATGCGCGAGGGCGAAGTCGAGACCACGTGGCAGAACGCCACGGTGCACGGCGCGCCGAGCGACCTGTTGCCGAGCGACCCCGAGTGGAGCGGCCACACGGTTTACACCGACGAGCAAGTGGTCGACTCGTCGGCACCGCCCGAGGCCCTGTGGCGCGTCGTCGAAGGCATTGGCGGCGACAACGGGTGGTATTCGTTGCCCGTTGCCTGGGCCGCGCGCGGCTGGCTCGACAAGCTCGTCGGCGGTGTGGGCCTGCGGCGCGGTCGCCGTGACCCGCACCGACTTGCCCAGGGCGAAGCGCTCGACTTCTGGCGCGTGGAGAAGCTGGAGCGTCCGCGATTCTTGCGCCTCCGGGCCGAGATGAAGGTGCCGGGCCGGGCGTGGCTTGAGTTCACGGTCATCGAGCGACCGGGCGGCCGATCGCGGTTGATCCAGCGCGCCATCTTCTTTCCGACCGGGCTGGGAGGGCGCCTCTATTGGGCTGCTGTGCTGCCCTTCCACGGGGTGATCTTCTCGGGCATGGCGCGGTCGATCGCCGCCACTGCGGCAACAGCCCGCAACAGTTCGCCCGCGCGATCGGGCCAGGTCACGAAACGGTAACGGCTGCGCTAGCATGACTCAACCGCAATGACGCGGTGCTGGTCGGAAAGCGAAACCCATGCCCGAGACGCGCACGATCGACGGTCGCCGTCGGTACTCGGTGCGCCGCTCGACGGCTTCGTTCATCGCGACACTCGCGCTCGTCGCCGTTCTCGCGATCGACCACACGGCGGCCACGGTTCACGCCGCTCAACCCCTCGGCTCGCTCGGGCTCAACGATGGTGTGCCGCTGACGATCGCACACCGGGGTGACCCCGCCGCCGCACCCGAGAACACCCTGCCCGCCTTCGAAGCAGCACTCTTGAGCGGGGCGCAGGTGCTCGAACTCGACTTGCACATGACAGCCGACGGCTACGCCGTGCTCTTCCACGATGAGACGCTCGATCGCACGACCAACGGCAGTGGCCCCATCGCGCCCCGCACACTCGCTGAGTTGCGCACCCTCGACGCGGGCAGCTGGTACGGCAGCGCGTGGGCGGGCACCCGGATCCCGACCTTCGACGAATTCTTGCCACTGCTGCAGGCATCATCGGCACGCGGCATCATCGAGTTGAAGGGTTTGTGGACAGACGAAGCCGTTCGCCGCGTCACCTCGGCGATCTACCGCGCCGGCGTGCAAGACCGGGTCGTGCTCGCGAGCTTCGAGTCGCCGACACTGTTGCAACTGTGGGAGGCGGCGCCCTCGCTGCATCGCGCGGTGATCGTGCGGCGCTTGCCCGACGACCCTGTAGCCTTCGCCGCCCTGCACGGAGCGACCACGGTCGTGACGAGCCTGCGGTCGTTCCAGGTCGAACCCGAGGCTGCCGAGAAGCTGCGCGCGGCCGGGCTCACGATCATCGTCTACACGCTCAACCGCGGCGACCTGTGGCAACAAGCGCTCGACCTCAAGGTCGATGGCGTCGTGACGGATGCTCCGCGCCGGCTCGCGCAGGTGCACGCGACCGCGCGCGAGGGGTGACGGGCTACCGGCGCCGCAGCAGTGCTTCGTAGATCGGGATGCCCTCGAGAAACGACGACACTCGAATGTGCTCGTTCTTCGCGTGCAGGCACGCACGTTCGGCGGTGCTCATGCGAAAGGGCGCGAAGCGGTACACGTGGTCGCTGATCGCGGTGAAGAACCGTGAGTCGCTCGCCTGCATCATGACGTAGGGGCTCACGAGGAGCCCGGGCACTCGCTCGTCGATCGCGGCAACGAGGTCGTCCCACGCAGGGCCCGAGGCGGGGGAGACCGGCGACGGCTCGCTCGGCAAGAGCACCTCGATCTGCACCTGGTCGTCGTTGATCGCTCGACGCACGTCGGCAACGGACTCGGCCACGCTCGACCAGGGGGCGATGCGAATGTTGACGGTGGCGTTGGCGTGCTCGGGCAAGGCGTTCGCGGCGTGCCCGGCCCGCAACTCGGTGACGGCACGGGTCGTTCGCAGCAAAGCCGTGGTCTCGGCACCGCGGCGCTTGAGCACCCGAAGCAGGAGTGGCGCGAAAGCGTCGACGTGGCGAAACACGAATCGCAGAGGCTGAGTCGCCCGTGCCCCCAACGTGCGGATCATTGTGCGCATCGTGGGGTCGAGTCGCGCCCGTGCGGGCGAGGCGTTGAGCCGCAGAATTGCCTGCGCCAAGCGCTCGGTCGCCGCGAACGGCGGCGGGCTCGACGCATGACCACCCTTTTGTTCGACGTGCAGGGTGAGCGTCGTGATGCCCTTCTCGGTCACGCCGATGAGCGCCGCGGGTTCATCGAGCCCGGGAAAGACGTCGCGAACGATCGCGCCGCCCTCGTCAAGAACCAGCGATGGTCGGATGCCCCGCTCGCGCAACGCCGCGACGATCGCCTGCGCGCCCGAGCCGGCGACCTCTTCGTCGTGCCCGAACACAAGAAGCACATCGTGCCGGGGCGTGAAGCCCGACTCGAGTAAGCGGTCGACCGCTTCGAGCAGGGCGGTGAGAGAGTCTTTGTTGTCGATCGCGCCGCGACCCCACACGACCTGTTCGCCGTCGTGCTCAATCACGTCGGCCGAGAACGGCGGGTGCTGCCACCCCTCATCGCTCGCCGGCACCACGTCGTAGTGCGCCATGAGCACGGTCGGCGTGCGTGCCCCCGCCGGGTCGGTGCCCGACCAGCGGTAGAGCAACGAATACGCGGCTCCACCCTCGGGGTCGGTGCCGTGACGCTCACGCGTGAGCACCTCGTGCACGCGCGGGTACAGCACGGGCAGTTCGGCGATGAACCGCTCGAAAACCTCCCGGTCTGCGCGAGGGCCCGGGCCGCTCGTCGGGCGCGAAATCGTCGGGATGCGCACGAGCGCGCGCAACCGTTCGATCGCGCGGGCGTCGGCGGCAGCATCCATCACCCATCGAGCCTATGGCGGCGCGACGGATGCCGGTAGCGTGCCACCATGCGCCGATTGCCTATTGCGTGGATCGCCGGAGCGATCATGATCGTGCTCGCGATCATTGCCGCCATCGTTCTTGTGCCGCGCGTGTTGCCGACGACTCTCGCGAGTGGGCCTGCCCCCGAATCGGCGGCTTCGGCGGTGACCGGCGGAGTGTTGACCCGCGACCTGAACGCCTTCACGTTCGACTCGTTCCACGCCGACTATGTGCTCGGCCGCGACGAGAGCGGTCACGCGACACTGACCACGACCGAGACGCTCGTCGCGCGGTTCCCTGACTTCGATCAGAATCGCGGAATCCGGCGCTCGCTGCCCGCGACGTACCAGGGCCACACGACGAGCCTGCAGGTGATCTCAGTCACCGACGAGAACGGGCAGCCCCGGCCGTTCACGGTCGACGCAACGGCGGCGCGCGTCGACATTGTGTCGGCGGTGCCCGAAGGAAGCTTCACGCGCGGGGTGCAGACCTATGTCATCACCTACACGCAGCGCGATGTCGTCGACTTCTTCGCCAACACGAACGCGCAAGAGTTCTTCTGGAACGTCAACGGCACCGACTGGGCACAGCCGTTCGGTGCGGTGTCAGCCACTCTTCGCCTCGACAACGGCCTGGCCGACGCGCTGCTACCGGGCCGAGTGTTCTGCTACCAGGGTTACGTGGGCTCGACGGACGCGTGCCCGATTACCTCCGACGGTGACACGATCACGACCGAGCCGGTTCCGCTCTTGCCCTATCAGAACGTCTCGATCGCCCTCGGCTTCACCGACGGCACCTTCGAGCTCTTCGACAACTCGGTGCTTGCGTCGTGGTGGGGCTGGCTGCTGATTCTGAGCGCTCTGCTGGCGGTGGGCACGATGATCGTCGCGATCGTGCTGCGGGCGACCGTGCATCGGGATGCTCGCGGCAGGCCCGTCATCATCGCCGAGTATCTTCCGCCCGAGGGAATGAGTTTGCTCGAAGCGGCGGTGCTCACGCGCCGCAAGTCGCGCGCCGTCGCGAGCCAACTGGTCGACTTCGCCGTGCGCCGCGTGATCACGATCATCGAGGTGCCGGGAGGCTGGTTCTCCTTGCGGTCGACCTGGCGGTTGCGCCTCGAAACGGCAATGGGCGTGAAGGGGGAGGAGAACTCTCTTCTGACCTACTTCTTCCCCGGACTCGTGGGCGGCGATGAGCACACCTTGACGGCGCAGAACACCTCGTTGAGCAGGAGGATTCAGAGTCAGCTCACGCGCGTGTCGAACTCGATCGTGAGCCGCACGTGGCGCCGCGCGATCCCTGGGCGACACGCGGGACTCGCGACCCTCGCGTCAATTCTCTCGACGGTCGGCGCCTTCTGGTCGATCGTGAGCCTCAGCGACGAAGGACGCGGCAACGGCGACGCGGTGTTTCTTGTGGTGCCCCTCACGTTCGTGTGCTTCTTCGTCGTGGCGACGTGCCTCTATCGGCAGCCGCTCACCGAGAAGGGTGCCGAGCTCGTCGATCACATCAAGGGGCTCGACCTCTACATTCGCCTCGCCGAAGCCGACCGCCTGCGGGTGCTGCAGTCTCCGCAAGGAGCGCTGCGTGAGCCGATCGACACAACCAGTCGTGATGAGCGGTTGAAGCTCGTCGAGCGACTGTTGCCGTGGGCCGTGCTTCTGAAGCATGAACGCGAGTGGGCGAAAGAGCTCGGAGAGTTCTACCCCGAGGGCCAGAGCCCCGGATGGTTCAGCAGCTCAAACGCGTTCTCGGTCGCCACCTTCTCGGCGGGCGTCGGCTCGGTCGCGTCGACGCTCTCGTCGAGCTACTCGGGCTCCAGTTCGTCGGGCGGCTCGTCCGGGGGCGGGTCCTCAGGTGGCGGCGGTGGCGGAGGCGGCGGCGGCGGAGTGTAGACTCGCCTGCAAGCGCTTCCGCCCACCGGCCGTTCCTCGACCGGGTCAGGGCGACGCAGGCGCGGCACGTGCAGTCGTCGGGGTCACGCCATTCGCGTGAGCCCGAGGTGGCTCCGCAGATCCTGCAGGGCTGCTGTTGTTTCGGAGCATCCACGCTCCGCACTTCTCGAGGAGGGGCATGGCCCAGACAGGCCAGCGTCAGAGAAAAGGCTCGTCGTCAAAGCAGGCGTCGACGCGCCGCCGTCGACCACTTGATGAGCAGGGAATCATCCCGATTCTCGCCCGCGCCGTGCGCGAGGTCGAGAACGCCGCCGAACGCGGCGCCAAGGTGAGCCCCTCGAACCGCACCAAGTTTCAGGTCGCAGCGCTTCTCGTGCGCGAAGAGCGCGCCCGCGTCAAGGACGACCGCGAGGTTCCCGAGAGCGAACGCGCTGAAGTGCTTAAGCGCCTCGACGGACTCGCCGGCATCATGGCGAAGACCGCCGCCCGCGACACCTCGCTCATCGCCCTGCTCGCCTCCGACGCCAAAGTCTCCGACGCGGCCAAGGCTTTGCGACGCGACATGCTCCTCGCGTCCGGCGCTGAGCTCGAGCCGGATGACCTGCTCATCGTCTCCGAACCGGCACCTGTTGCGCCCGAGGTTGCGAAGCAAGTGGTTCCGAAGTCTGTCAAGCAAGCACAACTCGCCAACCCTTTCTTGGCTCCCGATCTCTCCGCGCTCAACCCAAAGCCCGTCTCGATGGCCGGCCGACTCGCGAACTGGGAGCTCATCGAACCGCTCTTCCGCTCGTTCGAGTACGGCGCCGGCGGTCAAGCGGCATCGATGCCCTTGCCGGAGCCGGGTTCGCTCGCGACCCCTGGCGGCATGGACCTCATGCTCCACCAGTCGCGACTCATCGAGTCGGTGCGCCGCGGCCACCGCACGTTTTTGCTTGCCGACGAGCCGGGCCTCGGCAAGACGGCTCAAGCGCTCATGGCGGCGAATGTCGCCAACGCCTTTCCGCTGCTCGTGGTCGTGCCCAACGTCGTGAAGACCAACTGGGCGCGCGAAGTGCAACGATGGATTCCGCAGCGGTCGTCGACGGTCGTGCACGGCGACGGCGACGACCTCGATGCCTTCAGCGACGTCGTCATCGTCAACTACGAGATTCTTGATCGCCACGTCGGGTGGCTCGGTCGCTTCGGGTTCAAGGGCATGGTCGTTGACGAGGCGCACTTCATCAAGAACGCCACCTCGCAGCGCACGCGCCACGTGCAAGCACTTGCTCAGAACGTGCGCGTTCTGCACCCGAAGGCGCTCATGATGGCGCTCACGGGCACGCCCCTCATCAACCAGATCGAAGACTTCCGCATGATCTGGAAGTTCCTGGGCTGGATCGACGACAAGAAGCCGCTCGGCCGCTTGATGTCGTCGCTCGAAGACACCGGGCTCACCCCGGCTGATCCGGGCTTCTTCGCCGCCGCTCGTCAGTGTGTGATCGAGATGGGCATCGTGCGGCGCAAGAAGGTTGATGTTGCCGCCGACATTCCGGCTCGCCGCATCGCCGACATTCCTGTCGAACTCGATGACGATGTCGCCCGTTCGATCCGCGCCTCGGAAGAGGCGCTCATCACCCGCCTCGTCGATCGGTACCGTCGCGTCGTCGCCGCCCGCGAGGTGGCGCCGATCGGCATCGACCGCGAGCTCGTGCGGCTCGTCGCGACGGCCGAGCTCGAAGAGTCGAAGCAGGCCACGAACGGTGACAACGTCTTCACCATGGTGCGCAAGATCGGCACGGCAAAGGCCGTGCTGGCCGCGGACTACACCGCCCAGCTCGCGCGCAACGTGGGCAAGGTTGTCTTCTTCGCGAAGCACATTGACGTGATGGATGCTGCGGAAGCGCACTTTGCGAGTGTCGGGATGCGTTCGGTGAGCATCCGTGGCGATCAGTCGCCGAAGGCGCGGCAGGAGGCCATCGACGGCTTCACGAACGATGCAGCGATCAGCGTGATCGTGTGCTCGCTGTCGGCCGCCGGAGTCGGCGTGAACCTGCAGGCGGCGTCGAACGTCGTTCTCGCGGAACTCTCGTGGACCTCAGCCGAGCAGACGCAAGCGATCGACCGTGTGCACCGCATCGGTCAAGAGCTGCCGGTCACCGCGTGGCGCATCTTGGCGGCGCAGACGATCGACGCGCGCATCGCTGACCTCATCGACTCGAAGGCGGGCCTCGCTGCTCGAGCGCTCGACGGGTCTGACGAAGAGGTTGCGGCCGAGGGCACCGTGCAGGTTCAAGCGCTCATCGCCGTGCTCACTGACGCTCTCGAGCAGCGCGCCGCGGACTAGTCGTTCGAGGTCGTGCCTGATGCCGCGCATCGGGCTGCTTGAGCAGCTGCACGGCTGGGGCTCACGGCGGCACGAGTGCCACTGTGAAAGTCGGTTGTGCTCCAGTGGATGATCGGTGCGTCTGGCACAGGAATTCCCCAGCGGCACGCCAACAGCTCGGGGCTCGGCACGCGCGGGGCATTGCTCGGAACGCACACGTGAATCGGTTGCGTAATCGTCCATTCGTCGAGCGGGATGCCGTTCTCGGCCGCTTTGTGGTACTCGAGCGCGCTTGTGCACGCCAGCGGGCCCCCGAACCGCCAGGCGAGTCGAATAACCTGCGGAAGTTCTGGACTGCAGTGCCAGCCCTGCCGGACCGCTTGCAAAGCTCGGTAGTCGCGGTAGAGCTCAAGCAAGGTCTGGTGAAAATCGACCGTTCGAAGCTCACTCGTCGAGACGATTCCCCCGTGCTGGTCGAGGAGCCGCCACACCCTGGCGGGAAGGTAACCCGTGCCGATCGGGGGGCCTGAGCGACTCCTGACGGTTCTGAGCATGCGAGGAGTGTCGCGCACGAGTGCTTGCTCGGAAGCGGCGCTGATCAACCCCGACGCGCCAACGCCCTGAGCGCACTGCTGAGGAGGAGAGGCGGAAAGGGTCCGGGCGGGCGGGGAGCGGTGTGCCCTTCTGGTGCCTCCTGAAGTGGAGGAATGAGGCCGTGGTGCGTCAGCGAGGGGTGTGCTCGTCGTGGGACTCCTGAAGTGTAGGAAACTGCCCGCGAAGCGAGATCGGTTCCTACACTTCAGGAGTCTGTCGACAGCAGGCGGAAACGGCGTCTTCGGGCGCCGCGGCGAGCCGCGGTTCCGGCTGGGTGGCGGCGTCGCTGGGTGATCGAGCGCTGGGTGATCGAGCGCTGGGTGATCGAGCGCCGGGTTAGCAAGCGCGGGGAACGGGCGCCGGGTGCGCTACCGCTTGGCGGCGCGCTCGGGCGACACGAGGTAGGTCACGGCAGCGAGGGGAATCGGCAACCAGGAGGGTCGGTTGCGGGCTTCGTACATTGCTTCGTAGACCGCCTTGTCGAGCTCGAAGGCGTCGAGCAGGGCGCGGTGTGAGCGCAGGTCGATGCCGCTCGAGGCGATGTATCCGTCGACGAAGGCCGCGCGGGCGGCGCGCGCCCACTCGATGCGTGACGAATCGATGCGCGACGAATCGATGCGCAACGAATCGTCGCCAGCGCTCGGTGAGCCCGAGGTGTTGCGCAACGAGCCGACAACGTAGTGAAACGATCGCAGCATGCCCGCGACGTCGCGCAGGGGAGAGTCGACGCGCGTGCGTTCCGACAGCGGCCGCAGGGGTTCGCCCTCGAAGTCGACGATCAACCACTCGCCCGAGGGGCGCCGCAGCACTTGCCCCAAGTGGAAGTCTCCGTGAATGCGTTGCAGCGCCGGCCACGGTGCTTCGCGCGCCGCGTCGTAGACCGCTTCGATCGCCGGGCGCAGCTCGCGAAGCGCCGGAACATCGGAGGTGGCGATCGCCAGACGCTGGTGCCAGCCCGCGACGAAGCCCACGATGTCGCCGAGCGACGCGTCGCGTGAGGGCAAGCATTGCGCGAGAGCCGTGTGGACGTGGGCGGTCACGCGCCCGAGCCGCTCGGCATCCGCGTCGAAGGGAGTGCCGGCTGCGGCTGCGTCGAGCGCGAGCGGCCATCCATCACGCACTCCGAGAATGAACTCTTGCGCGAAGGCGATGTGACCCGTCGCGGGTTCGTCGGTGTGGGTGTCTGAGCCGTGCGGGTCAACCCAGGTTGTCGACAGCGCACCGAGCATGCGGGGAATCGCGGTGTTGTTGGCGGTCGTCAGCGCCGTTTGCAGCACGACGTCGGGGTTGTCGCCCGCGTGCACGAGGCGAAAAAGCTTGACGACGATCGGCGCCTCATCGCCGGCATCGAAGATGATCGACGTGTTCGACTGCTCGCCCGTGTGCACGTGCGAGGACTCGTTCGCTCGCTGCACTCCCAGCCGTGCGAGCAATTCGTGCGTGTAGGCCGCATCGTGTGCGGCGTCGAAGAGGTAGTCGTCGTTCTCGTCGTGCCCGATGAAGGTTGGGCCGGAGCCCCGCGGAATGGTCGAGCGCAACACGATCGGCACGTGATACAGCGAGGGCGGATTGTTTGCGGTGTCCCGCACGAGGAGAACCGCAATGCGGGCGTCGGGGTCAGCGCACGGCCACTCTTCGCGCGAGACCTCCCGGAGTTCGGGGATGCGCCCCTTGCCCGCGTACCACCGCTGCCGCGACATCCAGTCGGTGAGGCACTCCATCGTGCTGTGCATGCTTTGACCCTACACACGGGCCGCGCTGGCGCCGTCAGGTGCGCCGGGCGTTGAGAAAGCCGTTCATGGTGGCGGTGAGGGCAGAGTCAACGCCCAGGTCGATGCCGTCGACGGCGCGAATCGGCGCCGCGTGGCGCACGCTCGACACGAGCCACGCGGCATCGGCGTTGCGTAGCTGGTCGGGGGTCAGGGGCTCGACGTGGGCGCTCAGCCCCCAGTCACCTGCCGCAGCGAACAAATCAGACTGCGTCGTGCCGAGCAAGATGCCGAAGTCGGCGGGAGGGGTCGAGAGCCGGTCGCCGTGACGCACGACGAGGGTCGAGGTCGGCCCTTCCAGCAAGAAGCCGTCGCTCGAGACGAAGACGACGTCATCGGCCCCGCGCCGCTGCGCTTCCCGCACGGCAGCACGGTTGACGGCGTAGGAGAGCGTCTTGGCGCCCGTCAGCAGCCACGGGCTCGTGCTCGCGACATTGCTGCGATACCCGCGATCGAGCAACGCGACCCGCAACCCCTCCGTGCGCTCGGTGCGGAAGTCGGGGGAGGGCGCGCCGTAGATCCATCCGGTCGGCAGAGGTTGGCCCTCGATGCCGCGGGAGAGCACGGTGCGCACCCACGCTTCGTCGTGGTCGGCGAGTCGCTCAGCAATCGCGAGCACGCCCGCGCGCCACACCTCGCGATCGGGCAGGGCGAGATCGAGCATGCGCGCGGAGCGCTCGAATCGCGTCAGGTGCGCGTCGACGGCGTGCGGAGTGCCGCGCGCGACACTGTAGGTCTCGAAAATGCCATCACCGCGCGACGCCGCCAGGTCGAAGATCGAGAGCTGCGGATGCTCGGACGACGCCTCGACAAGGTGCCCCGTTGCATCGGCGCCCGAGTGCACGACGAGCAGCAGGTGCGGTTCAGCGTTCATGCGCTGAAGGTATACCCGCAGTCGTCGCTGCGACACTCGAAGCTCGGCGGGTCGGGGTCAAAGACGACCCCGCCCAGCGCGATTTCTCCGCGCAGTGCAGCGCGAATCTGGTCGGGCTGAGGGTAGCCATAGTGGAGGGGGAGTGCCCCGTCGGTTCCGCATCGCGGACACGTCGCCACTCCCGGCCCAGGGGCGGTGTCGTTCATGGGTGTAGTTCACCGCATACCCCTGACAATGTGCCCGGGGCGCGCGGCGAGTGGCAGCGACCCAGTCGCGGTTGGGGTGAGAGGTCAGCGCAGGTCAGAGCGCACGACGGGAATCTCGCCCGTGTTGCGCCTGCCGTGCCCGACCCCTCGCACGCCGCGCGTATGCACGCGGTTGATGACGACTGCGAGGGCGGCGAGCACCACGATGAACGCCGCGATTCCGACGACGTAGGCGACGACGCCCACGATGCCGTTCGGCCCGTCGGGCTCGAGGAAGGGGTAGGGGTACCAGCCGGTGAGAGCACCGCGCACCATCGTGACGCCGACCCAGATGAGCGGGTAGCTCACGGCGAGCCACATGGTCGACCACGCGATGCGGACCCGGCCCGGCGTCAGTAGCCAGTCGAGCGCGATGTAGATCGGAATCCAGACGTGCAGTGACTCGTTCGGCCACACCGGGCCGACATAGCCATCGTCGTTCGGCACGTCGCGCAGCAGCAGGTTGTAGACCACGCCCGTGACGATCGCGTACGAGAAGATGCTCGCCCTAATCGCCGTGTAGAGCCGCGTGTCACGGTCGCGGTGGAGGGCCATGACGCCGCCCGCGAGCAACACGACGATGTTGATCATCGCGGTCTGGATCGTGAAGAACGCGAAGTACTCGGTGGGCTCGAATCGGCCGACCGAGATCTGGTCGGTGATCTGGGTGACGAGCGCGGCGAAGATGAGCACCCCCGCGACAATGCTGATGATTCCGGCGATGTGCCGGAGGGTCGACAGTCGGGCAATCGCGGCTTTTTCGCCGAGCGGGGAGGGGGCACTCACCCAACCGACGCTAGCAAGAATCGTTGATGCGCACGCATGTTTATCGCGAGCATCCCTCGCCCCCCCGATGGCGCTCGCGCCGGTCCTACAATTCAGGAGTCTCGGAACGTCACTGCCCTCGCGCGGCGCCCGCGGGCAAATCGAGGCCGAGCACGTCGAGCAGCCACGCGAGCTCGATCGCGCGCTGCTTCCAGGCCGAGTAGCGGCCGCTCACGCCGCCGTGTCCGGCCTCCATTTCGCAGCGCAGAATCGCGTCAGCGCCGACGTCGCGCAGCCGCGCAACCCACTTCGCCGGCTCGACGTAGAGCACGCGCGTGTCGTTGAGCGAGGTGACCGCGAGAATGCGCGGGTAGGCCTGCTCGACCACGTTCTCATAGGGCGAGTAGGCCTTCATGTAGGCGTAGACCGCCTCATCGTCGAGGGGGTTGCCCCACTCGTCCCACTCGATGACCGTGAGCGGAAGCTCTGGCATGAGGATCGAGGTCAATGGGTCGACGAACGGCACATCGGCGAGAATTCCTGCGAACAGCTGCGGTGCCAGATTCGCGACGGCCCCCATGAGCAGCCCGCCCGCGCTGCCGCCTTCGGCGACCAGTCGGTCGGGTGCCGTCACGCCCGTGTCAACGAGGTGCTGCGCCACCGCGATGAAGTCAGTGAAGGTGTTGACCTTCGTGAGCGTCTTGCCGTTTTCGTACCACGCGCGCCCGAGCTCGCCGCCGCCGCGCACGTGCGCGATCGCGAAGACGACACCGCGGTCGAGCATCGACAGGCGCGGGATGCTGAAGCCGGGGTCAATGCTTGCTTCATACGACCCGTAGCCGTACAGGTGCGTTGCCCGTGGTGCGGCGTTCTCGTCGCCGTCGAGTCGCCCGCCCAGCCCCTTCTTCCACACGAGGGAAACCGGAACCCGGGTTCCGTCGGCCGCGACCGCCCACTCGCGCCGCTCGGCGTAGTCACTCGACAAGTAGCCCCCGAGAACGGGCTGCTGCTTGAGCACCGTTATCGCGGCGGCACCCTCGCGCACGCGAGCAACGTCGAGGCTCGCGACTGTCGACGGCTCGGTGAAGCTCGTGTAGCCGAAGCGCAGCAGCGGTTGGCTCCACTCGGGGTTGCCGCGCGCACCGATCGACACGAGCTTGTCGCCCTCGATGGGCGCACGCAGCTCGACCCACGCGTCGCCCGGCCAGGAAAGCGCGGTCAGCTCGGTCGAGGGCTCGAGCGGAGCGACCGCCGTGCGGGGCAGCCCGTCGGCGCGGTAGTCGAGCACGAGGAAACGCTCGAACGCGTCGATGCCCTCAACCCGGCGCCCGGGCTCGTGCGGCACGAGGGTGACGGGGGGCGTGAGCGGAGCATCCACGGGCACCGCCACGATCTGGAAGTCGGGGGCGTCGTCGTTGTGCGTGATGAGCCACATATCGCGGCCGGCTAAACGTGCGTGGTCGAGGTCGTACTCGATGCCCGCCCGCCGGGGCCAGACGACCGCGAACTCGCCCTCAGGGTGTGATGCGTCGAGCACGTGGGTCTCGCTCGTGATGCTCGACGCGGCTTCGATGACGAGGTAGCGACCACTTCGGGTGCGACCGGCCCCCGCCCAGAACCCGTCGTCGGGCTCGTGGAAGACCACGACATCATCGGCCGGGTCGGTGCCGACCCGGTGGCGCCAGACGGTGTCGGGGCGCCACGACTCATCGACGGTCGTATAGAAGACGAACGTGCCACTCGGGTCGAAGAAGGCCCCGCCTGCGGTTTGCTCGATCGTGTCGGGCAGGGTCTCGCCCGTGTCGAGGTTGCGAATGCGCAGCGTGTAACGCTCGTCGCCCTCGGTGTCGACGCCGAACAGCAGCCACGTGCCGTCGTCGCTCACATCGAGCGTGCCCAGCGAGAAGAAGTCGTGGCCTGTGGCTTCGACGTTGCTGTCGATGACGATCTGCTCGCCCTCGCGCGGTTGCGAAGGGTCGGGCAGCGGCGGCGGGGGAGTCCACAGCGCGGGGTCGGCGGGGTTGGCCGGGTCGATGGGCGCCACGGGCACGCGGCACTGGATGCCGTACTGCAGCCCCTCGACCGTGCGACCGTAGTACCACCAGTTGCCTTCGCGCACCGGGATGCCCATGTCGGTCTCGAGCGTGCGCCCCTTAATCTCGTCGACGATCTGGTCGCGGAGCGCATCGAGGTGCCCCATGCGAGAGTCCGCGTACGCATTTTCGGCGGTGAGATGGTCGATGACCTCGGGGCTCTCCTTGGCCCGCAACCACTCGTAGGGGTCGACGAACACATCGCCGTGGTGCTCGCGCCGCTGGGGCTTCTGGGGCGGGCGCGGTGGGGTGACGTCGTTCAGCGAAGGGCTCACGACTCCAGCGTAGGCTTTGCCTCACGATGTCTGATTCGCCTCTCGCCGCCAACCCCTATGAGGTGTTGGGCGTCAGCCCGAGGGTGTCTGACGACGAGCTGAAGAAGGCCTACCGGGTCGCGCTGCGCAAGGCGCACCCCGACACCGGTGGCTCGGCGGCGAAGTTCGATGCGGTGCAACGTGCGTGGGAACGCGTCGGTACTCCCGCGGCGCGCGCCATCTACGATCGGGGCGCGGATGCTGGCGCGGCCTCGCGCGCGTGGGCCCAGTCGGGCGGCGGAGCCTCGGGCCCGCACCGCTCCGACTCTCGGCCGAGTGCTCGGTCGCACGGACACCCCGGCGGGTGGTACCGCGAGCAGTATCTCGATCACATCCGCGAGTGGGTGGGTCGCGGAGCCGATCTGCCCGACCCCTTCGATGACGCTCTTGTGCGCTCGGCCCCCCGGCAGATCCGGCACTTGCTCGCGGCGGCGATCGCCGAAGAGCGCTCGGCCGCGGCGCTCGCGACTCTCGGCATGGGCTTCACGATCTGGCACGACGTGCTTGCGGGCTCGTCGCGCGATGACAAGCTCGACCACGTCGTGCTCGGGCCGACGGGCGTGTGGGCCGTGCTCAGTGAAGACTGGGGCGCGCCCGTCTCAGTGAAGCGGGGAGAGGTCATCGGCTTAGGGTTAGCGCCCGGCGAGAAGCCACTCGCGCTCCTCGCGTCGCGCGCTCGCGTGGTCGCGCGCGCCGCGCGCATCAAGTTCTCCGCCCTCGTGATCGTCGTCGAAGACGACCAGACCCCGCAGTCGCTCACCGAGCTCGGCACCGTGCGCGGCGCGCAGGGCCTGCTCGTGCAGCGCTCGCGGCTCGTGACCATGATCCGCACGGGGCTGCCCGGCGTCGGCGTGGGCGGCACCGACTTGTTCGAAGTGCGCACGCGGCTGCAGTCGGCCGTGCGGTTCGTGTGAGTGGCGCGTGACGCGGGTCGCGGGGGTCGACCTGGCGGCGGAGGCCGCGGGTACGGCGCTTGCGGTGTTGCGCGCTGGCGGAGGAGCCGTCGCGCTGGAGTCGCTCACGCCCGGGTGTGACGACCAGACAATCGTGCGAGCGACTCGCGACGTCGAGCTGATCGGCATCGACTGCGCGTTCGGCTGGCCGCGCGGCTTCGTCGACTTCGTGGCGCGGCACTCGGGGGCGGTCGAGGGCTCGGCCGCGGGCGGCGGCGTTCAGCCCGCCGACCCCACTGCAGCGCTCGCGCCCACGGGCGACCTCGCCTGGCGCCGCCGCCTCGCCTACCGCGAGACCGACCGATTCGTCACCGAGCGCACCGGAGCGCGACCCTTGAGCGTCGCGACCGACCGCCTCGGCATGACGGCGCTGCGCTGTGCCGTGCTGCTGCAGCGCCTCGCTGCCGACGGGCGAGTCGTCGACCGCTCGGGGCAGAACGGCAGTGCCGTTGTCGAGGTGTACCCCGCCATGGCCCTGCGCGTGTGGGGGCTCGCTCGCCCGGGATACAAGACGGCTCCGGATGCCCGCCGCGCCCTCATCGCCCACCTCGAGCAGGCCGCCCCCTGGCTGCAGCTCGGCGAGCACCGCACCCTCATGACGACCTCGGCCGATGCGCTCGACGCGGTGCTGGCCGCGCTCGTTGCTCTGGCGCACGGGCACGGAGCGAGCATCCCGCCCGAACCGCATCAGCAGGCGCTGGCCGCCTCGGAGGGCTGGATCGCCATCCCGACCGTCGGGCTCGCCCAGCTCGGCGCGCTAGGTTAGAGGTTTGGGGCTCGCCGCGAGCGCGTGGCGCCCCTGTGAGGGAGTGCGCCGTGGCTGGGTCGTCGACAGAAGAGTGCATTCACGGTTTCGAGCCGGGAATGTGCGCCAGTTGCTTTCCGCCTGACCCGCCCGCGGTTCCGCTGCCGGTCAAGCGCACGCCCCGCACGGCGGCGCGCAGTCTGCGCACCCCGGCGCCGGGCGCCACGGGTAAGGCCGCTGAGGTGCGCCCGCCGGCGCTGCCGCACCGCATTTTCCACGTGACGCACATCTCGAACCTGCCGCTCATTCTTGAGGCGGGCGAGCTGCAGCCGTCGGCGACGGCCGAGCCGGCGTTGCGGCTCGCGAGCGAGATCACCTATGAACTGCGGTCAACCGCGCCCGTGGCTGAGGGCGTGACGGTGCACGACTGCGTGGCGTTTTCGCTGAGCCCGCTCGCGACCTGGTGGGGCGAGGTGCAAGACGGCGCCGCGGGCCCGACCTGGAGCGACGCGGCGCGCGCCGCATCCACCGTCGACTTCGTCGTGCTGGGCGTCGATATCGCCGCGGTCGCGAATGAGTTGGTGGTGAGCGACGGCGATGCCGCGGCGAGTCTCACGCGGCTCGGTTCGGGTGCTGATGGTCGTGACCGGATGCTCGCTCGCGCCGCAGCAAGCCCCTGGGCTCTGCAGGCCGCAGAAGCGTTGGTGCCCGGCTCGGTGCCGCTCGACCGCGTCGCGCTGGTGGCGGTCGCGAACGACCGCCGCCGCGACGAGGTGCGTGCGCTGCTGAAGTCGGCGGGCAGCTCGGCAAAGGTCGCGGTGTATCCGCCGTGGTTCGTTCCGCAGGTCGGAGACTAATCCTGCGCGGGTGGTGCGCGCCTTTACGCCTTTTTGCGCCCCCACTAGCCTCGCCTCACCGAGACGGGAGGTAGGCCCATGGCTGACAACGACACTGATGCTGCTCGTGACGCTGCTGGTGGCGCGGCTGGCGCTGCTGGTGACGCGACCACCGACGCGACCGTGAACGAGCCCGACCCCGACGCAACGTCGGGCGGCAAGACGCCGATCATCATCACGATCGCCTCGCTCGTGGGCATTCTGATCGTCGTCGGCATTCTCGCGGCCCTCGGCGTGTTCGCGCCGGCCGATGATGACCCGGCCGCGGAGCCGACCGAGACCCCCGAGGTCACCGACGAGCCCGCGCCCGAGCCTTCGCCCGAATTGGCGGGCTTCGTGACCCCGGAAACGTGGTGCACCGCGGTGCGCAATGTCGCGCTCGAGGACTTCCCCGACAGCCCCACGTTCGTCTGGTGGGCGACCGTGCTCCGCACCGACGACGGCGAACTGGTTGCCGAGGGCACCGAGTTCGAGCTGATCGTGCCCGACGCTGACGTTGAGCCGATCGAGGCCGTCGTGGGCGAGTTCGGCATTCTCGAGGCGTTCGTGCCGGTGAGCGCTCTGGGCCTGTTCGAGCTGGCGGAAATCGTCGAAGCCGGCGACGGCCGCGAGGTTCCGGGTGGCCCGTTCACCGAGTTCGAGGTGACCGCCGACGAATTCGGCCCCGAGTGCGAGGGCCCCGAAGAACCGGCCCTCGACGACCTCATCCTCGAGTCAGAACTCTTCGGCTAGGCGCGAGCGCCCTGAGCGCGTGACCCGGCGAGCGCCTGGCCCGGCGGGCGGGCGGCCCCGTCGCGGCGTACTCGCGCGGCAGCCTCAGCTCGCGCGCTACCGCGCGGGTGGAGGCATGGCCCTCACGACACTCCTGAAGTGTAGGAACACCGAACCGGCCGCCCGCTGCCGCGCCTGACGTTCCTACACTTCAGGAGTGGGTGGGGGGCAACGCCGGTTCCTACAGTTCAGGAGTGCGCCGAGTAGGTGCACCCGCCGCCCCGCACGGCAACCGCGCCGCGGGGCACACTCCGCCCTAGGCTCACCTCATGGCCCGCATGATTCCGCCGACGATTGGCGACGACGCCCCGCCGGGCGAGCACGCGGTCTTCGCGGCCATGCAACAGGCGCCCGACGACTGGGTCGTGTTCCACTCGCTCGAGATTGCCAAGCACGTCAGCCAAGTGCAGGGCGAGGCCGACTTCGTGGTCATCGCGCCCGGCCACGGCGTGCTCGTCATCGAGGTGAAGTCGCACGAGAGCATCGAGGCCGACGGTCACGGGCGCTGGCGCTACGGCAACCGCGACTGGACCACCCGCAGCCCCTTCGAGCAAGCGTCGGGGGCGCAGCACTCGATCATCGAGTACCTCGAGTCGAAGGGCGCGGGCCCGGTGGGGTATCCGATCTTTCACGCGGCGTGGCTCACGCAGTTGAGCAAGAGCAAGTTTGCTCCGAGCATCGGGTGGCACGAGTGGCAGCTGCTCGATGCCGCTGATCTGGCGGGGGAGCGGGCGCCCGGTGCGATCATCCGTGCGCTGACGAAAGCCAGTGAGCACCTCGCCGAAACCATCGGCGGATACCGGCGCGTCGCGGGCCAACCCGACGCGAGCCACACGGCAAAGGTGACCGAGCTGCTGACGCCGCGCTTTCAGGTCGAGCTGAGCGCGAAAGAGTTGGCGCGTCGGCGCGAACACGAGCAGGCGACGTTCACGGCTGATCAGGTGCGCATTCTCGACGTCGTGGGCAGCAACCCGCGGCTGCTCGTCGAAGGCCCGGCTGGGTCGGGCAAGACGTGGGTGGCCGCCGAGGCTGCGCGCCGCGCGTCCGACAGTGGAAAGCGCACGCTCGTCGTCGTGTTCAACCGGCTCATCGAGGCGAAGCTCGCCGACCTGTGCGGCGAGGGCATTGAGGTGCGCAGAATCCACTCGCTCATGGCGCAGGTGGTCGACCGGCACGCCGGCAAGAACGAGGCGCAGCGCAAGCTCGCGAGCGGACGCGTCGAGGCCGACTGGTACGACGTCACCCTGCCCGAGCAGGCGCTCGAGGCGGCGCTCGAACTGGGCCCGCAGTTCGACTACCTCGTCGTCGACGAGGCGCAAGATGTCGCGCTCGAGCAGTACCTCGACGTGCTCGATGCGCTCATGGTCGGTGGGCTCGAGAAGGCTCCCGTCTTCATCACGGGAGACTTCGACCACCAGGTGATCTACCGCCGGCACGAGGCCGTCGACAAGGATGAGGCACCGGATGCCCGTGCCACCGTGCTGCGCCGCATCCCGGGTCTCGTCACCCTGCAGCTGCGCTCGAACGTGCGCACGACTCCTGAGGTGGCGCGCTTCGTGGCCGAACTCATCGGCGAGCCGACCCTTTACAGCGAGCACCGCCGCACGGACGACGACCAGGTCTCGGTCGAGCGCCACACGATCACGACCATGGCCGAGCAGCAGGCGCTTCTCGCCGATGCGGTGGAGCGCATCCTGTCTGAGCCATTTACGGTGCGCGAGCTGGTGATTCTGTCGCCCTACGCGCGCGAGCGCTCGGCGGCCGGCCAGGCGCTCGCTGACCGCACTGCGGACTCCCGCCTCACCTCACGCCTCGGCACGGGCATCGATGATGCGACGCGGATTCGGTGGGGGAGCATCCACGAGTTCAAGGGTCTTGAGGCGCCCGCGGTGATTCTGACCGACGTCGACCTGTCGAAGGGTTACCACTGCGACCTGCTCTATGTGGGGGCGTCGCGCGCGACGGATCGGCTAGTCGTGCTGGAGTCGGGCGCTACCTCATGACCGCTGCGTGCCGCGTCGCCCGGCAACCACGTGCGCCACGTACCGTTCGGGAGTGAGGATCAGTCGGCCGTTCCAGGGGTTGAGTGAGGTCAGATCGTGGTCTGAGCTGACGACGATGAGTGCTTCGGCCGCCAGCGCACAGTCGAGCACGAGGTTGTCTTCGTGGTCGCGCGAGTCGTGGGCCTTGCGCGGTGGGTCCAGCACCGCGCCGCCGAGTTCCGTGATGATGCCGGTGACCTCGTCGACGTAGCGCTGGGCAGTCGCAGGGGCAACCCCGAGGCGCACGAGCACTGCCGCGGTGGTGGTGAGTATGTGCAGCGAACTGTAGAGCTGCATGTCGTCGCCATCGAGGGCGATCGCGAGGCAGTCGGCGGCGGCGTTGTCGGTGGTGGGCGGGATGCGGGGGAGGTAAGGGTAGCTCGAGTCGGGCCCGACGAGCGCGGTGACGAGAACGTTGACGTCATAGACCACAGGGGTCAGCACGTTAGGCGACCC
>CALRMP020000042.1:0-24607 GCA_943369205.1 Gulosibacter massiliensis | reverse complement strand
CCCGACGAGGTGTTCAGCGACCCGTTGCCGGCTCGCCGAAACGGAGGAATCGTTGGTCACTGGACCATCGATCCGGCGTCGACCGGAAGGGTGACGCCCGTGATGTACCGAGCCTCGTCCGAGGCCAAGAACACCATCGCGTTCGAGATGTCGAACGATTCGAGCATCTCGATGCCCATCGGGTTCATCTGCTTCGCGACCTCTTTGAAGTCATCCACGGTCGGATTCTCCAAGTCGGGCCGGAACAGGCGCGCGATCGTGTCGTTCGTCACCATCACTGTGTTGACCGAGCCTGGGTGCACCGAGTTCACCCGGATGTGGTGCGGGGCCAACTCGAGCGCGAGCGTGCGCATAAGCCCGACGACGGCATGCTTCGACGCCACGTAGTGCGCGAAGTTCGGGTAGCCCATAAGCCCGGCGACCGAGCTCGTGATGATGATCGACCCGCCGTGGTCGTTCTTCTTCAGATGCGGAATCGCGGCCTTGGCCGTTCGCCAGACGCCCGCGACATTGATGTCGAGAGTGTCCATGAAGATGTCGTCTTCCATGTCCTCGGCGGGTGATGGTGATGTGAAGACACCCGCGTTGCCAAGCACGACATCGAGTCGACCGAGTTGGGCGACACCGTCGTCGACCGCTGACTTGACCGCCGCGTAATCGCGAACGTCGGCCTTCGTGGCGATGATGCGCCGGTCGAGAGCCTCGACCTGTCGCACGGTCTCTTCCATATCGGCTTGAGTCGCGGGTGCCGACGGCGAACCCTTGATCTCACCCAGAATGTCGAAACCAATAACATCGGCACCCTCTTCAGCGAAGCGGAGTGCGTGACTGCGTCCTTGGCTGCGGGCGACGCCCGAAACGAGAACAACCTTGCCGTCTAACCGTCCCATAGTGATCTCCTTGACGTGTCGTGGTTACTTGATGAAGGCGCCGGCGTCGACCGGCAAAGTGACGCCCGTGACGTAGCGAGCCTCGTCGGAGGCGAGCCAGACCATGGCGTTCGAGATGTCGACGGCGTCGACCCAGCCAATGGGCAGCGCGTTCATGACCTTCGCCGCTTCGATGAAGTCATCCGCGGTTGGGTTCTCGAGGTCAGGCCGAAACAGCTTGAACGTCGCCTCGTTGTTGACCATCGGCGTGTCGACCGTGGTCGGGTGAATCGAGTTGACGCGAATCTGGTGCGGGGCCAGCTCGACCGCCATTGTGCGCATAAGCCCGACAACACCGTGCTTGGCCGCAACGTAGTGACCAACGTTGGCGTAGGGCATGAGGCCGGCCACCGAACTCGTCATGATGACCGAGCCGCCCTTGCCGCCCGCCTTGATGTGCGGGATCGCAGCCGCGCACGAGCGCCACACGCCGGTGAGGTTGATGTCGACCATGTCGACAAAGGCCTCCTCCGAGAGCGATTCAGCAGGGCCCATGAACGTCGAGACGCCCGCGTTGGCAATGACGATGTCGAGTCGACCGAGCTGGGCGACTCCGTCATCGACGGCCTTCTTGAGCTGCGCGAGGCTGCGCACATCGGCCTTAGTCGCGATGATGCGCCGGTCGAGCGCTTCGACCGCGGCCACTGTTTCGTCCATCTCGGCCTGCGTCGCGGGTGGCGAGGTGCTGCCCGCGATCGGCTCAACCACGTCAATGCCGATGATGTCGGCGCCCTCTTCGGCGAACCGGATCGCGTGACTGCGACCCTGACCGCGAGCGACACCGGTGATGAAGACAACTTTTCCATCAAGACGCCCCATTGCGTCCTCCTTCGTTTCTGGTGGTGGTGCTCACCCGATCAGGCGAGCAGGGTGCCGGGTCGCCGTGACCCGGCGGGGATCAGCAGACGACCATTCCCGAGTCGACCGAGATCTGTGTGCCCGTGACGAACTTCGCTTCATCGGAGGCGAGCCAGAGCACCGCGTTGGCTTGATCAACCGGCTGGGTTGTGGTCACGGGCAGCACGCCATAGCCGCCCATCACGATGCCTGGGTTCTTCTCGATGTACTCAGGGAACGCCGCGCCCATGCCGCCCATCGCAGTCTCGACGCCACCGGGGTGAAGCGTGTTGACGCGAATGTTGAAGCGGCCGAGCTCGAGCGCGTAGGCCTTGCCGAGGCCCGTGACGCCGTGCTTCGCGGCGATGTACGCCGTGAGGAATGGCAGCGCAACCAGGCCAGCCGCCGAGCTGGTGAGAATGATCGAACCGCCGCCCCGCGCCTTGAGGTGCGGCACGCACGCTTGCACCGTGTGCCACACGCCCGTGAGGTTGGTGTCGATCGTGTTCTTCCAGATCTCGGGGGTCGTGTTTTCCGCGTCGGCGATGATGCAGATGCCGGCATTGCCCACGACGATGTCGAGACCTCCGAGTTGAGCGACGCCGTCGTTGACCGCGGCCTGCATTGCACCGAGATCACGCACGTCGGCTTGGTGAGCCACGATGCGGCGATCGAGCGCCTCGATCTGACGCACGGTCTCAGCGAGGTCTTCTGGAGTCGCCGGCGGGTACTGCAAATCAGGCACAGGCGCACACAGGTCGACCGCGATGATGTCAGCACCTTCTTCGGCGAGACGCAGTGCGTGCGCGCGACCCTGGCCGCGTGCCGCACCGGTGACAAAAGCAACTTTTCCTTCAACACGCCCCATCGCGTGCCTCCTTTTCGATCGGTAGTGGAGATCAGTGCCGCGAGCCGCGCGGCGCGGTGGTCAACGGAAATCCAGGTATGACAGAAAGCCGCTCCAGCGATGCTGGGCGGATCAGTGCGATGTGCGTGTCTGCGGGGTGAGCGGGTTGGGCTCGATGAGGGTTGCGGCTCCGGCGGCTCCTAGTGGTCGGTTCCGCAGGCGCAGCCCGCGGTGCGTGACGATGAGGGAGTGAACCCGGCAAGCGGGCTCTCGGCGCAGGCGTGCGCCGATGGTGCATCCGGGCGGCGGATGCTCAACGTGAGGGGCACGGGACCCGTCGACCCGCGCGGCCGAGGCGGCGAGGTGCGGTGCGAGTGGTCACCCGTGGGCTTGGGGAGGGCATCCGTCGCCCGCTCGGCGAGCAGTTGCTCACCAAAGCCGCGGACGCACTCTGGGTCGGGGCCGTCGAGAGGGAGGCCCGTGAAGAACTTGGCCGCCATGCAGCCGCCCCGGCACGAGTCGTAGAACGAGCACGACCCGCACGCGCCACCGCCGGTCGGCTCGCGCAAACGCCGGAACAGTTCGCTGTTCTTCCAGACGCCGTCGAAGCCTCCAGGGTCACGGATGCTGCCGGCGAGAAACTCGTCGTGGATCGCAAAGGGGCACGCATACACGTCACCAATGGGATCGATGAGGCACACCACGCGACCGGCCCCGCACAAGTTCAAGCCCGGCAGCGCCTCGCCAAAGGCGGAGAGGTGAAAGAACGAGTCGCCCGTGAGCACGCCCTCGCCGTTCGCGACGAGCCAGTCGTAGAGCTCTCGCTGCTGGGCGGGGAGCGGGTGCAGGTCGTCCCACACGTCGGCACCGCGGCCGCTCGGCCGCAGGCGCGTCAACCGAAGCTGAGCATCGAACCGGTCGGCGATGGCCTTGAACTCGTCGAGCTGCGGAATGTTCTCCCGCGTGCACACGACCGAGATCTTGAACCCGCGAAAGCCCGCGTCAGCGAGGTTCTGCATCGCGCGCATCGCGAGGTCGTATGAGCCAGGGCCGCGCACGCGGTCATTGACTTCGGCGGTCGCGCCATCGAGCGAAATCTGTACGTCGACGTAGTCGCTCGCAGCGAGGCGCTGTGCGATCTCAGGCGTGATCTTGACGCCGTTGGTTGAGAACTTGACGCCGACCTGGTGAGCGGTCGCGTAGTCAACGAGTTCCCAGAAGTCGCTGCGCACGGTTGGTTCGCCACCACCGATGTTGACGTAAAACACCTGCATGCGCTGCAGTTCGTCGATGATGCCCTTGCATTCGTCGGTCGTCAGCTCGCGCGGGTCGCGACGACCCGAGCTCGAGAGGCAGTGGCTGCACGACAGGTTGCAGGCGTAGGTGAGTTCCCAGGTCAAGCAAATGGGAGCATCCAGCCCCCGCTCGAAGTGGCCGATGAGGGTGCTCGAGGTGCGCGCGGGCGTCGCCGGCTGGTGTGCTGAAGGGGCGGGCGCGGTGAGGGTCATGCGGCCACCTCGGCCTCGGAATGAACCGTCAGCATGGTCGACCGCACGAGGGTGGCGACCGCCGAGCGGTAGCGCTCGAGCTGCGCATCGGGCACGCCCGCCTCGGCGAGCGCTTCGGCGAGAGTGCGGGTTCCGTCACAGGCCCGCACAACGTCGAGCAGTACGCGGTCTCTCAGAAAACTCAGCTGTCGCGTGCCGAAGTGGTAAAGCAGTGCCCCGAATGGCTCGGGTCTAATCGACACCCGCGGGTGAACAATGAGCGTGAGATCGACAGAGACAGAGTCCATGACGGCCTCAGTACACGCCGCACATTCCGTCGATCGAGACCTCTTCAACGAGAGACTCTTCGTCGACGAGATCGTCGATCGTGGCGGTGGGGCGCTCGGTGGGGACGGTCATGGCGTGCTCCTCCTCGTAGAGTCTCTCGACAGCGGTGTCGAAGTCTTTCGATGCCGAGTACTGTATTGGCACTCAGTGCCGAAGGGAAGAGGAAAGTGATGAATCGTGAGTGAACTCGCGCTGGTCGGTGACGACCGCGTGCACCGCATTGGCCGTCACCCCTCGACAACACATGCCGAGATCAGCCACACCGGCCTGCGTCTCTTCATTGAGCGAGGCTTCGACGGCGTAACGGTCGACGAGATCGCCGCGGCGTGCGGAATCGGTCGACGCACCTTCTTTCGCTACTTTCCGTCGAAGAACGACCTGCCATGGGGCCAGTTCGACGACATGCTCGACGGAATGCGCGCCCACCTCGCCTCGCTGCCCCGCAGCCTTCCGCTTCGGGATGCTCTCCGCATCGCGATCGTCGTCTTCAACCACATCCCCGAAGGGGAGTTGCAGTATCACCGCGAGCGCATGACGTTGCTTCTCACGGTGCCCTCTCTCGTCGCGCACTCGACGATCCGTTACGAGGCGTGGCGACAGGTCATTGCTGACTTCGTTGCGGAACGGCGCGGAGGGCACGCAAGCGGGTTAGTGGCGCAGACGATCGGCTGGGTCTGCCTCGGCGTCTCGATCGCCGCCTACGAACAGTGGCTCGCGACCGACGACACCTCGCTCAGCGACCTTCTTGACGAAGGATTCTTGGCTGCGCGAGACCTCATGCTGCTCGATGAGCCCGCCCGGTCGTGATCGGCCCCATTCCCGACGTTGTGGTTGTCGGGGCGGGTGGTTCGGGTGCGCCCCTCGCTGCCCGACTCGCTGAACGGGGGCTTCACGTGGTGCTGCTCGAGTCGGGGCCGGTGCCTGCCCCCGAGTCGACGCGCGACGGCTCAAGCCTGGCGGCGGCGGTGCCCGGGCATCCGCTCGCCTTCACCTACCCCGGCGCTCTGACGGCGACGCGCGATCACACCGTCGTGCGCGGTCGCGTGGCCGGCGGATCAACGGCGATCAATGGTGGCTACTTTCGGCGTCCACGAGCGAGCGACCTTGATGCGTGGGCGCGTGCCGCGGGTGACCCCCGCTGGACCGAAACCGCGACCCTTCCTCTCTGGTCGCGAATAGAGACAGATCGTGAATTCGGCCTAGCGCCGGGCCATGGCCGTCACGGGCCCCTGCCCGTCACACGAGGCGACTCGAGCCACCCCGTCAGCGCAGCCCTAATCGCTGCGGGCCTGGCCGCCGGACTACCGTTTGACCCCGACCAGAACGCCAGCCCGGAAGTGGCGCCGGGCATTGGGCAGACCCCGACCAACACTCTTGGCGGCGAGCGGTGGAGCACTGCACGGGCGTATCTCGACCCTGCGCCCGGAGGGCTCGAGGTGCGCGGCGGCCACCACGCCCAAGCCGTCGTGATCGGTGCACACGGGCGCGCCACGGGCGTCGAGGTGCTGGTCGACGGTCGCATCGAGACGCTGACCGCTGGTCTGATCGTGTTGTGCAGCGGGGCACTGGAAACCCCGCAGTTGCTTGTGCGCAGCGGAATCGGTCCGGCCGGGGTGCTCACCGCCGCGGGGCGCGCCGTCGTGCTCGACGCGCCCGTCGGGGCCGAGCTGCACGATCACCCCCAGGTGGTCATGCCGTTCGAGGTACCGCCCAGCGTGCTGACTCATCCGGTTGACGCGTCGCTCGGTGTGTCCGCGCATGGCTCAAGCGACATCGAGGGTGGCACCGGCGACCTCGAAGTGCTCTCGGTGCTCCGACCGCTCGGCCGCATGCTCGGCACGGAGCCCGACGACGCTCGGCTGAGCCTGCTCGTGTCTACCCTCCGCACGAGCACGCCCGGACGCCTTCTGTTCGACGCCAGCGGACCGCCTTTACTCGGCTTTCACTACCTCGAGTCCGAGAGCGACCGAGAGCGACTCCGGCTGGCTGTGCGGCTCGCGGCCTCGTTGCTCGAGAGCGACGCTATGCAGCACCTGGGCGTTAGACCCGAGCATCGAGGTCTGGCGCAGCTCGACGATGATGCTCTCAATTCGTGGATGCTCGATCACCTCTCGACGGCACTCCACACCTGCGGCACCACGCCGATGGGCACCGACCCAGCAACGTCGGTCGTCGACGGGAAGGGTGCCGTTCACGGTGTGGCGGGTCTGCACATCGCCGACCTCGGAATCCTTCCGACCGCTCCCACCAGTGGCCCGGCCGCCACGGCAGTGCTCATCGGCGAGGTCATCGCCGACGCCCTCACCCCCTAGAGCGGCAGCTCCGCCATTGCTGCGAACGGGTTGCCGAAGCGGTGCGCCGTCATCGACACCGCCTGCTCGCGGAGGAAGGGCAGTAGCTCGACGCGGCCCGCTGCCGTGACCGCTCCCGACCAGATGGCGACATCGGGGTCGCCGTCGAGGGCCTCGTGCAGGGCACGAGCCGCGGCTGCGCCGTCGGGGGCGATCAGGCGGATGCGGGCGGGGCGGGCATCCCGCATGCGCTCAGTGAAGAACGCATCCGTTTCGATCGCGATCGATGCCGTGCGAAGCGCCGAGACTCCCGTCTCGAGCAACGCGATCAGGCTCTCGGGCAGCGCCACCGCACTGCTGATCTCGACGCGCGACCCCGCCCGCGCAGCGGCGAGCAGCACGCGAATGAGGTCAGCCATCGGCGTGCCCTCGGCCGCGCGCACCGTGACCGCTGTCGGGCGGTACCGCAGAGAGTTGCGTTCAACAACCTGAGCAACCGACGCCCCCAGCTGGCTCGCGTCGCGGGCGATGCCGAACTCGTCGGCCCACGCTCGCTCATCGCTGAGCGCGCCCGCGCGCGCGGCGTCAAACCCCGCGAAGTCGAGCCCGGGCTGGCTCACCTCGAGCACTTCCCGCACGCGACGGTCGAGGCCGCGCAGGCTCAGCGACTGACGGGGCTTCCGCGCGACGGGGCTGAACGAGCCAAAGCCCGAGACGTACGACGGCCCGCCCGCTTTGGTCGATCCGCCGACGCTCGAACGCTTCCAGCCGCCGAAGGGCTGCCGCCGAACGATCGCTCCGGTTGTGCCGCGGTTGACGTAGAGGTTGCCCGCCTGCACCTGGTCGATCCAGTGTTCGACCTCGTCGGCGTCGAGAGAGTGCAGCCCCGCCGTGAGGCCGAATGGCGTGGCGTTCTGGAGGTCAATCGCGTGGTCGAGGTCGCGCGCCCGCATGAGGCCGAGCACGGGGCCGAAGTACTCGGTGGTGTGAAACGCACTGCCATCCATGACTCCGCGCTTGATGCCGGGGCTCCACAGCTCGCCGGTGGCGTCGATGGCCTTGGGCGCCACGAGCCACTCTTCACCGTTCGCCAACTGGGTGAGGGCACCGAGCAGTTTGCCGCTCGCCCGTTCGATGAGCGGCCCCACAACCGTGGTCGGGTCGGTGGGGCGGCCAACGCGCAGCGTCGAGACAGCATCCACCAACTGGCGTTCGAAGCGTTTCGACGACGCGACCGAGCCGACGAGAATGGCGAGCGAGGCGGCCGAGCACTTCTGCCCGGCGTGACCGAACGCCGACTTCACGAGGTCGGCGACGGCGAGATCGATGTCGGCGGACGGCGTGATGACGATCGCGTTCTTGCCACTTGTCTCGGCCAGAATCGGCAGCTCGGGGCGCCACGAGCGAAACAGTGCCGCGGTCTCCCACGCACCCGTGAGCACGAGCCGGTCAACGGCCGGGTGTGAGATGAGCGCCTGGCCGACCTCGTTCTCGGGCACGTCGATGAAGCGCAACACTTCGCGCGGCACACCGGAGTCCCACAGCGCCTCGACCATCACCGCGGCACAGCGACGCACCTGAGGCGCGGGCTTGATGATCACGGCGCTGCCCGCGGCGAGCGCCGCGAGCACCCCACCGGCAGGAATCGCGACCGGGAAATTCCACGGCGGCACGACGAGAGTGAGTCGCACGGGCGTGAACGTCGCGTCGTCGATGCGCGCCAGATCTCGCGCGCTCTCGGCGTAGTAGTGCGCGAAGTCGATGGCTTCGCTCACCTCGGGGTCGCCCTCGGCGATCGTCTTGCCGGCCTCGGCGACCATGACCTCGAGGAGGTCACCCCGACGCGCGGCGAGCATACGACCGGCGCGGTGGAGGATGCCCGCCCGCTCATCCACCGACCGCGCAGCCCACCCGGCGCCAGCTTCGCGGGTCTCGGCGACGATGCGTTCGATTGCCCCGACCGACGCGACTCCGCTCACGTCGACCACGGATTGCCCGCGCGTCGTCGTCTGCGCGCGCTGCAGTATGGAGCGGCCCCACTCGCGGTTGGCGGGCAGTGCCGGGTCGGTGTCGGCGGCGTTCTCGAAGCCCGTGCGCACGCCGCCGGGAACCGGCAGCGCGTCATGCTCGTCGAGCGGCCGCTCGGTGAGCCGGTTCTGCACGCGGTGCGGCTCGGGTGCGCCGGGGGCGGCGGCGAAGGCCGCAAGTGACTCGCGAAAGCGCTGCTCTTCACGGGCGAAGATGTCGGGCTGCGTGACGAGCTCGAAGACCCCCGACATGAAGTTCTCGGTGCTCGCGTTCTCTTCGAGCCGCCGGATCAGGTAGCTGATGGCCGACTCGAAGTCGCGCGGGTGCACGACGGGCGTGTAGAGCAAGAGGTGCCCGACCGTGCGACGCACGGCGTCTGCCTGGTCGGGGGCCATGCCGAGCAGCATCTCGACCTCGATGCGGTCGGCAACCCCGCGCGCTTGCGCGAGCTGCCACGCCCACGCGATGTCGAACAGGTTGTGGCCCGCGACACCGATCCGCACCGCGTCCACTCGATCGGCGCGCAGTGCGGCGTCGAGCACACGCTTGTAGTTGGCGTCGGTGTCACTCTTGCTGGGCAGCACGGCCACGGGCCAATCGTGCAGCGCAGCATCCACCCGTTCCATGGCGAGATTGGCGCCCTTGACGACGCGCACCTTGATTCCTGCACCGCCGGCCACGCGACGCGCCTGCGCCCACTCGGTGAGCCGGTTGAGCGCGGGCAGCGCCTCGGGCAAGTAGGCCTGCAGCACGATGCCGGCCTCGTACTTCTTGAGCGAGGGGCGGTCGAGCAGGCGCTGAAACACCTCGATGGTGAGGTCGAGGTCGCGAAACTCTTCCATGTCGAGGTTCAAAAAGGTGGGATTCACGCCGAGGGCTGCCGTGTCGTAGAGCGGCGCGAGACGCTCGACAACGCGGTCGACCGTCTCGTCGAAGGCCCACATCGACAGTTGACTCACGACCGCCGACACCTTGACCGACACGTAGTCAAC
Organism: Gulosibacter massiliensis; assembly: GCA_943369205.1. Classification (GTDB taxonomy): domain Bacteria; phylum Actinomycetota; class Actinomycetes; order Actinomycetales; family Microbacteriaceae; genus Microcella; species Microcella massiliensis_A. Next base: position 14,848 of record CALRMP020000042.1, on the reverse strand, counting down.
GTCGGTGCGCTTGACGAGCTCGGTGATGCCGCTCAGTCGGCGATCAGCCTCGGCGTCGCCGAGCACGGCTTCGCCCAGAAGGTTGATGTTGAGGCGATCACCGCCGGCCCTCAGCGTGTCGAGAGTGCGCCCGAGGCGAGCGGGAGTCGCATCGATGACGAGGTGCCCGACCATGCCGCGCAGCACGCGTCGCGCGATGGGCACGATCGGCCACGGGGCAAGCCGGGCGAGCGGGCCGCCGATCGCGATGAGGGCGCGCAGGGGCCAGGGCAGGAAGCTCGGGATTCTCCTTGCGAGCTCTTCAAGGTTGCGACCCGCAACCCACAGGTCGTCGGGCCGCGCGACGCGGTCGACGAAGCCAATGGCAAAGTCGAGGCCGACCGGGTCTTGCAGCAACCCACCCAGTCGTGCGGCGTTCGCGTCGGGGGTCACACCCTCGGTCTGCGCGAGCCACTCGCGCACGAGCGCGACGGCCTCGTCGGCGGGCTGGGCGTTCGAGCTCGTGGTCATGCCCTCAGTCTGGCCTGGGTTGCTGTGTGTGAAAAGTGATGATTGTCGTACACTCCTGTTCGACTGTATCGAACGATTGAGAGGGGGGTGCACGATGCTCGATCTCAAGCGCCTCTCGCTCTTGCGCGAAGTGCATCGCCGCGGCACGCTGCACGCTGTCGCTCGCGCGCTGTCGTACAGCCCCTCGACCATCTCGCAGCAACTGAGCTTGCTCGAGCGCGAAGCCGGTGTCGCCTTGCTCGAGCGCGCGGGCCGTCGCGTGCATCTCACGGCCGCGGGCCAACTGCTCGTTGAGCGGTCGAGTGCTCTGCTCGATGAGTTTGAGCAACTGGAGGCCGACCTCGTCGCGGCAAGCGGAACCGTCACGGGCACCGTGCGACTCGCGGTGTTTCAGTCGGCGGCGCTCGGCATCGTGCCTCGTGCTTTGAGCCTGCTGGCCCAGGAGCATCCGCAATTGCGCGTTGAAATCACGCAGCGCGAACCCGAAAGCGCCCTCGACGAAGTGTGGGCGCGCACGTTCGACCTCGTGATTGCGGAAGAGTATCCCGCGCACTCGGCGCCCCTGCGGCGCGACCTTGACCGCGTGCCACTCGTGAACGATGGGCTGCGGCTGGGGGTGCCCCCCGGCCACGTGCCGCACGGCGCTACGGGCGGCGACGACGCGCAGAGCATCCGCTCCATTCGCGACGCGTCGCGCATGCCCTGGGTCATGGAACCGCGCGGCACCGCCTCGCGGCACTGGGCAGAGCAACAGTGCCGACTCGCCGGTTTTGAGCCCGACGTTCGGTTTGAAACGGCCGACCTGCAAGCGCACATTCGACTCGTCGAGACGGGCCACGCCGTCGCGCTCTTGCCCGATCTCGTCTGGGCCGGGGCCGAGCCGCGGGTTCCCCTCGTGACGCTCGACGGAGACCCGCACCGCTCTGTCTTCACGGCGGCGCGGGTCTCGTCGGCAGCCCGACCGGCAATCGTCGCCGTGCGCGAAACCCTGTCACGAGCAGTGGGATCGCTCATCTAGACACGAGGCCGGTGGGGCGCTCTCGGTTATGAGAACGCCGTGCGCACCAGCTCGGCAACCTTCGCGAGGGTGCGATCGTCGATCTCGTCGATGAACCAGGCGCACGGCCGCAGCGTGCTGTCGCTCTCGCGCTTGACGGTGGACTTCTCCGAGAGCCCGAACGACATCACGCCATCGTCGAGGCGGAAGAACACGAAGACGGGCGTGCTGCGTGCGCTGGCGTACCCGGGCATGCCGTACCACAGGCGTGGCTTGAGCTTGGGGCCCGCGGAGATGATCGTCTCGTGCAGTCGACGACCGATCGTCCCGTACGGCTCTGGCCACTCGGCGATCTTCGCGAGAACCGCGGTGAGATCGTTCTGGGCCTTGTCAGACGGTGGTGTGGGCATGGTGACCCGCCTTTCTCTCGCGCCGCATTCGCGGCATGGTGAACACAACTGCCCCGGGAGGGGTGAGTTGCGCAATCTCCACCGCGGACGTGCCCTGGCCGATGCCAGTTCTCTCCGCGAATGTGTCAGACGAGCACTTCGTCATCGACCGCGCGAGGGCACATGATGTGCCGCCCTCATCGTAGTAGCGACCGGCCCCGAAGGCACGTGCGCGACGTTCTCGAGCGGTCGATCGAGACGGCGCCGGGATACGCTGAAGGTGGCAGGGCCAAAGGAGGGCAACCGTGACTGAACGCCGCGACGTCGTCATCATCGGCGGGGGGCACAATGGCCTCACCGCCGCCGCGTACTTGGCCCAAGCCGGCCTCGACGTGCAGGTGCTGGAGCGCCTCGACGTGTTGGGCGGCGCCGCGATTTCCGCCGAAGCCTTTGCGGGGGTGGATGCTCGCCTCAGCCGCTACAGCTACCTCGTGAGCCTGCTCCCCCAGCGCATCATCGACGATCTCGGGTTGCAGATCGCACTCGCGCCGCGCCGCTACAGCTCGTACACGCCCGTGCCCGGCGAGACGGGCGGACTCCTCGTCGACAACCATGACCCCCGCGCCACCGCCGAGAGTTTCGCGGCTCTCGGCGCCGACGATGACGCCGTGGCCTGGGCGCGCTTCTACGAGGGAACGCAGCACCTCGCCCGCGCGCTGTTTCCGACGGTTACCGACCCGCTGCTCACGCGGTCAGAGGCGCGGTCGGCTGTCGTCGCCGCCGCCGCTGACTCGGCAGGCATCGACGGAGCGGCGCTGTGGGATGCCCTCATCGAGCAACCTGTCGGCCGCACGATCGCCGACACGTTCGCCCACGATCTCGTGCGCGGCGTCGTCTACACCGACGCCATCATCGGCACCTTCGCGCCGAACGACGACCCGACGCTGCTGGCCAATCGCTGCTTTCTGTACCACGTCATCGGCGGCGGAACCGGCGACTGGAATGTTCCCGTCGGAGGCATGGGCGCGGTATCGGGCGAGCTTGAGCGGGCCGCGCGGCTCGCGGGCGCGACGCTCACGACGGGCGCCGAGGTGCTCGCCCTCTCGCCCGACCGCACGGTGCGCTGGCGCGACGACGCGGGCGTCGAGCACGAGACGAGCGCTGACCACGTGCTCGTCAATTGTTCTCCGCACGAGCTCGCGCGACTGCTCGCGGCGGGAGACACAGGCGCAGCATCCGGCGACAGCGGCACGGCCGCTCCGCCCGCCGAGGGCGCGCAAGTCAAGGTCAACCTGTTGCTCAAGCGACTGCCGCGCTTGCGCGACGACAGCATCGACCCGGCGGCGGCCTTCGGCGGCACGTTCCACATCAACGAGACTTTCAGCCAACTGCAACGCGCCTACGACGAAGCCGTCGCGGGTCGGGTGCCGAGCGTGATCCCTGCCGAGATCTACTGCCACTCGCTCACCGACCCGAGCATTCTCGGCCCCGAGCTGCGCGCTTCGGGGGCACAGACCCTCACGGTGTTCGCCCTGCACGTGCCCGACCGGTTGCTCACCGAAGCGAACAACGACGCGATGCGCGAGACGCTGCAACGGGCCGTGCTCGACTCGCTCAACTCGGTGCTCGCCGAGCCCATCGAGAGCCTGCTCATGACCGACGGCAACGGTAACCCGTGCGTCGAAACCAAGACCACGCGCGACCTCGAGCACGTGCTGCGCCTGCCGGGCGGCAGCATCTTCCACGGCGACCTCGCGTGGCCGTGGGTCGAAGACGGCGACCCGCTCGACACCCCCGCGCGGCGTTGGGGCGTCGACACGGGGCTGCCGGGAGTGCTGCTGTGCGGCTCGGGTGCCCGCCGCGGCGGAGCCGTGAGTGGCATTGCCGGCCACAACGCGGCGATGGCGGTGCTCGAATCGCGATGACCCGTGCCGGGTTCGGGATGCTCGCCGCGAGCACCGCGCTCATGCTCGCCGCGTGTGCCGCGAGCCCGGGGGCTGCACCGCTCGAGCCTGCCCCGCCCGACCCCGCCGGGCTCTTCACCCTCCCGCCCGAGGGCCGCATCGACTATCAGCTCGGCGGTGCCTCCGAACCCGCCCCCGGCGTGACGCTCGTCGTGCGCGACGCGACCGAGCGGCCCGCGGAGGGCCTGCCGAGCATCTGCTACATCAATGGCTTTCAGACGCAACCGGGCGAGCTCGACGCCTGGCTCGCCGACGCCCCCGAGGCCGTGTTGCTCGACGCCGCGGGCGACCCGGTGATCGATCCGAACTGGCCCGATGAAGCGCTGCTTGACCCGCGCACCCCCGAGGCCCGCGCCGCGATCGTCGAGAAGCTCGGCCCGCTCATCGACGGCTGTGCGGCCGCGGGATTCGTCGGCGTTGAGTTCGACAACCTCGACAGCTATTCGCGCTCCGACGACGTGCTCTCGATCGACGATGCCCTCGCGCTCGCGGCCCTGCTCGTTGACCGCGCCCACGACGCTGGGCTTGCGGCTGGCCAGAAGAACGCGCTCGAGCTGGGCACGCGCGGCCGCGACGAAGCGGGCTTCGACTTCGCCGTGCTCGAAGAGTGCGACCGCTGGGACGAGTGCGCGCTCGCGATCGAGGTCTATGGCGACCAAGTCATGAACATCGAATACACCGACGACCTCCGCGGCACGTGGGCCGAGGTCTGCGCACGCGGCGAGATCCCTGCGCTCACGGTGCTGCGCGACCGGATGCTCGCCCCGCCCTCGAGCCCCGACCACGTGCTCGACCACTGCTGAGAGCCTCACAGCTCGAGTGCGACCGCCACCACGAGCATCACGCCGACGAGCGCCGAGGCGCTCAGCACGACGACGGAACGCACCAGGAGCATCCACGGGTCGCGGGTTTGGAGGTCGGCGCGCTTAACCCGCGGCGTTGTCGCACCCACGACAATCGCGAACCCGGCGATCACCGAGGCGACGACGGCGACCGCCGGCTCGCCGAGGGCGATCGCGGTGACGGCCGCGACGATCGCGAGCAAAGCCGAGTGCAGCCCCGTGCGCTGCCACGACAGGCTCGTTCGGTCGGCCGGGGCGCGCCGCCCGTCATCAGCCGCGACGGTCATCCGTGCCGCCGCATCACTGCGCGAACTCGATTGCCTGAAAAGCCGTGACGCCCGCGGCGAGAAGACCGACGGCGATGACTCCCGCGACAACCCACGGCAGAACCGAGGGTTCAGGAATCGGCTGGCGCAACCGCAATGCGCGCTCGGTGCGACGCCATGAGACGAGAGCCCACAGGCCTAAGGCTGCGCCGCCGAGGCTCGAGAGCCCCGCGATCGCGAGAATCACAAGGGGCAGATCGCCAAAGCCCGACAGTGTTGCCAGTGCCACTCCGCCCGCAACGAGGGTCATGCCGGTGCGGATCCACGCGAGCGCCGTGCGCTCGTTAGCGAGTGAGACTTGCACTTCGGGCTCGGTTCCCACGCCATAGACGCTGCGGGGGCGGCGGTCGTCGTCAGTCATGACCGCACCGTATCGCGTGCTCCGCCCACGGGTGAGCCGCGCGACGCGCGTCGCGCGTGCCGATCACCGCGCCCGATGGTCTTCGATCGTGGCCTTGGCGCCGAAACGAGGCACCTCGACCCCGCTCGAGGTAATCAATCGCACGACCCGCTGTCGATGACCGGCCCAGGGCGCGAGCAAAGCAAGCATGCCGGCGTCGTCGGCACGGTCGCCCATGAACCAGGTGCCGATCACGTGCGGCAGGTGCGCATCACCCACGCTCACGAGGTCGGGGTGGCCGTGCGAGCGCTGCAGCACTTCGGCCACCGTCCACTCGCCCACGCCCGGAATCGACCGCAGTGCTCGCTCGAGGGCGCTCGTCGTGCCGTCGCTCAACCGCTCGAGCGATGACGAGACGGCCGCCACGCGGCGAATCGTCGCCATGCGTTGCGGGCCGACTCCCGCACGGTGCCAATCATGGTCAGGGATGCTGCGCCACCCGACCCCGTCGGGCATCACCATGAGCCCCTCCGGTGCGGGGCCCGGCGCGCGCTCGCCGTGCTGCCGCACGAGCGTTCGCCACCCACGCCGTGCCTCGACCCCCGTGACCTTTTGCTCGAGGACGGCGGCCACGGCCGCCTCCAGCACCAGGCCCGTGCTCGTCAGCCGCAGCCCTCGAGTGCGTCGACGCACGCGAGCGAGAGCGCTTGATGCCGGATCGTCACGACGGTCGAGCAGTGCATCAAGCGCGCTCCAGTCATCGAGCTCGCCAATGAGGGCAGCCGTGCGCGTGACGCTCCAGTGCGCGCCCGGGCCCCAGGCCTGAGCGCGCACGTGGCGGCCGTCAACGGTCACGCGCAGCGTGGCAACACCCTCGGGCGTGCGCTGCGCGCGCCAGACGTCGCGCCATGCTCCCGGCCCCGCAGCGGTGTGCAGAGTCGGGTCGCCGCTTCCGCGACGGATGAAGCCGAGCGTGGCCGCGAGATCGCGCGGCTCGGATGTCGCGAGGGTGAGCTCGGCATCCGGAGTCGCGACGATCACGAGCCCAGGCTAGGCCAGCCTGCCGAGACTACGGGCAGGTGTAGGTGACGCCGTCGACTTCCCACATCCCGGTTCCGAGCTCGGCGCAAACCTGGTTGATGCCACCGAACAGGCTCGCAACAAGCGTGCCGCCGAGCGTCAAGAACAGCGCCAACAGGACGATGCCGATGAATCCGATGATGATGCCAGCGACCGCGAAGCCGTTCTTCTGGCCAGCCTTCTTCGACTGGCTCAGGCCGACGAAGCCGAGAATGATGCCGATCAGGTGCACGCCGATGATCGACAAAACGAGGGCAATGATGCCCATGGTCTTGCCGGGGTTAGCGGGCGCGGGTGCGGCGGGGGCGGGGGCGGGGGCGGGGACAGGTGCGTCAGTCATGATGGCTCCGGGGTGTCGAGAAACCGACCGAGTTCGGTTCGACAGGAAGCGTAGCCGTGCGCCCGCTCAAGCGGAAGATGCTGACGGCAGCGCGGCGAGCCGCACGACGACCGACGCAGCCGCGTTGCGGCCTCGCAGCTTGCTCATCGCACGAATTGCCGCGTACTGCACGCCGTACTTCTTGCTCATGACGGCCTCGAGGCGCTCGCGCGACTCGGCGTCGTCGTGCACAGTCGCATGGGCGTCGATGACGGGTGATCCGGCGTTCGGCGTGCCCATGCGATCGCACGCTTGCAGCGTGACCCGCGGGGTGTGGCGAATGCGCTTGACCTTGCCCGACTCGGCACCCGTCGTCACGACCAGGCTGTCGCCGTCGAGAGCAACCCACACCGGCGTCGGAACGGTGACCCCCGAGCGACGTGTCGTCGTCAGCAGCACATACTGCTCACCGGCGAGCGCCGAGAGCGCCGATGGTTCAGAAGCCACGCATACCCCAGCCGCCGTGCATGTACTGCAGGAGCGCCGGGCCGGCAGCGATCACCCACGCGATGTAGACCAACAGGCCAGCGGCGAGAATGATGCCTCCCACGATGACCGCTGCACGCGCGGGGCCGTTCACGACACCCGCCTTCTTCGACCAGGTGTAGGCGATGACGCCCAGCACGAGCCCGACGAGCGGAAGCACGAACGAGAAGACGAGGCCCGTGATTCCGAGACTCTGGCCGGGATACTCCGGGGTGTAGGTGGGCGCGACGGGCGTGTTCTTGTCAGCCATGGTCTCTCCAGTGCTCGAAGGCGAATGGTGTGCTCTTACGGTACTGCCGACGGCCTGGTGCCCATCGTGAATGACGAGCGCCCGTCGTGCTTTCGCGCGTCTCGTCGCGAGCCGCCATGATAAGAACCATGCGTATCGGAATGCTCACCTCAGGCGGAGACGCCCCCGGACTCAACGCCGTCATTCGAGCCGCCGTGCTCACCGGAACCACGGTGCACGGCCACGAGTTCGTCGGGTTCAAAGATGGCTGGAAAGGCCTCATCGAGAACGACACGCTGCCGCTGAGCCGCCACGAAGTGAAGGGCATCTCGAAGCAGGGCGGCACGATCCTCGGCACGAGTCGCACGAATCCCTTTGAGGGAATCGGCGGGGTCGACCGCGTCAACGAGGTCTTCCAACTCAATGGTCTCGACGCTCTCATCGCGATCGGCGGGGAAGGCACGCTTGCTGCCGCGAAGCGGCTGACCGACGAAGGTGTTCGCATTGTCGGGGTTCCCAAGACCGTTGACAATGACCTCGACGCCACCGACTACACCTTCGGTTTCGACACCGCCGTGCAGATCGCCACCGAAGCAATGGACCGCCTTCGCACCACGGGCGACGCCCACCACCGCTGCATGGTCGCCGAAGTCATGGGTCGCCACGTCGGCTGGATCGCCCTGCACTCGGGAATCGCGGCCGGCGCGCACGCGATCCTCATCCCCGAACAAGACACGAGCATGGAACAGCTGTGCGAGTGGGTTCAGCGCGCGTATGACCGCGGCCGCGCCCCCCTTGTCGTCGTCGCCGAAGGGTTCACGCTCGACGGCAACGACGAGCCGCACTCCGATCGGGGCCTCGACGCCTTCGGTCGACAGCGCCTCGGCGGCATCGGCGAGCGCCTCGCGCCGCTGATCGAAGAACGCACGGGCATCGAGACGCGCGCGACAACCCTCGGTCACATTCAACGAGGCGGAACCCCGAGCGCCTTCGACCGGGTGCTCGCGACGCGACTCGGCATGGCATCAATCGCCGCGGTCGATGCCGGGCGGTGGGGTGAGATGGTCGCGCTGCGCGGAACAGAGATCGTGCACGTTCCGTTCGAGGCCGCGCTCGGCAAACTCAAGACTGTGCCGCAAGCGCGCTACGACGAAGCGGCGCTGCTCTTCGGCTGAGCCCTCGCTGGCCGGCTCCGAGCACCCTAGGCTGGCTCGCATGACGCGCGGCTGGCTGATCATTCGAGACCCTGACGGGGCCGGCCAGCCGAGCCCGACCGCGACGGCGTTGTTGGCAGAGCTCGACGACTCCGTGCTACGCCCGGCAGCCGATCAGGTCGGCGACGTAGAGGTCGCCGTCTCGTGGTCGAGCCTCAACTACAAAGACGCGCTCGCCTTTGCCGGCAACGCGGGGGTTGCCCGCATCTCTCCTCTCGTTCCCGGAATCGATGTCGTCGGCACAGTGGTCTCGTCGTCGAACCCGCGCTGGTCGGCCGGCGATCGCGTCGTGCTCAACGGTGCCGGCGCGGGCGAGACGCGGAACGGCGGCCTTGCCGAGCGCGCGTTCGTCGATGGCGAGACGCTCGTCGCGATTCCGCCGGCTTTCACGGATGCCCACGCAGCCGGCATCGGAACCGCTGGCTTCACGGCCATGCTCGCCGTGCTCGCGCTCGAGCGCCACGGCGTGACGAGTGGCCCTGTGCTCGTGACAGGCGCCAGTGGCGGCCTCGGATCCTTCGCCGTTGCCCTGCTCGCGCGCGCCGGATTCACCGTCACCGCCGTGACTGGCAGGCTCGAGAACACTGATGCGCTGCTGAGCTTTGGTGCAACGTCGGTCATCGACCGCGCCGAGCTTGATCGTGAAGCGAAGCCATTGGAGTCGCAGCGTTTCGCCGCCGTCGTCGATTCCGTCGGCGGCCGATCGCTCGCCACGGCGCTCGCGCAGGTTCAGCAGAACGGCGCCGCGGTCGCGTGCGGCAACGCGGCCTCGGCTTCGCTTCCGACGACCGTCATGCCCTTCATCTTGCGCGGCGTCTCGCTGCTCGGCATCAATTCCACCCTCACGCCGTTGCCGGTGCGAGAAGCGGCGTGGCAGCGACTGGCCCGCGATCTTGACCCGGCCATTATCGAACGCGTCGCCCACCCGATCGCTCTCGCCGACGCAGAGAGTGCCGCGTCGGAGCTGCTCGCTGGTCGCATTCGCGGCCGCGTTTCTGTCTCAGTGAAGGAGTCATCATGACGGTGTTGCACCTCATCGGCCTGGTCGTGGCCGGCATGGCGGCCACGCTGCACGTCGCGTTCTTCGTGCTCGAGAGCGTGCTCTTCCGGCTACCGGCGGGCAAGAAGATCTTCGGCGTGCGCCCCGAGAACGACTCCCCCACGCTTCGCCTGTTTGCCGTGAACCAGGGAATCTACAATCTCGCGCTCGCGATTGTCGTCTTTCTCGGCATCATCATCGAGGTCGCCACGGCGACGTCGCCGATCGGCATCACGATCATCATCGCCGGATGCTCGGTCATGCTCGTCGCAGGAATCGCGCTCGCCGCCACGGCCCCACGGCGCACGATTCCGATCGCCCTCGCGCAGGGCGGCTTGCCCCTCGTGGCGATCATCGCTCTCCTCGTCGGCTAGCGCAACCGGCGGCAGCGCGCCGCGTCAGGGGACGACGGGCGGGCAGTTGTCGTCGGGGTCGATCGCGTAGTCGGCGAGCGCGCGCACGAGCGACTCACTCGTGCGCTCTTCGGCAATGCGGTGAACCGTGAGGCCAGCAGCCCGAGCGTCGAACGCCGTTCGCGGGCCGATGCAGACGACCGCGGTACACGCGGGCAGGGGCGAGAACTGCTCCGCTACCTGGCGGGCCACGCTGCCCGAGCTGATGATGAGACCCGTGATGCGACCATCAGCGACGTCGCGCACGACTTCCGGCGGAGCATCCACCCCGATCGTCCGATAGGCCGTCACGAAGTGAGCATCGATGCCCCGCTCGAGCAGGCCGCTCACGAGCGTCGGTTCGGCGAGCTGCGACTGCGGAACCAGCACTCGACCGCGCACCTCCGTCGCTGGCCACTCCTTGACGAGGCCGCGCGCTGAGTGATCGCTCGGCACGAAGTGCACCGGGTAACCCGCCAACTGCAAAGCCTGTGCGGTGGTTTCGCCAACCGCGGCGACGCGCGTAGATGGCGGGATGCTCACGCCATGTCCGATGAGCACGTCAACCGTCGTCGCGCTCGTGACGACGAGCCACTCGACCTCACCGCGCTGCAGTGCCGCGAGCTCGCCCGCCAGACGCTCGGGGTCGTCGCTTCCGGCAAAGTTGATGAGCGGCGCGATGACGGGGGTCGCGCCAAGCACCCGAAGCTGCGCGGCAATGCCGTCGCCCCACTTGCCGCCGCGCGGAACGAGCACTCGCCATCCGAGCAGAGGCTTGACCACCGGCAGGGCGCCGGTGGGCGTGCGCTCGATGGTCACGTCAGATGGATACAGCATCGCCATCCATGATGACTGCCGGAGCGCAAGAGTCCTAATCGAGCGACCCCGCTGTGGAGCCCCGTGAGTCTCGCTGACGCGATCGACGTCAGTCGTCGCTGAAGATCGCCCAGGCGACGAGGCCGACCACCACGGCGGCGGCGGCTGTCGCGCCGATGATCCACGGCACGGGGTTCGACTGGTACGAGGTCTTGACGCGCTCGGTCAACTCGCTCGCCTGCTTCTTGACGTCGAGCTTCTCGTCAATGGCGTCGAGCGTCTGCTCGAGCTTCGCGCGGGCTGCCTCGACGGTGCTGGCGTTCGTAGCCATGATCAATCTCGCTTTCTGATGCCGCGTACGACGCGCACATCTTCCTTGACACTCTCGATGGTCTGGGTCGGAGTCGGCGGAACTCCGTGCTTCAGTTGCGCCACGCCGATCACCGCCGCAATGCCGGCGAGCACGAGCAGTGCCGCGCCGACGATGAGCGCGGCGGCCCACGCCGGAAGCACGAGCGCGAGCGCCAGGATTCCTGCGGCGGTCAGCACGAGCACAGCGAAGAACGCGAACGCCCCCGCCGTGACGAGAAAGCCTGCGCCGATGCCCGCTGCCTTGAGCTTGCCGATGATCTCGACCTTGAGCGACTCAATCTCGGCCTCGATGAGCTCACGAATGAGGCCGGGAATGTCGGCAAGCATCGCGAACAGACCTTTGCGTTCGCGCGGGGTGGTGCCCTGTGGGGTGGTCATGATGTGCTCGTCTGACTCGTCACGATGATGACGCAGAGCTCGCCGAGCGTGCGCGCGTGGCTGGCTTCTTGGCCGCGGGCTTCGACGCAGCGGTTGAGGTCGACGCAGCGGCAGGCTTTTTGGATGCCTTGCCGGTCACTTGGTCGACAACCTTCTTGGCGCCCTCGGTGACGAACTCGGGAACCGTTTCTTTCACGAAGTCTTCAACCTGGTCGACGCGGTGCTGCACGCGAGGGTCGTTCCAGAACGACGTGGCAGCACGCTTGAGTTCTTCGTAGCGCTCGCGACCTGCGCGGGTGCCGAGCACGTAGCCGACGGCAAGGCCGGCGGCGAACAGAATTTTGCCTCTCATGGCGATCTCCTCATGCCACCCGACCGGTTCGGCACAATCGAAGGTGACACCACCAGCGTACTGCGATGGCCCCTGCCCCCCACCAGAGTTACCAAGGGGATTCCCAGGACGAGACGACTCTGCTAGGGGCTGTCGGTGCCCTGACTCGCCGGCGGCTCGGGCGCGAGGCGGGCGACCGCATCGATCGTCGCCTCGATGATCGAGGCGATTCCGGGGCCGACGACATGCTCGCCGACGCTCGCAAGAACGCATTCCGGCTCGTCGGTCTCGTCTGTTTCCCCCCGTGCCGCCAGGCGATCCCACGTGATCGAGTGGTGGCCGAGTACGGCCTGCTCGATCCGCGGGTCACCCCATGCCTCGCTCACAACGCGGAGGGCATCGGCCGTCGTCACGTGCTCGGCACCCTCGACGCGCAGGATGGTGACGGCGTCAGTGGCCCCCCGCAAACCTGCGCCATAGACCTCGGGCCACAGCGCCGAAATGTCGAGCACGCGGCGCACTCCGTGCGGTTGACCGAGGCCGAACAGCACACCCGCGCCGCGTCCGCCCGGCGCGACGAGCCCGGCATCGAGCACGAGAGTGGTGACGGTGCTGCGGGAGGTGGGCCGCTGCGTGACGGGCGAGGCAAGCACGATCGGCCCCGGCCGTAGCTCGCCGTCAACGACAACGCCCTCGTCAACAATCTCGTCGACGCGCACGTCGCGCTCGATCTCGACTCCAAAGCGCCCCAGCTCAGCCACAATCGCATCGACGAGTGCCGAGACCCCGCCCTCGAGCGTCGTGAGCTCGGCATTTTCTTCTCGGTCGAGCCGCAACGTCGTGACGGCCCGGGCCAGCGAGTTCTGCTGCAGCAAAAAGTGACGCAAGCCCGGCACCTCGCGCACGAGCACCTCGTCGATCGATCGCCCGGTGTGTGACTCGACGACGGGCCCGACGAGTGAGTCAGCGATGCCCGCGCCCATGCGAATGCGCACGAGCTCTCCGAGGCTCGCCGCGTCGGCGCCTCGAGGGCCGGGAAGCACCGCATCGAGCATCCCGCGCCATGCCGCGCTCTGGCCGATGATCGCGACGCTGTCTGCGGCGAGAGGGGCTGCCGGCACTCCCCACCAGTGCATTGCGGGCAACGGATGCACTCCGCTCGGCGTCGACAGCCACCAGCCCAGCGGCTCGGCCCGGACGATCCGCGGCGCAGCGTCGAGGCGACTCAGCAGTGACGCGACCGCGGGCGCGGCACCGTCGAGCACGAGGGCGCCGACGTCAACCGCACGCCCCGCAATCTCAACGCGCGCGATGTGCCCGCCGACAGTGGCAGAGGCCTCGAGCACGCGAACGGTGTGCCCCTGCAGCACGAGCTCTCGAGCAGCGACGAGCCCAGCGAGCCCGGCGCCGACAACGGTGATCTCGCTCACGTCATCGACCTCCCTTGGTGGGCACCGGGCGCCGGGTCATTGGGCAACTCGATCCAGCACGGCGAGCAGCGCGAGGCCATACGCCTCGGGGGCCGACAGGCTCTCGAAGTGACGGGTCTGGCCGTCGAGTTCGATGGTCACTCGATACCCCTCCTCGTCACGCGCAAGGCCCCGGAACGCTGCTCGAAGCAGGTCACGCAATTGGTCTTCCCTCGGCAACCAGAGTGCATCGGTGACATCGACCGAGTCCAGCGCCCACTCCGTGGTGCCGTTGAAGCCCAGCACGGTTCCCGTGGGGTACTCGTGCGCTTCGATCGTGAGGTCGCTCACGGTGAAGATCTCGGCGTCGAACTCGCTCCGGTCAATCTGGAAGCGATCACCCGACGCCGGCTTCCAGCGCAACCCGGCATCACGAAGCTGTCGCGCGAGCCCTGTGCTGATCATGGGCACATGGTGCCACGCCTGCCCGGGCGCTGGCTCATAGAGCAGCGCCCGGGCATGCGTGACAGACGGTCAGGCCTGCTGGTGACGGCGGCCGATGACGACCCCGAAACCGATCAGTGTGATGATGATGCCGGCCAGGCCCAGGCCGACGAGAGCGTTCGACGCCCCCGTTTGGGCGAGTGATGCGAGCTCGCACGCGTCTTCTGACGCCGGGTAGGTGTACTCCCACCGAGTCTGCGCCTCCAGACCGAAACCGTAGCCGTGCATCGGGGTCGCTTGCACGACAACCTCGCCGCCCGCGGGCGACATGGCCCACGTTCCGCCGGTCATCGGCGCGCCATCGACCCACCACTGCACGCCATCGGCGTTCGGCAGAATCACCCAGTTGGTGGCGTCGGCGCACGTCGCGGGTGCGAACGTGACGGTGCCTTCCGTCAAGGGGAGGGTCGGCAGGCAGTCTCCGGTCAGATCCGGGCCACGGAGCTGGCCCGTGAAGGTGAGCACGGTGCCACCCTCCGACACGGTGCGGCCCGCCGTGGGGGTCACGGTGTCGACGAAGCGAGCATCCGGATCAATCGTCACGAAGACGACCTCGTAGGAGCCGTCAGCGAACTCCTCGTACCGATCGAGCTGCGCGAGGGTGTCGTCGCCGACGAGCAGCTTCGCGGGGTCAAGCCGCTCGCCCTGGCTGCAGGTCGGGTCGATGAACCCGATCGACGCGTTGGTGAACGTCTCTTGTCCGATCTCGCAGACATCGTCGTGACCTGCCCTGGGTTTCTCGGACAGTTCTCTAGTGCTTGATCATGCCGCCATCTCGAGCCGCTTGTGAAGAGCTTCGAACTCGATCGGGCTGCGATACCCCAACGCGGAGTGTCGCCTGGTCGGATTGT
>CALRMP020000041.1:0-25684 GCA_943369205.1 Gulosibacter massiliensis | reverse complement strand
TGGTCAACGACCTTCAGGTCACCGTGATCAACGCCGCCACCGGCGAGCTGCTGCGCGAACTCACGATCGACACCAGCCGCGACTATCAGCCCACGGGACGACCGAAAGGACCCCAGAGAAACAGGAAACCCCCGAACCAATAGGTTCGGGGGTTTCCTATGTCCTGAGACAGGACAATGGCGGTGACGGTGGGATTTGAACCCACGGTGGGCTCAACACCCACACAACTTTTCGAGAGTTGCACCTTCGGCCGCTCGGACACGTCACCGCGGGAGAGTTTAGTACAGGCGGGCGGGTGGGTCGAACCGACGTCGTGCAGGCCAACTGAGAGACTCTGACCATGATGGATACGGTCACGATCACCGCCGAGCTCGCGAAGGTCACTCAGCACTGGACGCCTCGCATCATCGGTCGGGTCAACGATCAGTATGTGAAGGTCGCCAAGCTGCTCGGTGAGTTCGTGTGGCACGCCCACGAAAACGAGGACGAGCTCTTCTGGGTCATCTCGGGGCAACTGCGCATTCAGCTGGAGGGTCGGGAGGAGGTCGTGCTCTCGCCGGGCGAGTTCTTCGTCGTGCCGCGGGGAGTGCGCCACAACCCGATCGCCGACAATGAAGTCGAGATTGTGCTGATCGAGACCGTCACGACCACTCACACGGGCGACGTCGTCGTCGACCGCACCGTGCCGATCGAACGGCAGCTGCCGACCGACTGATCATGCGCGGCAGGCCCCTGCGCGTCAGGGGTGCCGCGTATTCTGAAGCAACCATGGCCAAGCCCACCGCAAACTTCGTCTGCACCGAGTGCGGCTGGTCGACCCTGAAATGGGCTGGCCGCTGCGGCGAGTGCCAGCAGTGGGGCACGGTCATTGAGAAGGATGCGCCGACGCGGCACACCGCGCCGGCCCGGGTTGCCGAAGGCCGAGCCGCTCGCCCCATCACGTCGATCGAACCGCGGGGCGAGAGTCACACCCCGACGAGCATCGCCGAGTTCGACCGCGTGCTCGGCGGCGGTATCGTGCCCGGCGCCGCCATTCTGCTGTCGGGCGAGCCCGGGGTCGGCAAGTCGACGCTGTTGCTCGAGGTCGCCGCTCGCGCCGCAAAGCTCGGCCAGCGCGTGCTCTACGTGAGCGCCGAAGAGTCGGTTGCACAGGTGCGGCTACGCGCCGGCCGCACGGGCGCGCTCACGCCTGAGCTCTACCTCGCGAGTGAGACCGATCTCGCGACGATTCTCGGCCAGATCGACGAAGTGCAGCCCGCCCTCGTCATCGTCGACTCGGTGCAGACCGTGGCGTCGTCGCTCGTCGACGGGCTCGCCGGCGGCGTCAGCCAAGTGCGCGAAGTCGCGGCGACACTCATTCGTGTCGCGAAAGACCGCGACATTCCCGTCGTGCTCGTCGGCCATGTGACGAAAGACGGCACGATCGCGGGGCCGCGTCTGCTCGAGCACCTCGTCGACGTTGTGTGTCAGTTCGAAGGCGACCGCCAAACTGCTCTGCGCTTCGTGCGCGCGCTCAAGAACCGTTTCGGCCCCACCGACGAGGTGGGCTGCTTCGAAATGACGGGTGACGGCATCGCCGAGGTCGCCGACCCCTCGATTCTTTTCCGCTCAGGCTCAGCCACACCCGTGAGCGGCACGTGCATCGCGATCGCTATGGAGGGCCGCCGCGCCCTGCCGGTCGAGGTGCAAGCGCTCATCGTCGCTTCGAACGCTCCGCAACCACGGCGCGTCGTCAACGGCGTCGACTCGTCGCGCGTCGCGATGCTGCTCGCCGTGCTCGAACGCCGGTGCGGCATGCCCCTCAGCGGGTTCGATGTCTACGTGTCGACGGTGGGCGGAATCCGCCTGACCGAGCCCGCCGCCGACCTCGCGATCGCCCTCGCCATTGCGAGCGCCCGTCGCGAGAAGGCTCTGGACTCTCACCTCGCCGCCATCGGAGAAATCAGTCTCGCCGGCGAGATCCGCGCCGTGTCGGGCGCCCCGCAGCGAGCCGCCGAGGGCGCGCGCCTCGGCTACACCACGGTGATCGACGCCTCAGCGCTGCACTTGCGCGAAGCCGTGCGGCGCGCGTTTGCGAGCGCCCACGACGAAAAGCTCGACGTTCCCGAGTTCTGAGCTACTCCGCCGCCGCTCAGGCGATGGCGCGGCGACGGACAAACAGCATGATTCCGACACCAAGCAGGATAAGCGCGGTCAGTCCGAACGCGGAGGCGTCAGCAGCCCCCGTGTCAGCGAGCTCCGGTTCGGGCTCTTCCTCGGCGACCGGCTCTGCGTTCCAGTTCAGGACCGTTGTCAGATCGTCGATGCCGTTGGCAAGCAAGCCCTCGAGCGCAGCGAATTCCGCCATCGCCGCGACGACGTTGTCGGCCGAGGTGTTAAGCAAGTCAGGGTCGTCGCCGCTGTTGGTGTAGTCGCCCTCGATGAGCGTCTGCGGGTCCCAGTTCACGAAGGTCACGACAGAACGTGACTCGCCCATCGGGATCGAGAACTCTCCGACCTCGTAGTAATACTCATCACCATCGGTCTCGGTCCACGATGACGGAACCGATGCTCCAGCTTGACCAATGATGATGCCGCCCGGAGCGTCGCCCTCTTCCCAGTGTACGATCCACATTGCTTCGGCCTCGTTGAGTTGCGCCGCGAAGTCAGGACCTTCCGCTGCCGGCACCGGGAGGATGGCATCTGACTGGTTCTCGTAGTCCCACAAATAGTCGGACGTGCCGAAGTCGGTGTAATACCCCACGCCATCGATTGCTGCCTCAGCATCACCCACATTCGTGATCGTGGTCAGAAAGCGAACAATCTCCCCACCCGCGAGAACACGAATTTCCGAGACGACCTCGAGCCCTTCTGCCGCAAAGATCGCGTTGTCAGCAACACAGGTAAAGACGAGATCGCCTGTTCCCGCCTCGACCTCAACATCGACATCTATGTCGAGGGAGCAGCCCACCGTTTGATCGATGCCGAGCGCGGACGACAAGATCGTCGTCTGGCCAGCTCCGTCCCAAATGTCGGTGTACTCGGTCGACGTGTCAGGAAAGACGAGATACACGTCTTCCATGTCGAATTCGTCTCCGTCCACATCCCACTCTCCCGGTCCGAAGACGACGTCATTGCCGTCCCACGGCGCTGCGTATGCAGGGGCGGCGATGAGAATCGTCGAGCAGACGAGAGCGGCGGTGGCCGCCACAACTCCTGAGCGTCGAAGAGTGCGGGTCATGGGTCCTCCGTCGAGCGAGTGAAAGCAGTTACGCCAACGGTACACCCTGGGAATGCGCTGAGACGACAGCGCTCCTGCCGATGGGCCCCGGGGCTTCGAAACAGCTGCGCGCAGCTCCTCAACCCGTCAAGAGCTGGTCAGCCGCAGCGCGTCGAGCACGTCGTGCGGCTCGGCCTGCATCGCGTGCGGGCCGGCGACGTCGAACCACACGGCTTCGAGCACGCCGATGTTTTGCTCAATGAACTCGGCGAGGGTTGCGCCGTCGTAGGCGAGCACGCGGTGCTCGGGTTCGCCCGGTGTCATGGCCGCATAGTGTTCGGGCGCCGAGAAGAGCAGCAGCATGTACTTGTCGGCCTCGCCCCGACGAAACACGCGCACTTGCGGCGGCCCCTCGACGGGCAGCAGCGGCACGATGACGTGGTCGTTGCGGAGAGCGAAAGCCACGGCAGCGGCATCCTGCGCCTCGAGTGCGGCGGCGAGGCGCTGCTCAGCCGGCAGAGTCGAGTCGGGCAGTGCGGCGGTAGCGCGTCGAGCCGGTGAACCGGAGCGCTGTGCGGGCTTCTTCTTGGGGCTCACCCCCTCAGACTAGAGGCCCTAGTTGAGAATGAACGGGCGGTCGTCGACGCTCGCAAACTCGCCAACCGTGACGCTCAGGCGGTAGGTCGCGCCGCCCGCGATCACGGCGGGGCGGTCGTCAGCGGTGGCGCAGTCGTCAGGGGTCGAACGCGTGCGACTCCACGCGAAGGGGGTGCTCTCCACCTCGACGCCCGGCTCGAGCACGAGGGGCACCGGCGTGCCCGGCTCTTGGCAATCGGTCGACGACCAGATGCGGTCGTCACCTGACACGATCAGAAACTCTTGCACGTCGACGCCCGTCTCCAGCTCGCAGGCCGCAGCACCCGTGTTGAGCAGCGTGAACGAGAGCAGGGGCTGCTGATCGACCGGGTAGCTCGCAGCGTCGGTCACCGCCGTGACCACTACTTGGCCCTCGACGCACGCCGCGGCCTCGGTCGAGGCGGGCGGGTCGTCGGGCGACGCGGTCTCGGTCGACGTCGGGTCGGGCGTCGGCTGGTCGGCGGGGTCGCCGGCGCCGGGGCGCACAATGATCAAGACGATGATGACGATGACCGCGAGCACGCCCAGCCCCACGAGCAGGCGCCGCCGCCAGTACACCTGAGGCGGCAGAGGCCCGACCGGATGACGCAGCGTCGACATGCCCTCAGGGTAGGGCCGGCAAGCCGCGGCATCGGGATGCTCGCGCGGCGTGGCCCGTACTCGCAGTTCTCCCTTAGGAAGTCAGCGACTTGAGCATGCGCGTGTTGCCGAGCGTGTTGGGCTTGACGCGCGAGAGGTCGAGGAACTCGGCGATGCCTTCGTCGGGTGACCGGAGCAGCTCGCTGTAGACCTCGGGGTCGACGAGCAACTGCTCGTCGGTAGCCGCGAACCCGTGCCGCTCGAAGAAGTCGACTTCGAAGGTCAGGCAGAACAAGCGGGTGAGGCCGAGTCGGGCCGCTTCGGCTTCGAGCGACGTAAGCAGCGCGTGCCCAACACCCGTGCCGCGCCAGTCGTCGGAGACAGCGAGCGTGCGCACTTCGCCCAGGTCTTCCCAGATCACATGCAGCGCGCCGCAGCCGATCACCTCCCCCGTCGCGTCATCGACGGCCACGCGAAACTCTTGCAGCGACTCGAAAAACACCACGAGCTCTTTGCCGAGCAGAATGCGCTGCTGCACGAGGGGCTCGACAAGCCGCTTGATCGCCCGCACATCTCCCGTGCGCGCCTCACGCACGCTGAAGTTCCTGCTCGTCACAGCCCCAGCCTAGAGCCGCCGCAACCGCTCACGGCGCGCGACGACGAGTGGGCATCCGTGAACCGGATGCCCACTCGGTGTCAGTCAGCGACCGGAAGCTCCTCGGCAGCAGCCGACGGCCCGGCCTCGACAGCGGCGAGTTCTTTCCGCGTCGTGACGAAGGTGAACTCTCCGTCGACGAAGTCCACCGCGACGTGGTCGCCGCCCTTGAGCTCGCCGTGCAGGATTCGCTCGCTGAGCGCGTCTTCGACCTCGTGCTGCACAGCGCGGCGCAAGGGTCGGGCGCCCATGGTTGGGTCCCAGCCGAGCTTGATGAGCTGCGCCTTGGCGGGCGTCGAGACCTCGATCGTCATGTCGCGGTCGAGCAGACGCTCGCGCAAGCGCTTGATGAAGAGGTCGACGATCTGCAGCAACTCCTCTTCGGTCAGCTGCGGGAAGACGATCGTCTCGTCAACACGGTTCAAGAACTCGGGCTTGAAGTGCTTCTTGAGCTCTTCGACGACCTTCGCGCGCATGGCCGAATACGACGCCGCGGCGTTGCCCTCGAGCGTGAAGCCCACGGGGCCACCCGTGATGTCTTTCGTGCCGAGGTTGGTCGTCATGATGATGACCGTGTTCTTGAAGTCAACGACGCGGCCCTGACCGTCGGTGAGGCGACCCTCTTCGAGCACCTGCAACAGCGAGTTGAAGATGTCGGGGTGCGCCTTCTCGATCTCGTCGAAGAGCACGACGCTAAAGGGCTTGCGGCGAACCTTCTCGGTGAGCTGGCCACCCTCTTCGAATCCGACGAACCCGGGAGGGGCACCGAACAGACGCGAGACCGTGTGCTTCTCGCCGTACTCCGACATGTCGAGCGCGATGAGCGCACCCTCGTCGTCGAAGAGGAACTCGGCGAGCGCCTTGGCGAGCTCGGTCTTTCCGACACCGGTCGGGCCAGCGAAGATGAACGAGCCGCTCGGGCGCTTCGGGTCTTTCAGGCCCGCGCGTGTGCGGCGGATCGTCTTGGCAAGAACCGAGATCGCCTCTTCCTGGCCGATGACCCGCTGGTGCAGGGCCTTCTCCATGAAGATGAGCCGGCTCGACTCTTCCTCGGTGAGCTTGAACACGGGGATGCCCGTGGCCTGTGCGAGCACCTCAGCGATGACGCCCTCGTCGACCGTGCCGCTCGCGGCGACCTCGCCCGCGCGCCACTGCTTCTCGAGACGCAGCCGCTCACCGAGCAGCTTCTTCTCGTCGTCGCGCAAGCTTGCGGCCTTCTCGAAATCTTGGTTCTCGATCGCGAGTTCCTTCTCCGAACGCACGCCGGCGATCTTCTCGTCGAACTCGCGCAGCTCGGGCGGCGCCGAGAGAATCGACAGGCGCAAGCGAGCGCCGGCCTCGTCGATCAGGTCGATCGCCTTGTCGGGCAAGAAGCGGTCTTGCACGTAGCGGTCGGCGAGGTTCACCGCGGCAACGATCGCGCCATCGGTGATCGACACCTTGTGGAACGCCTCGTACTTGTCGCGAAGCCCCTTCAAGATGTTGATCGAGTGCGGCAGCGAGGGCTCGTTGACCTGCACTGGCTGGAAGCGGCGCTCGAGCGCAGCATCCTTCTCAAAGTGCTTGCGGTACTCGTCGAGAGTGGTTGCTCCGATGGTCTGCAGCTCGCCACGGGCGAGAAGCGGCTTCAGGATGCTCGCCGCATCGATCGCGCCCTCAGCGGCACCCGCACCCACGAGGGTGTGGATCTCGTCGATGAAGACGATGATGTCGCCGCGCGTGCGGATCTCTTTCGTGACCTTCTTGAGGCGCTCTTCGAAGTCACCGCGGTAGCGGCTGCCGGCGATGAGGCTGCCGAGGTCGAGCGAGTAGAGCTGCTTGTCTTTCAGCGTCTCGGGCACTTCACCCTTGACGATGGCTTGAGCAAGGCCCTCGACGACGGCGGTCTTGCCGACGCCGGGCTCACCGATCAGCACGGGGTTGTTCTTCGAGCGGCGCGACAGAATCTGCATGACGCGCTCGGCTTCCTTCTCGCGGCCGATCACGGGGTCAAGCTTGCCTTCGCGCGCCGCCGCCGTGAGGTTGCGGCCGAACTGGTCGAGCACCTGCGAGCCCTTGTCGGGGCTGGGGCTGTCGCCGCCGACGGCGACGGCTTCTTTGCCCTGGTAGCCCGAGAGCAGCTGGATGACCTGCTGGCGCACGCGGTTGAGGTCGGCGCCGAGCTTGACGAGCACCTGCGCGGCAACGCCTTCGCCCTCGCGAATGAGGCCGAGCAGAATGTGCTCGGTGCCGATGTAGTTGTGGCCGAGCTGCAGGGCTTCGCGCAAGCTCAGCTCAAGCACCTTCTTGGCGCGCGGCGTGAAGGGAATGTGGCCGGTCGGCTGCTGCTGACCCTGGCCGATGATGTCTTGCACCTGCTCGCGCACGGCGTCGAGCGAGATGCTCAGCGACTCGAGCGCCTTGGCAGCGACACCCTCGCCCTCGTGAATGAGGCCCAAGAGAATGTGCTCCGTGCCGATGTAGTTGTGGTTGAGCATCTTGGCTTCTTCTTGCGCCAAGACCACCACGCGGCGGGCACGGTCGGTAAACCGTTCGAACATCTCGCACTCTCCTCACGCGACGCCGACGCAGGATGCGGAGCCGCTGTAATCAGGGTAACCAGGGCACCCCGGGTTAACTGCCCCTGTTCGCCGTAGGCGTGAGGGTTTCTGAAGACGTGTGCAACGCAGGCGACTCTTGACAGTGACACGCCCGCGGAGGATTGTGTGGGGCACCCACAATGCCGCCGCCCCGGCAAGGAGTGCCATGTCATCGACTCCATTGACTCCGCAGTCGCCCGCCCGCACCATCACGGTTGTTCTCGTGCTTCTACTCGGATCGGTGATTCTGCTCGGCTCGAGCCTCTCCGCAGTGCAAGGCGTCACTCGGGCATTCAGCGACACCTTCGTCGGCCAGGCCGATCTCATCACTCCGCGCGTTCCGTTCGCCGACAGTTGGGCCGATCTCGACCCAAAGGGCATCGACCCGTTCTACGCGGGCGTGAACATCCAGAGCCACGATCCCCTCCCCGAAGCGCGCACGCTGCGGGCGATCGAGAGCGGGCTCTCCGGCCTCATCGGCATTGTGGCGGGCCTGTCGCTCGTGCTGATCTCGCTGGGCCTTCTCCGAGGTCGAGGGTTCTCGCGCATCGCCCGCTGGGCGGTCGGCTCGCTCGGGGTGGTCGTCATGATCTCGGCGGTCGCGTCTCCGCAGCTCGACGCGCTCGCGGTCGACATCGCGGCCCAGCAGCTCGGCTACCCCATCTTCAACTCGTACACCGACACGATGATGACCGAAGACAGTCCCGAACTATTGGTTCTCGCTCTGTGGGATCCCCTCTGGACGCTCAACCGCGTTGACTTCACGGCATTCGCACTCGGGGCTGTCATCGCCCTCACGGGCTTCCTGATTCACGATGGCGTGCTGCTGCAGCGGGCGCTCAGCACGGCCGCGGCTGCCGAGCCCGCGAGCGAGTCGCCGACTCGGCCAGATCGCGGCTGACGCGCAGGGGAAAGGCAACCACAGCGCCCTGGGCCAGTGTCCCCTGACTGCCCGGCCGTAACCGAGTTGCGGGATGGGGCGAGCATCCGCATGTTAACGACATTCGATAATATCGATCAACGATAAGGATGCTCATGCCGACCTCAACTCCCGAAGCGGCCACACCGCTCGACCGGTACGACCGATTCGCCCTGGCCGCACTCGGTGCCGCGTCGCTCGCGGGCGGAGTTGTGTGGCTCATCGCCGCAATCTACGGACTCGCCCGAACCGCCATGTCGGGCGGAGCGATCTCGCTTCCGTTGACCGTGCTCGATCCGCGCGTCGATCTCAACCCGGCTGTCGGTGTCAACACCATTGGGTGGAACGGCGGCCAGGTGAATGTCGACCTCGATGCTCTCGGCATGCCCGCCACAGCGCTCCTCCTCGGAAGCAACGCCGTCTCGGTGGTGGTCGGCGCCGTCGTGACCGGCGCGATCGGAATCGTGCTGCTGCGCCTGGCGCGCCGGTCACCGTTTCATCGGTCGATGTTCGCCCTGGCGATCATCGCCGGCGCGGTGCTGTCTATCAGCAGCATGATCGCGCTGGGCGCACACGCACTCGGCTCCCTCATGGCGACCGATCGGGTCGACGAGCTTCTCGGGGAAGACCTCTTCGCTGTCGACGCCACGATCGATCCGCTGCCCGTGTTTCTCGGAATCGTAGTGATGGCCATGGCCGTGGTCTTCCGCATCGGCGAGCGGCTGCAGAACGACACGAAGGGGCTTGTCTGATGAGCCCCGCGGTGACGGATGAGGAGGAGACGGGCATCCACTGCCGGCTCGATGAATTGCTCGAGCAACGGGGAATGACGCTCACTCGGTTGAGCGAGCTCGTGGGCGTGAGCATCGTGAACCTGTCGATCTTGAAGAACGACCGGGCTCGGGCGATCAGGTTCTCGACGCTGCGGGCCATTTGCGAGGCGCTCGAGTGTGAGGTCGGCGACCTGCTCGTCGTCGACCGCGCCTGAGCCCCCGCGCCTGACGCGCTGCGCCGGTTCGCAACTCAGGCTGAGACGGCGAATGTGTCGGAGAAACTCGGCACATCGGCCGTCTCAGCCTGAGTTACGAACACCACCCGGGCCAATCCGGCGACGTAGGGTGGGGGCGTGAGCAACCTTGAGGCTGAGCCCGCCGAGCTCGTGTGCGGGGAGCAGCCGGATGCGGGCATCCAGGTGCTCGAACCGCGCGAGGTGCCGCTCGGCGGCCCGCGCGCGATGACCGTGCGCCGCACACTGCCGCAACGCGAGCGTAGCCTCATCGGAGCCTGGTGCTTCGTTGATCACTACGGGCCCGACGACGTTGCCGAGACGGGTGGCATGACCGTGCCGCCGCATCCGCACACGGGGTTGCAGACGGTCAGTTGGCTGTTCGAGGGCGAGGTCGAGCACCGCGACTCAAGTGGCGCACACGCAATGGTGCGCCCCGGCGAAGTCAACCTGATGACGGCGGGCGCGGGCATTCAGCACTCCGAGGTATCGACGCCCGCAACCACGCGCCTCCACGGCGCCCAACTCTGGGTCGCCCTGCCTGACCGCGACCGCCACACGCTTCCGTTCTTCGAACACGCCAAGCCAGAACCGTTCACGGTCGGCGCTGCGACGCTGCGCGTCTTCGTCGGCGAGCTCGCCGGCTCGGCGAGCCCCGTGCGCACGTTCACCGCGCTCGTCGGTGCGCAACTCGACCTCCCGGCCGGCGCGAGCGTCGACCTGCCCCTCGAGACACACTTCGAGCACGGATTGCTCGTGGATTCGGGCCTCGCCCACCTCGACGGCGTCGAGATTCCCCGCGACCACCTCGGTTACGCAGCCCCCGGTCGCTCGTCGGTGCGGATCGCGGCCGGCGACACTCCGCTGCGCGCGCTGCTGCTGGGCGGCGAGCCGCTCGGCGAACCCATCGTCATGTGGTGGAACTTCATTGGGCGTTCCCACGACGAGATCGTCGCGTTTCGCGAGCAGTGGCAGGCGGAGGTCATCGATGGCGCCGATGACGCTGGTCGGTTTGGCATCGTCGACGGCTGGACCGGCAGCGCGCTGCCCGCGCCCGTCATGCCCGACGTTCGGTTGCGGCCCCGCGACTAGCGTCGGGCCCCAACAAGCGCTAGTCGCGCGACTCGGTGCCGAGCTTCTCGGCTCTGGCGCGCTCTTCGTCTTCGACCTGCGCGAGCACGTCGCGCTCCGAGCGATCGGCGCGAATGATCACGCGCATGAGAAACCAGAAGATGAGCCCGACGATGATCGTCGGGGTCACCGAGAAGATCGCGTTGCCCCAGAAGTCTTCCGGCATGGCACCAACAATACGGCGGTGCGGCTTGGCGTAGGTCGAGAGTCGCGGCTAGCTCGTCCGACGCCGCTGCAGCAGCGCGAGGACGAGCACGAGCAGGGCGAGCGTCGCCGCGGCTCCCACAATGACGGGAGCGAGCGACTGCAGATTGACGACCGAGGCGAGGCGGGCATCCGTCGACGCAGCCGAACCAGCGCCGAGCGACTCGGTCGGCAGTTGCGGCCCGGCAAGCGAACCGTCGAGACCTACGCCGTTGTCGACGGTGACGTCACCGACCGCGGTCGAGAGGCGCCCGTCGTCGGCGGTCACAATGACGCAATAGACGCCATCGGCGACGGCGGCGCTCTGAATGCTCGCCGTGAAGGTTCCCGCGTCGTCGACATTGGCCTGCTGCTCAAGAGCGACAGACGCGCAATCTCCGTAGGTCTGCGTCGCAAGCGCAACCGACACTCCGGAGATCAGGTCATCCCCGGCGACGCCCGCAACCTCGAACACTCCCGCCACGGTCGCGCCCGAGAGAGGGCTCGTGATGCTGATCGACGGTGCCGCGAAACCGGGGCTCGCCACGAGCAGGCCGCCGAGCGCGAGCGCAGGCACGATCGCCAGCAATGCGCGGAGTCGGTGGGGCAGCATGGGGTGCCGATCGGGGAAGGCGGTCGCCATCGCCGACAAGACATCGGGCAACGGCGCAGTTCGGGTTCCCCCAGGCTAGGCGCGCGCTCGCACCCCTCGCAGGCCCCCCTTAGGGGGATAGAACCCGACCGACGATCAGCCTTTGGCGAGAATGCCGAACAGGCCGGAGAGCAGCAGGTAGCCCCCAATGCCACCGACAACGAGCCAGAGCGCCAGGCGGTTCATGCTCACGGCCGGCTTCTTGTTCTCGTCGCCGGGCAGCTTCAGCGGATCCTCGCGGTCAAACACCATGACGCGACCCTACTTCACCAGCGGGAAGAGAATGGTCTCGCGAATGCCGAGGCCCGTGAGCGCCATGAGCAAGCGATCGATGCCCATGCCCATTCCGCCCGACGGCGGCATGCCGTGTTCGAGCGCCGTCAGGAATGCCTCGTCGAGCTGCATCGCCTCAAGGTCGCCGCCCGCGGCGAGCGCCGCTTGTGCGACGAACCGCTCGCGCTGCACGACGGGGTCGACGAGTTCGGAGTACGCCGTGGCGAGTTCGAAGCCGCGCACGTAGAGGTCCCACTTCTCCGCGACGCCGGCAATCGAGCGGTGCTCGCGCACGAGCGGGCTCGTGTCGACGGGGAAATCCATGACGAACGTCGGGCGCACGAGGTCGCCCTTGACGAAGTGTTCCCACAGCTCTTCGACGTATTTGCCGGGCAGCGGATGCTCGATCTCAATGTCGACCGCATCCGCGAGCTTCTTGAGCTCGGCCATCGGCGTCTGGGGCGTGATCGCGACGCCCGCGGCGGCGCTCAGCGAGTCGTACATGCTCAGGCGATCCCACTTGCCGCCGAGGTCGTACTCGGTGCCATCGGCCCACGTCACGACATGCGAACCCGAAACGGCGACGGCCGCGTTCTGGATCATCTCTTGCGTGAGGTCGGCCATCTGGTGGTAGTCGCCGTAGGCCTGGTAGGCCTCGAGCATCGCGAACTCGGGGCTGTGCGTCGAGTCGGCACCCTCGTTGCGGAAGTTGCGGTTGATCTCGTACACCCGCTCGATGCCGCCGACGACGGCGCGCTTGAGAAACAGCTCGGGCGCGATGCGCAGAAATAGCTCAGTATCGAAAGCGTTCGAGTGGGTGATGAAGGGGCGCGCGGATGCTCCGCCGTGCATCGTCTGCAGCATGGGCGTCTCGACCTCGAGGTAGCCGTGGCTCGCAAACGTGCTGCGCAGGCTGGCAACCGCCGCGGCTCGCGCGCGCACGGTGACGCGCGCTTGCTCGCGCACGATCAAGTCGAGGTACCGCTGGCGCACGCGCGTCTCGTCGTTCAACTCGTTGTGCAGATTGGGCAGCGGCAGAATCGCCTTCGCCGCAATCGCCCAGCTCGACACCATGACGCTGAGCTCACCGCGCTTGCTCGTGATGACCTCACCCTCGACGAACACGTGGTCGCCCAGGTCGACGAACTCTTTCCAGCGGTCGAGCGACTCGTCTCCCACTTCGGCGAGACTCACCATCACCTGCAGACGGCTACCCTCACCCGACTGCAGGGTCGCGAAGCAGAGCTTGCCGGTGTTGCGGCTGAAGACCACACGACCGGCAAGGGCAACCCGCTCACCCGTGGCCGTGTCGACCTCGAGGTCGGGGAAGCGCGTGCGAACATCCGGAATCGACGTCGTCACCTTCAGGCCGATCGCGTAGGGGTCGATGCCCGCATCGAGCATGCGCTGCCGCTTGTCGAGGCGCACCTGCTTCTGCTCGGCGATCTCTTCGATCGTCGGCTCAGCGGTGTGCTCGGCAGGTGCGGTGTTCTCGCTCATCAGGCTCCTCGGTTCAGCGTTTCAGCCTAAGTGCAACAACTCGGTGTCGATGAGCCGCGTGTCGCCTACGCGTGCGGCGATGAGCGCGCGCGCGGGGCCACGGTGGTCGTCGTCGACCGGCTGGAAGGTGTCGGGCCGCACGACGGCGAAGTAGTCGAGCGTGACATCGTCGGCCCCCATAAGCACGCCTTGAGCGGCGGCGATGACGGCGTCGATGCCACGATCGGCAGCCGACTGCGCGGCCTCGAGTGCATCGGGGATCGCGCGCGCGGCACGTCGAGCCCGCTCTGTTAGGTACTGGTTGCGGCTCGAGAGGGCGAGCCCGTCATCGGCGCGCACGGTGTCAACCACCTCGATGCTCGTGCGAATGTCGAGGTCACGCACCATGCGCTGCACGAGGTACACCTGTTGAGCGTCTTTCTCACCGAAGACGGCGAAGGTCGGCTGCACAATGCCCAGCAGCTTGGCGACGACGGTCAGCATGCCGTCGAAGTGCCCGGGGCGCGACTTGCCCTCGAACAGGCCACCGACCGCGCCTGCCGACACGCGCGTCTGCACCGTGCCTGAGGGGTACATCTCGTCGACAGCAGGAGCGAAGACTGCCGACACGCCATGCCCGATCAGGGTGTCGCGATCAGCAGCCAGGTCGCGCGGGTAGCGATCGAAGTCTTCCGCGGGCCCGAACTGCAGAGGGTTGACGAACACCGACACGATGACAACATCGGCGAGCTCGCGAGCACGTTCGACGAGAGCGAGGTGGCCATCGTGGAGAGACCCCATGGTCGGAACCAGGGCGATGCTCGCACCCGTGCTGCGCGCAGCGTCGAGTCGCGAACGAATGCCCGCGATCGTGGTGTCGAGCGCGGGTGGGGTGGAATCGTTCACCGATCTCCTCGAGCAGGGCCCGTTGCCGGGCCGACGTCGCTCGACGGGAGGTCGAGCCGGGCGAGGTCGATGCTATCGACTCCCGCACCCTGCAGAGCATTCTCGACCGCCGAGCGCACCACTGCGCCGAGCACGCGGCCCGGGTGCTCAACCCCGATCGCCCGCAGGGCCTCGACCGACTGGTTCACAATCGCCGACGAGAACTGCGAGGCAGCGGCAACCGCTTCGGCGTAGGCGGCGCGGTCGGCCTCGTCGATGACGATCGGTTCGGCCCCCATCTCGACGACGAGCGCTTGAGCGATCGGCAACACGGGCCCCGGCGCGGTCACGGCGCACCACGCGTCGCGCAGTCGGGCCAGGTCGACGCTCGTGCCGGTGAACGCGAGGGCGGGATGCACCGCCAACGGAATCGCGCCCGCCGCCCGCGCCGGGTCAAGCACGGAGACACCGAACGCGGCAGCCGTGTGCAACACGAGTTGACCGGGTTGCCATGCGCCGAGTGCGGCGAGCCCCGAGACCAAGTCGGAAAGCTGATCGTCGGGCACGGCGATCACGACGAGTTCGCTGCGCTCAACGATCTGCGGCACATCGAGCACCGACACCCCGGGCAGCATGATCTCAACGCGCTCGCGCTCGTCGTCGGTCGATGCCGAGATGCCGACGAGAGCGTGTCCCGCGCCCGCCAGGGCCGCCCCGAGCACGGGGCCAACGCGCCCCGCACCGATGATGCCGACGCCGAGCCGACCGTCGCGCGCGCCCACTATGAGCGCCAGCGGTGTGACTGATCGGCCTGGGCGCCATTGATGGCGGCGTCGACCACGGTGTCGAAGAAGCGCAGGGCGTCAGCGGTATCGAGCGCTCCGAGGGTGGGCGAGATCGGGCCGGAGACGGTGTGCGCGTGCACCGAGCTGAGTCGCAGCGCCCGCAGAACAGGGCCCTGATGCACCGACACCGACTGCAGTCGCGCGAAGGGAACAATCGTGAGCCCCCGCCAGATCGCCCCGGTGCGCAGCAATACCGCGTGGGAGGTCAAAGCGAAGCCGTTGCGGCGGCGTGAGAACCAGCGCAGCACTCGTGCCCGAGGCGGCGAGACAGTGAAGCCGCCCTCGTCGCCCGAGCCCTGAAGCCCGAGTTCGAGCACGGGCCGCGCCTCCTCGGTGACGACGTCGGGCAAGAGCAACCCGAGCACCGCGCGCACATCATCGAGGTTGCCGACCGGCAAGATCGTGGTCTGCTGTTGGCCTGCGGCGCCATTCTGCGATGACCGCGACGCTCGGTTGACGGCAATCTGCCACCACCCGGCGGGTCGCCACAGGAGCGGCTGGCTGACTTTCACCGAGTGAATGCGCCCAGGAGGAAGCGTCTCGTTGGTCGTCGAGAGCAACCCAAACCCGACGCGCACGCCGTCGGGCGTTGCGGCAATCGAGTAGCGCAGCGACCGCGTGATGCGCGCGATCAAAAAGCCCGCGAGACCGATGAGCGTGGGGAACATCGCGAACACCAAGAAGATCTCACCCGTGACCGCGATGAAGACCCCGAGGCCGATCATGAGCAGCACGAAAATGATCGTTGTCTCGCTGAGCAACGTCGAGCCGATGAGCCGACCGGGGTTCATGCGCACGATCGACTGTGGTTCGGCAAGTTCGACGTCGAGTTCGGGGGCGAGGAGTTCTGAGACGCGTGTGTCAAGCATCCCGCTCATCGATCGTTCATCGGCATTGGCGTCGCTAGCGCCCTCGGCGACGGGCGCCGCTCCGCGCCGTGCCCCGGAGGCGAGCAACAGAATGTCGCGGCGCAGGGCGTCGGCTTCTCGACCCTTCAAGTAGGCGAGCGACACGTTGGCGTCATCGCCCGCTGACGAGACTTCGAGCTTCGCTGCGCCGAACAGTCGCGGAATGAAGGGGCGCGCAATGTTGATGCCCTGAATGCGATCGAGGCGCCCCTTACGGTTGGTGCGGAACAGGATGCCCGAGCGCACTTCCACGACCTCCTCCGTGATGCGGAAGGTGTGCATGCGCCACGACAGCCAGAAGCCCGCGATGAACAGCGCCAAGATTCCGACGCCGGCGAGCAGGGCGACGAGGATAAGCTCTTCGCGCACGATGTAGTCGATCGCGTCTGACTCGAGGTCGCCTCCGGGAGGGCCCGGAATGTAGATGTCGTCGGTGCCGAAAAACACCTCGATGAAGCGATCACGCAGGTTCACGATGAGCACGCCGAGAATGGCGATGAACGCGAGGCCGCCGCGAAAGAGCGGTGTTGCGGGGTGGAGACGGTGCCACTCGCCGTCGGCGAAGTCGGTCGTGAGGCCCGCGGCAGAGGGGCGCGGCGCCTGCGGGTTCACGCTCGCGCCACCCGGTGCGTCGCCAGTGGGCTCTGCGCCGACCGGTGCGTCGCCGGTGGGTTCTGCGCCCTCCGTGCTCACAGCCCCGCCCGGCGCGTTTCGGCGACGGCGACCAAGTGGTCGCGCAACTGCTCGGCTGTCTCGAAGGGAAGGCCCGGAATCGTGACCCCGGTCGACGCGGCCGCCGTCACGAACTTCACTTCGGCGAGACCGAACGCGCGCGCGAGCGGGCCGCGGTTGATGTCGATGAGCTGCATGCGGCCGTAGGGCACGGCGACAAACCGCTGAAACATGATGCCGCGGCGAAAGAGCAGATCGTCATCGCGCAGCAGGTAACCGATGGCGCGCACGCGGCGTGGCGTCAGCACGAGGGTGATGAGGAAGATCACCCCGAACACGACGCCGAGAATCCAGCCCTGCTCCCAACCGAGCCAGAACGGAATCAACGAGACGACCGTGACAATCGCACCGAAGATCGCCGTCGACAGCATGTCAACAGGGATGTACTTGGGCGAGACACGCTGCCACTCGGTCTCCGGGCGCTCGAGTCGGCCCGATTCGGGGCTCGTCGGTACGCGTGCGTCAGGGTTCTCTTCGGGGGTCGTCATCAGGCTGACTCCTTCGTGAGTTCGTCGGTTGGCTCGTCGGGCGGCAGTGAGCACCAGTGCTCGGCCACGAGTGCCGCCGCCGCGAGAGCCACTGCGGCGACGAGGGTCGCTCCCGCGGTCAGCGACGAGCCTAACGGCACGACCACACGACTCAGCAGGTAGATCAGGATGCCCGCCGCGGCCCCCGCCAACAACGCACCCGCGAGCGCGCTGGCCTTGGCGAGCACGACCACACGCGTAGCGAAGAAGGGGTCGATGCGGCGCTCGCCCTGCGCGGCTCGGCGAACCGGCCACGCGAGCGCGATGAGCAGAATCGCGATGAGGGCGAGCGCGACGGCGAGGGACACGGGCGGCACCACCACGGCAACACCGCGCATCGCGAGCACGATGTTCAGCGAGTAGAGCGCCAGGAGGCCAACGGCCACAGCGACGAGCATGGGCAGCGGGCGCGTGCGGCTCACGGTGTCGACTCCGGCGGTGCGGCGAGCAGTGCAGCGAGCAACTCGGCGATCGGCCCGTGCCCGACGAGCTCAGCGTCGGGCTGCACTTCGAGCCAGGGTGCGAGCACGAAGTCGCGCTCGTGGGCCCGCGGGTGGGGAATCTGCAGCACGGGCGAGTCGATCTCGAGCGCGTCGAACGCGATGAGATCGAGGTCGAGCGTGCGGTCGCCCCAGCGCTCTGCGCGCTCGCGGCCGTTGGCGCTCTCGATCGCCCGGAGCGCGTCGAGCAGCGTGTACGGGTCGAGGCGGGTTTGCAGCACGGCCACCCCGTTGAGGTACGCCGGCCGCTCGGGGTCGGGGCCTTCGAGCGTTACGGCGACCGTGCCGTGCCACGACGACACGGCGGTGAGGCTCGACTCGGGCAACTCAGCGAGTGCGGCGACCGCGTTCTCGAGCGTGGCAGTGCGATCGCCGAGGTTGCTGCCGAGCGCGATCACCGCGGTGGCAGCCCGCGCGCCCTCGCGGTGCGCGGAGGGACTGCCCGTCGCGGCAGTCACGCGCGGCTCCGCACGATCGTGACACTCACGTCGTCGAACGGCACCGGAATCGGGGCTTGCGGCTTGTGCACCGTGACCTCAACCTCGTGCACCGCCGCGTAGCCCAGTGCGATCGCGGCCACGCGCTCGGCAACCGTCTCGATGAGATCGACCGGGTCGTTCTCGACGGCCTCGACCACGGCAACCGCGAGTTCGCCGTAGTGCACGGTGTCGGCGACGTCATCGCTCGTCGCGGCGCGGGCAAGGTCGAGCGTCACGCGCACGTCGATGATGAAGTCTTGTCCGTCGCGGCGCTCATGCTCATACACGCCGTGATGGCCGCGCGCGCGCAAGCCCGTGAGCGTGATCGCGTCACGCGGGGTGGGCGTAGTCATGAGCCTCCCCCACTCCAGCCACCGCGCCACGCGTCGACCACATCAAGGGCGCGTGAGCTCGAGATGACGTCGTGCACGCGCAGCGCGTCGACTCCGGCGAGCGCCGCGAGTGCCCCGACCACCGCCGTCGGCAGGTCGCGCTCGGTCATGTGCGCGGCCGCCGGCAGCAGGCTCGCGATGAAACGCTTGCGCGATGCCCCTACGAGCACGCGCGCGCCGAGCGGGTCGAGCTCGGCGAGATGCGCGAGCAGTTGCCAGTTGTGCTCGGGGTTCTTCGCGAAACCGAGCCCTGGGTCCACCCACAAACGCCCGGGAGCAATACCCACAGCGAGCAGGGCGTCGAGCCGGGCCCGCAACTCGGTGCGCACATCGTGGGGGGCCCAGGTGTAGGTGCTGAGGGCATCCCATTGATCGCTGGGCCCTCGCCAGTGCATCGCGACATAGTCGACCTCGAGCTCCGCCACGAGCGGAGCCATGTCGGGGTCGTTGAGCCCACCACTCACGTCGTTGACGATGAGGGCTCCCGCGCCGACGGCTGCAGCGGCAGTCGCGGCATGCATGGTGTCGATGGACACGTGGATGCCCTGCGCCGCCAGCCCCGCCACGACGGGCACCACGCGCTCGCGTTCGACCTGCGGCGCCACAGGCTCGGCGCCCGGCCGAGTCGACTCGCCTCCGACGTCGATGACGGAAGCGCCCTGCTGCACCATGCGCACCCCGTGTGCGATCGCCGCGTCGACCTCGACGAACGCGCCACCATCGCTGAACGAGTCGGGCGTGACGTTGAGAATGCCCCACAGCTGTGGTCGCGCGTGCGCAGCGCTCATCAGCTTCGCCCGCCGATGAGGGCCATCACTTCAGCTCGCCGTACGGGGTCGGTGAGTGAGCCGCTCGAGGCCACCGTCACGGTGGTGCTCTCGGCCTGCCGGGGCCCGCGGGCTCCGACGCAGCCGTGTCGAGCGTCGATCACGACGAGCACGCCGTGCGGTTGCAGTGCCTGATCGAGAGCAGCGACGACGTCTTCCCCGAGGCGCTCTTGCAGTTGAGGTCGTGAGGCCACGGTCTCGACGACGCGCGCGATGCTCCCGAGCCCGACGATCCGCTCGGCGGGGAGGTAGGCCACGTGGGCCACGCCCGTGAACGGCAGCAAGTGATGCTCGCAGATCGAGCGCAGCGCAATGTCGCGCAGCAGCACGAGCTCACCGCGCTCCCCCGGGTCAGACTGCATGCTGAGCTCGTCGCTCAACAGCGGCACTGGGTCGACTCCGACCCCCGCAAAGAACTCCGCGTACGACTCGGCGACCCGCTCGGGAGTCGTCAGCAAACCCGGCCGCTGAGCATCTTCGCCGATCGCGGCCAGAATCTCAGCGACGGCCGCTTCGATGCGGGCTCGATCGATGGGGGGCATCGTCGCCTCAGTCGTCGCGACCGACGGTGTCGTGAGTGGTGTTCGCGAGGGCTCCGGCGTCGACCGGAGCCTTACTGGGCATCGGCACCGGCGGCAGATCGGGCAACGGTCGGTCGACGCTTGAGAGCCACTGCGGGCGCTCGGGCAGCTTCTTGACGTCGGCGAACAACTCGGCGAGCTGCAGGTGGTCGAGCGTCTCCTTCTCCAGCAGTTCGCTCGCGAGACGGTCGAGAATGTCGCGGTTCTCGTTGATGACCTTCCACGCCTCGTCGTGCGCCTGATCAATGAGCGCGCGCACCTCGGCGTCGACGTGCTCGGCGACGCTCTCGCTGTAGTCGCGCTGGTGCCCCATGTCGCGGCCCAGGAAGACTTCGCCGCTCGACGAGCCGAGCTTCACCGAGCCAACGATCGTGCTCATGCCGTACTCGGTCACCATGCGCCGCGCGATCGCAGTGGCCTTCTCGATGTCGTTCGAGGCGCCCGTCGTTGGGTCGTGGAAGACGATCTCTTCGGCCACGCGGCCACCCATGGCGTACGCGAGCTGATCGAGTAGCTCGTTGCGCGTCACCGAATACTTGTCGTCGATCGGCAACACCATCGTGTAACCGAGGGCCCGGCCGCGCGGCAGAATCGTGACTTTCGTCACGGGGTCGGTGTGCCGCATGGCCGCCGCCGCGAGAGCGTGGCCGCCCTCGTGGTACGCCGTGATGAGCTTCTCGTGGTCGCGCATGATGCGCGTGCGGCGCTGCGGGCCCGCCATCACGCGGTCGACGGCTTCGTCGAGTGACTCGTTCGTGATGCGCTCGCCGCCCACGCGTGCGGTGAGCAGCGCAGCCTCGTTGAGCACGTTCGCGAGGTCGGCGCCCGTGTAGCCCGGCGTCTTGCGCGCGAGCACTTCGAGGTCGACGTTCTCGGCCATGGGCTTGCCCTTGGCGTGCACCTGCAGAATCTTTTCGCGCCCCTTCATGTCGGGAGCATCCACCTGAATCTGTCGGTCGAAGCGGCCCGGGCGCAACAGGGCGGGGTCAAGAATGTCGGGGCGGTTGGTCGCCGCGATCATGATGACATTGGTGTTGGGGTCGAAGCCGTCCATCTCGACGAGCATCTGGTTGAGCGTCTGCTCGCGCTCGTCGTGGCCGCCGCCCATGCCGGCACCGCGGTGACGACCGACGGCGTCGATCTCGTCAACAAAGATGATCGCCGGAGCGTTCTCTTTCGCTTGCGTGAAGAGGTCGCGCACGCGGCTCGCGCCGACACCCACGAACATCTCGACGAAGTCAGAACCCGAGATCGAATAGAACGGCACGCCCGCTTCGCCCGCGACCGACCGCGCGAGCAAGGTCTTGCCCGTGCCGGGTGGGCCGTAGAGCAGCACACCCTTCGGAATGCGCGCGCCGACGGCCAAGAACCGCGCGGGGTCTTTCAAGAAGTCTTTGATCTCTTCGAGTTCTTCGATCGCTTCGTCGGCACCCGCGACATCGGCGAAGGTCACTTGCGGCGTCTCTTTGTTGACGAGCTTCGCGCGCGACTTGCCGAACTGCATGACGCGGCCGCCGCCACCCTGCAGGCGCGTGAGCAGGAAGTAGAAGATGATGCCGATGATCAGGAACGGGATGATCAGGCCAAGCAGGCTCACAAAGAAGTTCGACTGCGGAACCTCGTCGGTGAACTCCTCCTCGATTGTCGCTGCATCGATCGCGGCAACGACAGCCGCGCCGCGGGGCGCGACGTAGTAGAACTGCAGGTTCTGCCCGAGCTCTTCGTCGGCCTCAGCGAGCACGAGGTCGACGCGCTGCTCACCGTCGACGATCTTGACCGACGTGAACGTCTCCTCTGCGAGCAGCTCGAGCCCTTGCTGGGTGCTGATCGCGCGAAAGCCACCAATGCCGCCGAGCAGAGCGAAGCCGGCCCAAATGACGAGGGCTCCGACGATGACGTACGGCAGCGGTCCGCGAACAAGACGCTTCGCGGTCATGGGTTGGCGGGCCATCGGGCGCGCCCCTTTCTTTCAGTGAAACGAGAGTGTCAGGGTATCGCGCACGAGCAATGGGGGCCCTGGATGTTCGCCCCTGGCGCAGGGGCGAACCATAAATGCAGCCGCCGCGGGCGCAGGGGCGAACCATAAATGCAGCCGCCGCGGGCGTAGGGGCGAGCCATTCACACGGCCGCCCGCACGTTCCCTACGAGGAGTGCAACCCCTCTGAGGCAGTGTGCCTCCCGCGGCATGTGCCGCGAGAGGCACATAGCGAAAACGGGGTATCGCGCCGAGCGAGGTGGCGATCGACTAGTGCTGGTAGACGTGCGGGGCGAGCACGCCGACAGCCCGCAGGTTGCGGTACTTCTCGGCGTAGTCGAGACCGTAGCCGACGACGAACGCGGGCGGAATGTCGAAGCCGACGTACTCGACGTCGACCTGCACCTTCGCCGCTTCGGGCTTGCGCAGCAGCGCGAGAATCTTCACGCTCTTGGCACCGCGCGATGCAAGGTTGGCGCGCAACCACGACAGCGTGAGCCCTGAGTCGATGATGTCTTCGACGATGAGCACGTCGCGGCCCGCGATCTCGGTGTCGAGGTCTTTCAGAATGCGCACGACGCCGCTCGACTCGGTGCTCGCGCCGTAGCTCGACACGGCCATCCAGTCCATCTCGACGTGCACCGACAACTCACGCGCGAAATCGGCCATGACCATGACGGCGCCCTTGAGCACACCGACGAGCAAGGGTGGCGTGTCGCCGTAGTCGGCCTCGACCCGCCGCGCGAGCTCAGCGAGCTTCGCGTGAATCTCTTGCTCGGTGACGAGCACTTCGGTCAGGTCAGAGCGGATGTCGTCGACGTCCACGGGGTTCTCCTTTGGCGGGGTGAGGGCGGTTACTCAGCGGCGGTGAACACGAGGCGAGGCCCCGCTCGCTCCACCCTAACGCCGGGCAGGTGCACCGGCCCTTGCCCGTGCCAGTCGGTCACGAGCCGGGCGACCTCGAGGGTCTGGGCACGCGAGATCGAGGCACCGAACTGCCCGCGCACGATGAGCCTGATCAGGCGGTGCCGGATCGCCGCGGGGTTCGCGGCGAGGCCGGCGACCGAGAGTGAGCATCCACCCTCCGCCAGTTCGGTGAGATCTTCGGCCACTTCGTCGACGAGGTGATCGAGCGCCTCGGCATCTTCGCGCGCGATCGCGGCGGTACGGGCAAGCGACTCGACGATTCCGGCGTCGAGCTGATCTTCGAGCAGGGGAAGGATGGTGCGCCGAACCCGCACGCGGGCGAAACGCGTGTCGTCGTTGTGGGGGTCGTGCCACGGCTCGAGGTACTGGTCGTCGCAAGCCTGCTGCAGCGTGTCGCGACGCACTCCGAGCAAGGGCCGGCGGTAGAGACCGTCCATGACCGCGGCCATGCCGGCGATGCTGAGCGTGCCGCTGCCGCGCGCGAGTCCGAGCAGCACGGTCTCGGCCTGGTCGTCGAGCGAGTGCCCGAGCAGCACGGCCACTGCGCCCAGCTCGCGCGCGGAGCGCTCGAGCGCTGCATACCGGGCATCGCGCGCCGCAGCCTCAGGGCCGCCCGCCCCCATGACGGTCACGCGCTCCACGCGCACGGGCTCCAGCCCGAGGTCGCGCGCCGCCTGCGCCGCCGCCTGCGCGACGGCCGCCGACTCTGCCTGCAGGCCGTGGTCGACGATGACGGCTCCGGCTCGCAGCCCGAGCCGGGGGGCCTCAAACGCGGTCGCCGCGGCGAGAGCCATCGAGTCGGGCCCGCCGCTGAGCGCCACGAGCACGAGCGGCCTCTCGGGTGTTCCCGCGCTACCAACGCTCAGATCGCTCAGGCTTTCGCGCACCGCACGGCGCACGTCGGCAACCGCGGGGGTGAGCCGCGGGCGACGGTCTGACGCACCGGGCAGCAAGGGGGGCATCCACTAAGGTTAGAGCGCGCTCGCGCGCATGACCCTGCCGATTTCTCATCGTTGAAGGAGCACCCCGTGGGCGCTTACCCCGTGATCATCGAAGTGCCCAAGGGCAGCCGCAACAAGTACGAGATCGACCACGAAACGGGTCGCGTCATGCTCGACCGGGTGCTCTTCACGACGTTCGTCTACCCGACCGATTACGGCTTCTTCGAGAACACGCTCGGCCTCGACGGCGACCCGGTCGACGCGCTCGTGCTGACCGAGTACCCGCTCTTTCCGGGCGTCGGTGTGAGCGTGCGCCCCGTCGGCGTCTTCAACATGACCGACGACGGCGGCAGCGACGCCAAGGTCATCTGCGTGTTCGCGAAAGACCCGCGCTGGGCGCACATTAACGACATCGGCGACGTCTCTGAGTTCACGAAGAAAGAGATCGAGCACTTCTTCGAGCACTACAAAGACCTCGAGCCCGGCAAGTGGGTCAAGACCGAGGGCTGGGGCGACGCCGCCGAAGCCGAGGCCATCGTGCAGGCCGGCATCGCGGCCTACGTGCCGCCCGCCGGGCACTAGAGCGCCTAAGCGCTCGGCCGCGCGACGAGCCCGATGCGGTCGTAGTTGCGCACCGTCACGATGCGCACGGGCTTGCCCGGCGATGGCGCTTCGAGCATTTGGCCGGCGCCGATGTAGATCGCCACGTGATACTTCGCGCCCGAGGCAGAGCCGCCGTAGCTGTAGAAGATGAGGTCGCCCGGCTGCGCTTGCGCGTAGGGCACCAGTTGGCCACGCGTCGCCGCGCGGTTGTACTGCGCCGAGACCGAGTGGCCTCCGATCGCGAGGCCCGCGGCCGAGTAGGCCATCATCGTGAGCCCGGAGCAGTCCCACGCATTCGGGCCGCTGCCGCCGAAGAGATAGGGCTCGCCGAGCTGGGCGCGCGCGAACGCGATCGCGGCGTTCACGATCGTGGCATTCGGTGGGCCGACGGATGCTGGCGGCGCGCTCGGCGCCGGAGCCGGCCTGCTCGGGCTCGGGCTCGGCGCTGCCGGGGCGCTGGGCGAGGGGGCGGGGTTGGGCGCACTCGGGCTCGGGGTCGGAGCGGGCCCAACTTGCCCGCCGGGCGGCGGGCTGCTCGGGCTCGGGTTCGGAGCCGCGCCTCCGCCGGTGTCGTCGCCCGCCAAGCCGTCGAGATACTCGCGCTCAAGCGCAGCGCTACGGCCCGTCAGCGTCGCGAGCTGCGCCGACAACTCGCCGAGCGCAGCCTCTTGCGCGGCAACCCGCGCTTCGGCCACCTCGGCCGCGGCGGCCGCTTCCTCGAGGGCAGTTGCGGCATCGGCCGCGAGGGCTTCCCGTTCGCTCCGCGCGACGGCAGCCTGCTCGCTGAGGGCGGCGGCAACGTTGCGATCAAGCGTCGCGAGCGCCATGACCGCGTCGGCGCGAGTGCCGAGGGCGCTCATGGTTCCGAGGCGGTAGAGAAGAGCATCCGCGTCATCGCCGCTCGTCAGGAGCGCCGCGGTAATGTCGCCGCCTCCCGCACGGGAGAGCTGCGCGATGACCTGGGCGGCTTGGCGCGCGGTTGCGTCGGCGCGCTCGAGGGCCTGGTCGCGACGGCGCTCGAGCGAGTCGAGAGCGAGGTCGGCGTCGTCGAGAGCGAGCTGCGCGAGTTGCAGTTCTTCACCGCGGGCGAGCGCGTCACGAGCGGTCGCGGCGTACTGCTCTTCTAGCTGTAGTGCCCAGGGACGTTGTTTGATCTGGACGTCCTGACATGGCGAGAACCTCCGAGGCAGAGTGGAGCTGCTTACTGCTTCCGCTCTGAACCAAGGAGGTTCTCGTGTCCCACGGTAACGCTGCCCTCACCCCTCGCCAAC